>CAIMWS010000307.1 GCA_903845125.1 uncultured Verrucomicrobiota bacterium
CGTTTTTTATCGAGGAACTGGTGGCACGGTTGCAGGCCGTGGTGCGGCGGTCCACGGGCACCCCGCAAAGCCTGCTGGTGGTCGAAGACCTCACTGTGAACCTGCTGACCCGCGAGGTGATGCGGGGCGAGCAGCGGATTGAATTGACCGCCCGCGAGTTTGCCTTGCTGGAGCAACTGGCACGCTCTCCCGGCCGTGTCTTCACGCGCGTCCAGATCTGCGAGCAGGTCTGGAATTACGATTTCGACCCCGGCACCAATTTGGTGGACGTCTATGTGCAGCGGCTGCGGAAGAAAATTGACGGCGCTTCGCCGGTCAAGCTGATTGAAACCATCCGCGGGGTAGGCTACCGCATGAAAGGCCAGGGCTGACCCTATGAAACCCCTGGCCTTCCGGGTGCGCATTGCGTTGTTGTCGGCCTTGATCTCCGGGGTGGTCTTGGTGGCGTTTGGCGCCAACGCCTGGTATTTGATGTACCAGGAACGCCTTGAAGCCATGGACCGGGAGATCCGCGCGCTGGCCTATCGGCATCCCGGGTGGATGGGCAGCCGGATGAATTACGAGCGGCTGAGCAGCGTGATTGAGATGATCTTCGGCGAGGAGCGCAAAGAGCAGCTCATCCTGCTGGCGGCCGGCGCGGATGGCAGCATCCGCTATCAATCGCCGCATTGGCCGAAAGACCTCGACCCCAAAACCCTGGATTTGCGCCTTGAGGATAACCCGGGCAACGCACTGGCGGCCGGGGAGGGACGGGCGATATCCGGGGAGCCGGGGGAAGGCGTCCCCGCTTTTCAGAAGCGGTCTCCCTGGGGGGAGGGCAAGGGGATGGGCCGGGGCGCCATGCAGGGTTCCGGGCGCATGCGGGGCGGCGGATCCACCCCGATTGTTTTTTCCAAAACCCCGCGTTTTCAATCGGTCCGGACCGCCCAGGCAACCTGGCGTCTGGGCATTCTCGGGGACCAAAACGACCGGCTGGTGCTCGGCCTCAACATTGCCGACCTGCAGGCCGAATTGCACCGCCTGCGCCAGGCCTTTCTGCTGGTGCTGCCGCTGGCCTTATCCGCCATCGGCGGGGGAGGATGGTGGATCGCCGGGTATGCCGTCCGCCCGCTGCGGTCCATCGCCCAGGTGGCCGAGGGGGTTACCGCGCGCGGGCTGAACCACCGGATTCCGGCCTCGGAGGAAGATCCGGAGGTCGCCCGGTTAATCCGGGTGCTCAATAGCATGATGGACCGGCTGGAACTGAGCTTCCAGCAGGCGACCCGCTTCAGCGCCGACGCCTCCCATGAATTGAAAACCCCGCTGTCCATCATGCAAGGCGAGTTGGAGAACGCGCTGCAAGCGGCAGCGCCGGGCTCCGCAGAACAACAAGTCTTTGCCAACCTCCTGGAAGAAACGCAGCGGCTCAAGTCGATCACGAACAGCCTCCTGCTCCTGGCCCAGGCTGACGCCGGTCAGCTGCCTTTGAGGCTGGAGCGGATCAACCTGGGCGCGGCCCTGGAAGAATTGACCCAGGACATTGAAACCTTGGCGGCCGAAACCGGCGTTAAAGTGGAGCTGCGCGCGGCACCCGCCATTTGGATTGAAGCGGACCCGGTGCTGTTACAGCGGGCGGTGCTGAACCTGCTGCAAAACGGCTTGCGCTACAATGAGCCCAACGGCTGGATCACGGTGGAACTTGGCTCGCGGAATGGCCGGAGTGAGCTGAACATCTGCAATGGCGGCCCCGGCATCTCGCCCGCGGATCAAAAGCGCCTGTTCAACCGTTTCTTCCGGGCGGATGCCGCCCGCAGCCGGATTGTGCATGGGATGGGCCTCGGCCTGAGCCTGGCCCGGGAGATTGCCCGCGCCCACCGCGGGGATCTGGCGCTCCAGGAAAGCCGGCCCGGGCGCACCTGCTTCACCCTCTGGCTGCCGGTTGCCGGGGAGGCACAAGGCGAGTCGAAATGATGGCTTTTTCCGGATCCGATCCCACTCCATTCCGGGCGGCGGCGGTTCCCATCCCAACCCGGATGAGGTTTCTTCCGGGGACCGTGCAAGGAGCGCTGGGGATGGCTGCCAAACCGATCCATCCAAACCGCGGGCGGGTAATCCTTTGTAACTTTTCCTCCGCTTCCGGCTCTGCCAGGGAGGAAGGACCGGCGATGAAGTCCGCAGCACTGCCGGACGGAGAACGGCGGAAATGGCCCAAAAAAACAGGTCTGCGAACCTGGAAACAAACAGAAAATATATGCCCTTAAAAGTGGTTGTTATTGGTGGTGTGGCCGCCGGCCCAAAAGTGGCGGCCAAGATCATGCGCCTGAATCCGGAAGCCGAGGTGACCGTTCTGGAAAAAGGCAGGTTCCTCTCTTACGCGGGATGCGGCCTGCCCTATTACGTGTCGGGCGCCGTCCAGGAACCGAAGGATTTGATGAGCACCCCCATCGGGGTCGTGCGGGATGTGGCCTTCTTCCAGAAGGTGAAAAATGTGAAGGTTTTGAATGAAACCGAGGCTCTGGAAATCGACCGTGCGCAAAAGCGCGTGCGGGCCCGCCGCCATGGCGAAGCCGCCGACTTTTGGCTCGCCTTCGACAAGCTGGTGCTGGCCACCGGCGCCAGCCCGGTCAGGCTTCCGTTCCCCAACGCGCACCTGGAAAACATCTTTACCCTGCATGGGGTGCAGGACGCGGAAGGCATCAAAGCCCTGGTATCCCAGGCCCAGGCGCGGGAGGTGGTCGTGATCGGCGGGGGGTTGATCGGTGTGGAAACGGCGGAAGCCCTGGTGCAGTGCGGCTGCCGCGTCACCCTGGTGGAAACGCTGCCCCAGGTTTTGCGGGTGTTGGATTGGGAAATGGCGCGGCTGGTGGAGCGGCACCTGGAATCCCATGGGGTCCGGGTCCTGACCCGGACCCAGGTCACCGCCTTCGAGGGGACCGGCCGGGTGAGCGGCGTCCTGACCAGCCAGGGACGCTTGCCGGCGGATCTGGTGATCCTCGGCATTGGGGTTCGGCCCCAGGTGGATTTGGCCCGCGCGGCCGGCCTGCAAATCGGTTCCACGGGCGCCCTCCAGGTGAATGACCGGATGCAGACCTCCGATCCGGATATTTATGCCGCCGGCGATTGTGTGGAAAGCCGCGATCTGGTTACGGGCCAGCCGTGTTTCGTCCCGCTCGGCTCCACCGCCAACAAGCAAGGCCGGGTGGCCGCCATCAATATCTGCGGGGGCGATGACCGGTTTCCCGGTGTGTTGGGCAGCACCGTCTGCAAGGTGTTTGATTTCTGCGTGGCGCGCACCGGGCTGACGGAGTGGGCGGCCCGCCAATCCGGGTTCCAGGCTGTCACGGTCATTGTGCCCGATGCCGATCGGGCCCACTATATGCCCGGTGCCAAACCCATCATGCTGAAACTGGTGGTGGACGCATCGAGCCGGAAACTGCTCGGCGCCCAGGCCGTGGGCCCTGGCCAAGGGGATAAACGCATGGATGTGGCGGCCATGGCCATCACGGCCGGGATGACCGTGGACCAGCTGTCGAAAGTGGATCTTTGCTATGCTCCTCCTTACTCTCCTGCGCTGGATAATATCATCACCGCCGCCAATGTCGCCCGCAACAAGCTCGATGGGCAGGTGGTGGGGATCACGCCCATGGAAGTCAAGCAGCGCCTCGACGCCAAAGAGGACTTCGTTTTTCTGGATGTCCGCAGCCCGGCCGAACATCAGCAGGAGCGGTTGCCCGGCTCCATCCTCATTCCGCTGGGCGCTTTGCGCACACGCCTGTCGGAACTGCCCAAAGACCGGGAGATCATCACCTTCTGCAAAATATCGCTGCGGGGCTACGAGGCGGCGAAGATCCTGCAAGGGGCCGGATACGAGCGCGTCCGTGTCATGGATGGCGGCGCCGCCACGTGGCCTTTTGAAAAACTGACCTCATAAAAGCGGATTCACGGATCCGGCCGCGCTGGATTGGGTGCGGCGGCAAGCGGTGGTAGCCCGCCGCCGGTGCAGCCACCGGCGCCGGGCGGCGAGCTGGCTGCCGCCGCCCATGGATAATAAAAACTCCTTTTGAAAAGCCAACGCCCGCGGCAGTTGGTTCGCTCCCGCAACCGCCGATGGGATCGAGGTCAGCCAGCCTGAAGCTTGGGAATAGCCGCAGGCCACGGCCTGAGCGCCGCTGGATCTTTCTCACCTTTTGCGCGGAATACCAACTCGCTGCGCCTGCCACTTCGCAGCGTTTATTATGGCCTTCCGCAAAACCTCCCGATCCACCGGCCATCGCTCGTCCTGGTCAATCCAGCTTAACCATTTGCGCACCAGGGCCCACTGAGGTGCCGTGAACGCCTTCCACCGCTCCTGCCTCCAAGCGCTGAGTTCATTCTCGTTGATGGATTCAATGGCCTCCGCGATTTCCGGGTTTTCTCTCAAAAGCTCCGCTTCCGCATCCTTCAGCGATTCAGGCCAATGCAGTCCGCCATCGGCCAGCATCGTGATCAGCGAGTCCACCAGGAGGCTCGTTTTCTTCAGGTCAACCTGCGACTGCTTAATGAACGCAGGGAAAAAATAATGAAATGCTCGAGGGTTCAACCAAGCTCCGATATCGAAGAATTCTTGCAGCAGGGCTGCCTCAATTTCTTCCCACCTTTTGCCCGCCAACTTTTCAGCCTCGATGCGATCAAGATCATATTCAGACGGCGATTCCCCCTCGGTGGTGCGAGCCAAATCCTTGGGGTATTCGCGTGGAAAAACTTTATGCAACTCTTCGTCTCCAATCGTGATCATTTTGATAGTGTCCTGTCTTTTCCCGTGGCGACCAATGGGAGAACCTACACAACCTTACTCAGTCTGCAATGCCATACCCTCACCATGCCATACCCTCACCAACTTGCTTGCCCGTCCTTTCAGGAGGTAGGGGACGCGGTCTGATATCACTCCCCATCGGGGCGTTATCCGACGAGCGACCTGAGGTTCCAGGTTCCCAGTGCAATCGCCCTCGAGTTCGAGCCGCGGATGGAAGGGGCGGGTGTTTCTGCCTCCTGGCGTCCGGATTACCGCAATTGGTAGTAGTTTTACCTGGATTTCCGCCACCAATACAGCCATCCACCCCGGGCAATCTTGCCGCCTGAACCAGGCAAGGCCATCCCTGCCCGTGCAGGCTGCCGGTAATCAACCGCCGCGGAGGGGGGAGAAACTTTAAGGTGGGTTCGCGGATTCCGCCCGCCGCCGGCGCGCTTCCTGCACCGCCAGGGCTGCCACCGTCAGCGCCAGCGCCGCCCCCAGGGCACAGACAATGGTGGCGCCGATCGGCAGGTCCAGCTTGGGGGTGACATAGAGGCCGAGCAGGCTGGCGCCCGTGGCCACGCTCCAGCCAATCGCCAAACGCGCGCGCCAGGATCCCGCCAGGTAGTTGGCGCAGATGGCCGGCACAATCAAATACGAGAAGGTCAGCAGCACCCCGCCCAGGTGGACAAAGCTCGTCACTACAAACCCGAAGAGCACATAAAAGACAAAGTCCCAGCGCCGCACCCCGATGCCGGTCCGTCCGGCGGCCTCGGGGTCGGAGGAGATGGCCATGAATTCCCTGCGAAAGAGGTAATGCACCACGCCCACCAGCGCATAGAGGAGGATGGTCTGGAGCACCTCCGCCGGCGGTACGACCAGCAATTCCCCCACGAGGGAGCGTTGCAGTTCCTCCTTGCCGCCGGCGCTGCCGGACAGCACCAAAATGCCGGCGGCGGCGGCCACTACATAGACAATGCCGATGAGGGCTTCCTGCGGCACGCGGTGATGCCGGGTGCGCGTGAGGGTGAAGACCACCGCTCCCGCCACCGTGAAGGCCGCCGACCAGAGGTAGCTCTGCCAGGAATGCACGTCGCACCCGGCCAGCAGGGCGACGCACGTGCCCAGGGCCGCCACCTGGGCCAGTGCCAGGTCCACGAAAATGATCTGCCGCTGGACCACATGCAGCCCCATATACACCAACAGCCACGGCAGCGCCAGGCAGGCGATCAGCGGCCATTTCATCACGGTAAAAAGATCCATGGATGCTCCTTTTTATTCGGTTTGGCCGGCTTGATTCCGGGTTTCGGCCAGCGCCCGGGCCAGGGAGTTGACCACCTGGTCGATCAGCTTGACGTAGTCGTTTTCCGTGCCCTTGATCCCGCCGGGCAGGTAGGCGACCTCAATGACTTTGGCGCCGGTGCTGCGCGCCACGGAGTCCGCCGTCCGGCGGTTGAGGTACGGTTCCACAAAGATGACCCGGGCCTGTTCAGCCTTCATCCGCGCGATGATTCCGGCCAGGTGGGCCGGAGTGGGCGGCAGCCCCGGTTTGGGCTCGAGGAAGAGCTGGATGTGCAAGCCGAAGCGCCGCGCAAAATAGGGCCAGGAGTTGTGGTAGGCGGCCACGTGGCAGCCTTGGAACGGGGCCAGCAGCTTTTGCCACGCGGCCATCCGGGCCGCCAAATGGTCGGCAAAGGTTTTGAGGTTGGCGCGGTAGTTGGCGGCCGATTTGGGGTCGAGCTGGCAAAAGACCTCCGCGAGGTGGCTGGCCACGATCTGGGCGTTGGCCGGGTCGGTCAGGTAGTGCGGATTGCCCGACGCATGGATGTCTCCTTCGGACCGATCCAGTTGGGCGGGTATTTCCAGCATCGCCACGCCCTCGTTGCACCGGATGCGCCCGGGGGCGCCTGCGGCCAGGCGCGGGTTGCGCGCCCCCTGCAGCAGCGGCGCCAGCCAGCCAGCCTCCAGCTCGGCGCCGCCTTCGAGCAAGACCTGCGCGCGGTTGAGTTTAAGGATCAGGCTGGGTTTGGCGTCCACGAAATGGGGGTCTTCCGTGGGCTGCGCCAGGGTGGAGATCTCCACCTGATCCCCGCCAATGGCTTTGGCCAGCGCGGCGAAGTCGGAGGTGGTGGCCACGACGTTCAACCGGGCCTGGGCCGGGAGCAAAAAACTCAACCAGGCCAGGGCTGTAAGAAGGATATGAGGCGTTTTCATAAGGTTTGGTTCCAATCGGCATTTTTCAATTCATCAGGGAGACGTTTTAGAATTTGTGCGCGGCGTGGGCGCCCAGGCTGAATTCAAATTGCAGCCACACGGAGTGATCGATGCCGAGCTGCTGCCGGTCGTCGTAATTATATTGCAGGCGTAATTTGGAAAACTCGCTCAGGTACCACGTCAGGTTGGGCGAAAACCGCCAGCGCGGAAGGCGGCTGGGATCGTCACCCAGGATCCACTCGTAGGCCGCCTTGTCCACGGGCAGCACATAGTCGCCGCGGAGCGCCGCCACCCAATCTTTCCGGAATCCCCAGGCGATTTGCGAGTAGAGGCCCCAATCCGCCAGCGTTTCGCCAGGCAGATAAACGCCGCTGGCGCCTGGCGTATAGGAGCCTGCGGCAGTGGCGCCCGCCTGGTACCGCCGTAGCATGGCTTCCGTCTGCCAGGAAACAAACGGAAAACCGCCGTGATGTCTGGCCGGTTTCCATTTCCAAAACAAATCCGCGCCGTAAATCTGGGTGTCGGTGTCGGTTCCCGACCCGTTCGGGCCGAAGGCCGCCGAGACTCCCGCCAGCAACGTCTGGGTGTCGGACAGATCGAAGGAGGCCGCATAACGGGGTGCCAGCAACAGGCCGTTCAGGGAGTTCCCGGTATCCTGGCTGAGGGGGCGGCCGAACATCGGCTCCCCCCCATTATCATTGCGGAAGCTGTTGGCCGTCTCCCCCTGGCTGTTTTGAACCGCGAGGAACAGCTCCGAGTAGAAGGGCAGGGGCGCCAGCCAGGAGAGCCGGGCGCCGGGATTGCGCAGGCCATCCGGGCCCAGGAAGCGCCCGCTGGCCAGCGGAGAGTCAACAAAGGTCCAGGAGTGGGGATGCTGCGTATTGATCCGGCCGAAGTCGGTGAGGAACTGGCCGGCCCGCACCTGCAGGTTGGCCGGCAGCGACACCGTTTCCAGCCAGGCTTCCTCCAGCTCCAGGAACGATTCACCACGGGAATCGATCTCATACACCACGTTGGCATTCCCGCGGAAATAGGGGTCAACGGCGCCCGCAAAGTTCGCCTCGATCCCTTGCACGGTGAAGCCGTTCTGGTTCGGATCATGCCCGCCCAATTGCGTCCCGCCCTCGATGCCGTGGGCGGTTGAGCCACCGGCGGCGAAGGTGCCCACCAAACCCAGGTTCATATAGGCGCGCCCGCCGCCAATCTGGATCGGGTCGGCCGGCGACCAGCCTTTCTTTTCGCCGGCGGCGGGTGGCGCGGCGGCCGGGGCTGAACCGGTTGGCGCAGGGCCGCCGGGCGCAGGGCCGCCGGGCGCGGCTGGTTCCGGGGTCGCTGGCAAGGCCACCGGCGCGGCCGGGGGGGGGGGTGGCTGCAGCGCCTCCACTTGTTTCCTTAGGGCTTCGAGCTGCTGGCGGTGCTGCTGCTCGGTCTGTTCGATGGTGGCCTGCAGCTGCCGGATTTGCTGCTGTAACTGCTGGATCTGGCTGGACTGGTTGGTTTCCTGGGCCGGGAGCGCAGTTGCGCCCAGGCCAAGAGCGGAAGCGATCACATAAATAGTTCCTGGATTCATTGGTTTTCCTCAAAATGTCCACGCACGCCAAATGAGCGTGGAACGGTTCAAGGCTCCGTGAATGGGCTGCTGGATAGGCTAAAAGAAAAGAGGAAGGGCCGGAGCCTAAAACCCGCTCCACCTTTCAACCCTTGGGGAGGAAAGCGTGGCGGGTGGGGCGCGGCTGGGTGGGAGGCGGAATTCCGGCAGGGAGACAAACTTCAATTCGGCGGGCAGCGGAGCGGTCACGCAGGCGGGATCCACCAAGCTTACCAGGCTGGCTGAGTCCTCGGCAAGAAAGATGCCCTTGGCGAAAAGGGTGGCCAGGCATTCATGTTTGCCGTTCTGGGAGTCGTCGTGCAACCACTGGTGCAGAGTGGGCGAGCTGGAGATCACCATCAGCGCCAGCCACAGAGCGAGCATCCCACCCGCGACGGACAGGCGGACAGGCGGATTCAAGCCTCGCATTGTCTTGTTGAACTGCACGCAAGCTCAATAAAGCAAATAACCGCCAGGAGCGCAAGGGTGTATGCCAAATTAGTTGAGGCATATTTGAGGAAGTGGATTGGAGGCAATGATCTTCTTTGAGGCGGAGGGTTGGCAGGCCTCCCAGAGGAGATCGAACAGGCCGCTGGCCAACGC
>CAIMWS010000308.1 GCA_903845125.1 uncultured Verrucomicrobiota bacterium
TCAAGAAGATTGAGCGTGCGCGGGCCAAGTTGGAAGCCATTAAACCTGGTTGCACACTACCCCGTCGGCAGCAAAAAGACGAAGCATGATATGTCTAGCTATTTGCGGGACACTACACTAGGATTTGCAAAATGGAATCGAGTGGCGACCACTCCCTGGCTGGTCCAAAAGCTCGAAACTTCTCGATAATTACCGAGGTTTGGTAGCGCCTCCTGCGCTATTTCAGACTCATCGACGACTGGCCAGCGATATAAACCGGCTGGCTTTCACCATGGTTCGGCAAAATCGAGAACCACTTCCGGGCTTCCGCCCCAGTGCAATGGGGTGCGGAATTGTCCAGAAACTGTCCAAAAATCCCCAAAATCGATCCTAAAGTGGACGTAAGTGATTGATAATGAAGAATAAAAATTGGAGCGAGCGAAGGGATTCGAACCCTCGACAATCACCTTGGCAAGGTGACACTCTACCAGGCTGAGTTACGCTCGCTTCCATGAGCGACGTGAGATAATCTAAGGAATGGCGGTCTGAATGCAAGCGCTTTTTTTTGGGAGCTTAACTTTTCTGGGAAACAGCCGATAAATAGAGCATGAGTGAGAATGACATACGCCTCCGCTGCACGCAGCCGGCACAAGTGATTATGGATGGAAAACCGGTGGTTATGCCGCTGGAATCCCTGGTGAACCTGGCCGCCATCCGTTCCCACCTGGAATTAATGGCCTTGCGCCAGGATCGCCTCCTGGCCGGTTTTTGGGTGGACGGCAAGCCGGTCACCACGGAGGAGATCACTCAGGAGGGAAGGGCTTACCGGGAAATCAAAGCCCGGTCGATCGGTTTCTGGGAATTGGGCCAGGAACTGGCGAGTTCGGCCCTGACACAGCTGGAAACGCTGTTGGAGCGAACCCGGCAGGCGGTTTTGCTGGTCTTGATCAATCCCTGGCCGGTGGCGAGCCGCCTGGCCCAGGAATTGCACGCGGATTTGCGGACCCTGGTGGTGTTGATCAGCTTCCTCAATGAATTGAGCGGAACCCAGCTGAGCGCCTTGATGCTGGGCCGGAATACGATGAGCAATCACCTGGAAGAGGTGGCGACGCTGTGCGCCCACGTGGAGGCGCTGGAGCTCTCCAAAGATAATCTTGCACTCTCCGATGTTTTGGAACAAGGTTTTTTACCCTGGCTGCTGGAGTTGCGGCAGGGCCTTGAACATTGGGGAGAAACGCCATGAATTACGACCGAACCGCCTGCGCACCAAAGCTTTGCCTAGTTCCCATACTGATCGGATTGCTGCAAGCCGGCTGCACTGAAGTGGTGGAGGATCCGGATGTGATCCACCCCCCCAGCTACCAACCCACCAACATTTACCGTCCGCAGGCTTTTCTGCCGGAGAATATCCGCCGGGTGGCGGTCCTGCCCATCACCAATCATCCCGGGGACGGGGTGGCGGACACTTCCCGGGAGCGTTTGGCGCCCCTGGTGCTGGCCGAGCTGGGCAAAACGAAAGCTTTTGAATGCCTCCCCATGGCGCCGGAGCAGCTGAAGCTGGCCACGGGCCGCCTGACGCTGACCGCCGAGGAACCGCTGCCGCCCAAGCTGCTGCAGGAAATGTCCCGCACGTGGGGCTGCGACGCCATTTTGTTTTGCCGCCTGACCACTTACAAGCCATATCCCCCCCTGAGTGTGGGGTGGAGTTTCAAACTGGTATCCTGTGCGGATGCCCGGATCTTGTGGTCTGCCGACGAGATCCTGGATGCGGGCGAGGTGAGGGTGGCGGCCGGGGCGCGGCGTTATTACCTGGCCAATCTCCAGCACCAGCCCCGGTTATCGGATTCGCGGCAGATTTTGAACACCCCGGATTGGTTCACCCGCTACGCGCTTTACACGTTGTTCGCCACGCTGCCCGCGAGGTAGGTCGGCGCTAAAGTTTTTCCGTATCCTGCCGATAAGATAAACGTAGTTTACTGCACCCTGCCTGCCAAGAGGATCAGTAATATGCAAATTGAAAACAGAATAAATATAGAAACTGTAAAGTCCATGGCGCCAATGCTTAGTGGCGTCCGGAAGACCGGGCCAGCAACCGACACGGCCACCTTGGAACGGGCGCGCGCCCTGGAGCAAGAGTTCTCCAAGGAGGCGGATGTCCGGGCGGAATACGTGGAGCGCGCCATGAACCTGATTCCGCAAGTGCAATGGCCACCTACCGAGGTGATCCGGCGCATCGCGAATCTGATTGCCGCCCGTAATGGCGGCGGACAATAAAAAGCTCAAACACTGTCAGCAACAACAAGGAATAACTCATGGGCCTTAACCCATACATGAATCGGAATAATCCGTGGAATTCGTACCGCCAGGTGGCCACTCAAACAGCCTCCCCGGGGCAGCTGGTGCTCATGCTGTTTGACGGCGCGGTGCGGTTCCTGGAGCAAGCCTTGCTGGGCTTCCCGGTGGAAGACCCCCTGGAGCGGATCCAGACCATCAACAACAACATTCTCCGCGCCCAGGATATCATCAACGAGTTGAATTATTCCCTGGACCTTCGTCAAGGTGGCCACCTGGCCGAAACGCTGCGCGGGCTGTACGAGTATTTTGACCGGCGCCTGACCGAAAGCAACGTGCGTAAAACCAGCGATGGCATCGAGGAAGTGCTGGTGCATATCCGCACGCTGCGGGATGCCTGGAGCTCCATGCTCAGCCAGGCTGGCCAAACCCGGGCGGCCCAGACCGCCGATTTGTGCGCCGTGGGTTGAGTCTTAGGTTTACCGGATTTTGGCATCCCACCCTATGCAAGCTTTCCAGGATCTTATGAACCTGCTCGCCGAGTGGCGGCAACTTTCCGAGGCGGAAGGGGCGGCCATCCGCTCCGCCGATTGGCAGCAAGTCAGCCAATGCCAAGCCGCCAAGCAACTGCTGCAAGCGCGGATCGTGGAGGCCCACCAGGTGCTGGACTCCCGCTGGGAACTGACTGGGGGGGGAAAAACCGCCCAGGATCCCCGGTTCCGGGGCGCCATTTCCGAGTTGATCGCCATGGAGCAACGCAACGGGGAGTGGCTGGAACAGCAATGGCAAAAGGCCGAAGCCGAGCGGGCGGAGCTGTCGCGCACCAGCCGCAACTTGCGCCAGGTGCACAAAGCCTATGTGCCTCGCGGGGATGCCGCCTGGAATTCCTACTCCTGACTCCCTGCCGCTGGCGCCCAGGCACGAAAAACGTGATTCCGGTGGCGCCGCACTTCAGAAATTCCCCCATCGTTCCCCGCCTGACTGCTTCAGCATCGTTCTGCCATGAACCGGCGGCCCGGGCCGGATCCAGGCCATAGGCTCAGCCGGGCCGGTTTGGTTTTATGCGGCCTGGCCCGGGCCGTTTTTATGGGCCGAACCCTGCGGGCGAAACCGGGAGCCGCCCAAGCCCCACGGCGGCTCCGCTCCGGGAAAACATTCCTCTTGCAAACGCCCCTTTTTGGCGCACATTGAAGGCTGGAATCTGCACATAATGTATGAGCGCGGCGGTATTGAATAACTGGGCCTTAGTGGGCAAGCGTAATTCGGACAGCACCGGTGCCGCCGTTGAAATCCGCTTGCGGGGCATGGTGTTTGGGCATGCCTCCCACCCCGATGGCTGCGAGATCACGACCTCCCGGATCAAGCACCGCCGGGGGGAGGAACTCGTGACGATCAATGGCACGCATTACATTCTCGGCTCCGTGAACCCGGAATATGATGCCCGGTTCCCGAACGCCAAAGCCGCGCTGCTGGGCCGGCTCCCGGAGATCGAAAATGAGGAAACCATAGCGCATATGCGGCCGCCTGAGTCTGCCTGATTGGCCCTGCCCCTGGCGCCCCGGCATCAGCCAGCAGGCGATGGACCATCGACCCGGCTGAGGGACCCGGATGACCCAACGGAAAGACCTCCGGAACAGCTCCGCGGAAAATAATGATTCCCCCCCATAATGGCCTGGGTGCCTCCGCCCCGTTGGACTTGGTGGACAACCATGTCCATCTCCAGGACGAGGCGTTGACCAGCGGGCTGGAAGCCGTGCTGGACCGGTCCCGGGCAGCCGGGGTGCGCACCTGGGTGTGCAATGGCGCCAGCGAAAAGGACTGGCCGCGGGTGGCGGAGATTGCCGCCCGCCAGCCGGGTGTCATTCCCTGCTTTGGCCTGCATCCCTGGCATATCGGCAGCCGCTCCGGCCAGTGGCTGGACCAGCTGGCCCAGTGGTTGGAGTCGATCCCCTCGGCGGTGGGGGAGATCGGCCTGGACCGGTGGATCAAGCCCCGCGACGAAGCCGCCCAGGAGGAGGTATTCCGCGCCCAACTGCGGCTCGCCCGGGAGCGGCATCTGCCGGTCATGATCCATTGCGTGAGAGCCTGGGATTGGCTCCTGGAGGTGCTGCGGAAAGAGCCGCCACCGGCGGAGGGGATGTTGCTGCACGCCTACAGCGGCCCGGTGGAGATCATCGAACCCCTCGTCCAGTGGCAGGCCCGGTTTTCCTTTGCCGGCACCCTCCTGCATGACCACAACCTCCGCCTGCGGGAGACCCTGGAGCGGATTCCCAAGGACCGCCTGCTGCTGGAAACGGACAGCCCGGACCTGCTGCCGCCCCCGGATTACCGCGTGGTGGAGCCGGTCTGGTTCCAAGGCAAGGCCCGGAATGAGCCGGCCAACCTGCGGGCCATCCAAGCCGGCGTGGCCGCGTGGCTCAAAATGAGTGAAACAGAGCTGGCCGGGTTGCTCTGGCGCAATCACCTGGCTTTCCTCGGATCTTTCCACCCCGGAAACCCGGCGGCCCGGGCCGCCTGAGCGGGAAGGCCCGGCGGCCCGGCGC
Source organism: uncultured Verrucomicrobiota bacterium (assembly GCA_903845125.1). Classification (GTDB taxonomy): domain Bacteria; phylum Verrucomicrobiota; class Verrucomicrobiia; order Limisphaerales; family UBA1319; genus CAIMWS01. The sequence goes on from CAIMWS010000308.1 coordinate 4,815, forward strand.
AGAGGCGCAAGTTTGTGCTTTAAATCGCCCGCCCCAGGGATTAAAACGGGATCGTTCAAAATGGATCAGGCGCCGTGGACTCCCGCCGGGGAGCCCGCCTGTCCCCTAGGCTGAAACGATAAAATTATGACGACCTATTACCTGGCCATTGACTTGGGCGCTGATAGCGGCCGGCTGATGCTTGGCTCGCTGGCGGGCAACCAATTAACCCTGGAAGATATCCATCGTTTTCCCAACACCCCCATCAAGGACAACCAGTCCATGTATTGGGATATCGACAAACTGGTGGCGGAGATCACCACCGGCCTGCAGAAAGCCGGGCAGCGCAATTTGCCCATCACCAGCATCAGCTGCGATTCCTGGGGGGTGGACTACCTGCTCTTTGGAGCAGACGGCGCCATCATCAAGCCCACCTACCATTACCGCGACCCGCGCACCCAGAAAGGGGTGGAAAACGTCAAAGCCAAAGTCAGCTGGGAGACAATTTTCGCCGAAACGGGCATCCAGTTCATGGCCCTGAACACCCTGTACCAGATGGGGGCCGAAACGCCCGCCCGCCTGGGGGCGGCCCGGCAACTGCTCACCATCGGGGATGCGGTCAATTACCTCCTGTGCGGCGTGGCCAAAATCGAGGAATCCCTGGCCAGCACCACCCAGCTTTATAATCCCCGCACGCGCAACTGGTCGAAGAAACTGCTCGAAGCGCTGCAATTGCCCGCCGGGATATTCCCGGAGATCGTCCCCTCCGGCACGGTGCTGGGCCCGGTGAAAAGCGAGGTGGAAAAACAGACCGGCTTGAAGGGCGTGCAAGTGGTGGCCTCCTGTTCGCACGACACCGGCGCCGCCGTGGCGGCCGTGCCGGCCAGCGGCAAAAACTGGGCCTACCTCAGCTCCGGCACCTGGTCCCTCATGGGCGTGGAACTGCCCAACCCCATCCTCAGCGACGAATGCCGCGAACTGAACATCACCAACGAGATCGGCTTTGGCGGTTCCGTGCGCCTGCTGAAGAACATCATCGGCCTCTGGCTGGTCCAGGAATGCCGCCGGGAGTGGGCCAGGAACGGCCAGCAATTCGACTTCGCCACCCTCGAGCAGATGGCCAATTCCGCCCCGCCGTTTGTCTCCCTGATCAACCCGGCGGACGCCCGGTTCCTCAGCCCCGATGGCATGCCGGGGAAGATCGCCTCCCTGCTCCAGGAAACCGGGCAACCGGTGCCGGCCAATCCCGCCGCCACGATGCGGTGCATCTACGAGAGCCTGGCGTTGCTGTATCGCCGCACGTTGAAGAAAATCGAGAAGCTCACCGGCCAGAAGATCGAGCGTCTGCACATCGTGGGTGGCGGCAGCAAGGATGCCACGCTGAACCAGTTCACCGCCAACGCCTGCCAGATCCCGGTGCTGGCCGGCCCGGTGGAAGCCACCGCCATGGGGAATTTCCTGGTCCAAGCCATCGCCATGGGCCAGTTCAAGTCCCTGGAGGAGGCCCGGGAGATGATCCGCAACTCCGTCACCCCGCGGGTATTCAATCCCCAGGCGGCCAAAGAGTGGGCGGATGCCGAGGCCCGCTTTGACAGGTTGTTCCCGGTTTAACGGTGTTTCGGCGGCCGGGATGGAAGTCATTGCGCCGCCGATTTTTGCGCGATACGAAAAGCCAGCCACTGGCAGATCTTGAACCGGTCTGCCAGTGCCTCAGGCCAGCGTTTGGCGCACAAGATCCCATTGGCGCTTTTGGCGTCGGCGCGCAACCTCCGGGTAGCCTATTCCTGGAACTACCGGGATGCCCAAGGGCAACAGAGATCACTCTACTTTCCTCCCACGGTGGCCAGTGGCTGGCCCATCCATCAGGAACGACGGCGCCACCCCTTCGGAAAACTTCCTTAATTTTGCGGGGTAACTGGCAAGGGATCCTCGGGCCGAAATAGTGGGCCAAACATCACCGCCGTGCCGGAACCGGCCTTTTTCGCTTTGGCAACCGGGTTGCTTGGGTCAGGCCTCGGTGTGGCGCGACGCTTTAAGTCCGGCGCATCGTTTCCCACCCATTCGTTGGCTGGAGAGAACTTCCAATTCCACGGCTGCTCAATCCTCGAGCGCTTTCAGGAACGCCTGGACGCGGTTATCCGACTCTCCATCCGGGTGGAAATCCAGGGCCAGGGCGGATAATTCCCGGAGGCAGTCGTCCTGGGTCCGCGAATAGACGAAATCGGTGTCCAGCTTGGGGCGAGGTTCAGGCTGAAAAGGCCGGCACTCCGCGGGGGAGTCGGGGCGCGTTTTTTTCGTCTGTTTGATCGCTTCCGCCAGGCGCACTTCCACCGTCTTCAGAACGCCCGCTTCCGACCAGCGCCGGCTCCACTGGCTGGTGATGGCGCTCACGAGCGCCTGCTGCTTGGCGTGGATCTTGAAGGCGGTGAACAGAGCGGGCACCAGGCCACGCACCGGCGCATCCGGGCGGAAGGTGTTGTGGCTGGGTCCGCGATAGCCCGGCTGTTCCACATTGGCGTCCACCGCCAGGATCACGAAGCGCTGATCCGGCGGGGAGGAGCGCCGGGGAGCGTCGCAGCCGCGCCAGCAATCGTTGGAACGGGCGGCCTGGAGGTAACCGGCCAGGTGCAGGGCGGTGACCAGGCCGGAGTTGTCATAGGCGCCGCCATCCACGACGCTGATGGAGCCTTGTTTTTTGAAGCCGGTAAAAGGTTGAAGGCTGGCCTTGGGTTGAAGGCCGGCCTTGGGCCGGAGGGCCGGGCGCCGGGCGGGCGCTGGGGGGGCCGCCAGCCGGGCGTCCACGTATTTGTTCAAAGCCAGCGGCTGGAAGGCGCCGGGGAAGGCGGCGCTGGCGTAAACCCCGTGCACCACCGGGAATCGGCGGTGGGAGCCGCCGAGATCCTCCAGCGTCACCGCGTAAGCGAATGGCTCCGCCAGGGCGGCCAGGGGCTCCCGCTGGCCGCGGGCCCAGCACTCGAGGGGATCCTCCGCCAGACGCGTCAGCGGATCCCCGCTCAGATCCCGGTGGATCATCCGCTGGGTGAAGAGGAAGGGGCCGGCCGTCTCCAGGCAGGCGGCGTTGAAAAAGAAGCGTGGCCGGCGGGGGAGATCGCCCAGTTTGCGCAGGCTCGAGGCGGGCGCAAACGGGATCTTGCCTTCCTGGAACATGGCCTGGGAACGGGCGAACAGATTCAACGAATCCCATTCCGTGAGCGCCTGCAGCACCGGCGCGTAGCCCAGGTTGCCCGGCCAGAAATAAAACAGGGAGGCCATGCCGCCCGCCTGCCGGGTGATGAGGCGGACCTCAAAATCATCGCGCAGGAATTGGAACAGCCGGCGGGCCGGCGGCGCGGGCAGGCGGTGGGCTCGCCGGTAGAAAAAGTCCGCCACATAGCTGGCGTAGATCGATCCCCCGCTGACGGAGGACCAGGCATCGATCCGGTCCACGAGGGCCGGGCCGTCCGGATGGTCGAGGTTGTATTGTTCCTCCAGCCGGGCCAGCGTGTGGGCGGCCAGGCGCGCCGCGCGGCTGCCCCCGCCCGACAAGCATACCATCACCACTTTTTTTTGGCTGAGCAAATCGCAATAGTCATCGTGGAAATCATGGCTGGCATCCGCCTCGTCGTGCGGGGCCAGCCGCAGGGTATCCACAGCCAGGCCGGCTTCGCGCATTTCATTGGTGGTCAGCGGCTTGTTCAGGGAATTGAAGCGGAAGGCCAGCGGGGATTTAACCCGGGAAATGGTGAACATCCCATGCTCCACCTGGCGGCAGCCACCCGCCCCAACCAAGGCAGCCAGAAGCAGGGCTTGGAGCGGAGCGTTGGTGATGGCCCGAAATACGCGCATAAAGACGGCCCTTTTACAGCACAAATAAAAGCGCCTGACAAGCCTGGCCTGATTTCCAGACTTGCGGTGGGGCCGGTTAAAAGGTCTATTATCCCATCATGAATCGACGTCAATTCCTGCAGCATTCAACGGCGGGCGCCCTGGCGGGAGCGGCGGCCTTGCACCCCTTGGCGGCGGCGGCCGGAGCGGCCAACCAGCCCGCACCCCAGCGGCCCGCGGGGCCGCCGACCCGGCGGATCTCGATCCTTTCCTACTCCTTCCGGGGTTTGCTGGGCGAAGGCAAAATGGATGTCTTCGGCTACCTGGAGACGTGCCGCTACCGCTATGGGCTGGAGGCGGCGGATATTTGGAGCGGATTTTTCCCGACCACCGAGGAGGCGTTCTTGAAAAAAGTCCGGGACGCGCTGGATGAGCGGGGCCTGGTGCTGGCGGATTTGTGCGTGGATAATGCGCATATCTGGGAAAACGACCCCGCCGCCCGCCAAAAGAACAGCGACCACGCCCGCACCTACCTGAAAGCCGCGGCGGCCTTGGGCGCACGGTTCATGCGTGTGGATGCCGGCGGGCGCAACCCCACCTGGACGAACGAGGAGTTCGATCACATCGTGGCCCGCTACCGGGAATATGCCCAATTCGCGCATGACCACGGTTTCCGCGTGGGAGCGGAAAACCATTGGGGCACGGAAGGTATCTGGGCCAACCTCAAAAAACTTTACCAGGCAGTGGACCACCCCGGATTCGGCTTGTCGATCCACATCGGCGGCTGGCAGGGCACGGAGGCGGAAAAGGCGGCGGCGGACCGCGCAGTGGCGCCGTGGGTCTGCCACACCCATTTCGCCTGGAATATCTGCGAAGGGCCGCTGGTGGAAAAAATGGAAAACCTCCGCCAGGCCGGCTACGGGGGGTATTACAGCGTGGAGCATCATTCGGCCCAGGATGAATACGCGGCGGTGGGGATCCAGCTGGCGCGCGTGAAAGCCGTGATGGAGCGCTGGCGGGCCGAGGGCAAAATATAAGGCCGCGGATGGAAAACCGACCAGCACCCCCCGGCACGCCCCTGACGGAAATGCCGCCGGTGAGCTGGCGCCATGAGCGGAAGTTCCTGCTGGAAGGGGTCACCCTGGCCGAAGCGGAGAGCTTGATCAAACGCCATCCGGCCGGCTTTGCCACCGCCTATCCGGAGCGGGCGGTCAACACCATCTATTTGGACACCCCGGAACTCAGTTTTTATCAGCTTCACATCCAGGGAGTATCGCCCCGGCAAAAAGTGCGCCTGCGCTGGTATGGAGCCAGCCAAGGCGGGGCGATCCAAGCCAGCCTGGAGTTCAAACTCAAACGCGGCCAGGTCAACGGCAAGCTGACTTATCCACTGGCCGGGTTCGGCTTCGATGGCGCCCCGGTGGCAGGCTGGCGCCTGGGTGCGGGGCTGCCGGAAGCGGTGGCCGCCCAGTGCCGGGGCTTGGAGGCGGTTTTGGTGACACGCTACCGGCGGCGCTATTACCGCGCGGCGGGCGGATCCTTCCGGCTGACCTTGGATTACGGGCTGGATTTCACCAGCATCAGCCGGGAGCTGGCTTTGCCCCCCACAAAACCGCTGGCTTTTCCCCACCTGATCCTGGAACTGAAATACGCCGTGAATGACCAACTCCAGGCCGACCACATCACCCAGGGCTTCCCCTTCCGCCTGGCCCGGTTCTCAAAATATGCCACCGGCTTGCGCCTCGCCCGGCCGGAAGTATGAGCCCGATGGAGGACACCCTACTTTTCTCCGCCGGCACGCAAGTGGTGGCGCTGGTGGCCATCCACGGCCCCAACAGCTCGCTGGTGCACCCGCGGGGCGCGGTGGGCATCATCACCCGCACCCCGGTGGACGGGGAAAGCCATTACTTGATCCGCTTCCCGGATGGCTTTGAAACCTCCCTGCGGCGGGAGGAATTCGACATCCTGAAGCTTTTCAAGGACCGGCTGCCGGGCGGAGCGGCCGCCTTTGACCTGGAAGCCTGCATCATTTACCGCTGCGTGGTGGGCTCCCGCGCCTACGGGCTCGAGACGGAGGATTCCGACACGGACCGCCGGGGAATCTACCTGGCCCCGGCCGAATTGGAGTGGTCCCTCTTCGGCGCCCCGGAACAATTCGAGGACAACGCCGCCCAGGAATGCTTCTGGGAACTCCAGAAATTCCTGGTCATGGCCCTGCGGGCCAATCCCAACATCCTGGAGTGCCTTTATTCCCCGCTGGTCGACAAAGTCACGCCCCTGGGGGGTGAACTCCTGGCCTTGCGCGAACGGTTTTTATCGCAGATGGTCTTCCAGACCTTCAACGGCTACGCGATGTCGCAATTCAAAAAGATCGAGCAGGACCGGCGCAACCACGGGCAGGTGCGCTGGAAACATGCCATGCACCTGCTGCGGCTCTTGATCACCGGCGCCGCCACCCTGCGGGAGGCCAGCGTGCCGGTGCGGGTGACGGCCAGCCGGGACCGGCTGCTGGCGGTGAAACGGGGCGGGATCCCCTGGGAGGAAGTGGAGGTTTGGCGGCGGGAACTGCATCGCGATTTTGAAAAGGCCCTGGCCGGCACCTGCCTGCCGGAACGACCGGACTACGAAGCCGCCAATGCCTTCCTGATCCGCGCCCGGCGGGAAATGGCGCAACCCGGGAGGCCCTAAATCCCGATTTGCCAAAAGCCGCGGCGGCGGCGAAATTCAGAGAGGATCGGCGAGGCGGCGCAGCGGCCTGGCCTCAACCGGCTAACATGAACACACAGGCCATAAAGATTCTGCTGGTGGACGATCACGCGATCGTGCGCGAAGGTTTGCGCAGCCTGATCGGGAAAATGCCCGGCCTGAGCGTGGTGGGCGAAACCTCGCACGGGCAGGCAGCCCTGGAATTGGTCCGCGCCCGACTGCCAGACCTGGTGATCATGGACATCCACCTGCCGGACGAAAACGGCCTGGCAACCTCCCGCAAGATCCTCGCCGAATTTCCATCGGTAAAAATCATCGTGCTGTCGGCTGACTCCCGCATACCCATCGTGGTGGAAGCCCTGGAGGCGGGCATCCGGGGTTACCTGATGAAGGAAAAGGCGCCCCAGGATCTCCAGCGCGCCATCGAGGCGGTGCTGGACCAGCAAACCTACCTCTGCCCGGAACTGGCCTCCGTGGTGGTGAAGGATTACCTGAAACACGTGGCCGCCACCACCATCCCCGCCTCCAAGCCGGATCTGACGGACCGCGAACTGGAAATCCTCAAGCTGGTGGCCGCTGGCAAACGGACCAAGGAGATCGCCGCCACCCTGCAATTGAGCGTCAAAACCGTGGAAAACCACCGCGCCCGCCTGCTGAAAAAGCTGCATTGCAGCAGCACCGGCGAACTGATCCGATTCGCCTGCCGGGAAGGCATCGTGACGGATTGATCCCTCCGGGAATCCAAGCAGCGGGCTGACCGCGGCGCCACACCGGGTCCGGGACGGTTTGTTCCTCAGCGCTTCCGGGCCACCAGAAAGGCGTTGAACATGTAAAAGCGCAGCGGAGTGAGGTTCAGGAGGAAATCCACCCAGCGCGCCACGGGGCGATCCGTGCAGGACACCGAGAGCACCTGGCAGCCGGCGCGCTCCAGGAAAAACCGCATTTCAAAAGGGTTGGTGGCCACGATGGCGTCATCATCCGGCGTGAAAGGCTCCTTGACGATGGCGGGCATGCGGTCAAAACGCACCGCGCCGGGATCCGTTCTCATCTGGCGGCGTTTCTGGCCCAGGCGGCGCCAGTTCCGCCACTTGCTGGCCAGGCCGCGCATGCGCGGATGATAATCCCGGAAGCCGAATACCCGCATGAAATTAGGGCTGGACAGCACCACCTTGCCCCCAGGCTGCACCACGCGGACCAATTCGGTGATGAAGGCCTCGGGTTCCTCCACGTGCTCCAACACATTCAAAGACCCGGCGGCCGCAAAAAAATGGTCAGCGAACGGCAGGCGGCGGCCATCGTAAAGCTGGCAGCGCGGGCAAAATTTTCGGGCTTCGGTGAGGTTGGGCTCGGACACATCCACCCCGTGGGCCTCATACCCGCCCTGGGCCAGCCGCGCCACCACCTGTCCCACCCCGCAACCGATATCCAAAACGCGGGCTCCGGGCGCTTCCGGCTGGAGGGCGCCGGCGTATTTGGCGTAAAAGCCCGCGTCCCAACCGGCCAGAAAGCGGGCATAGGCCTCATTTTGACGGTAAGTTTCCTGGTGGCTCATGAGCGGAATTCCCGGCTAGACAGTCCCCTTCGGAGCGGTTTTGGGTTGAGCGGGCACAAAGGCCACCCAACCGCACAAAAGCAAGGCTCCCGCCAAGGCCGCCAGGCTGACGCGCAGCGCGGTGGAAGGCGGATCAAACCGTAATTCAACCCGGTGCTGGCCGGGTTTCAGGAACACCCCGCGGGTCATATAATTGCAGCGCAGCAGGGTGTCCGGTTGGCCATCGACCCATACTTTCCAATGGGGATGGAATTTGTCATTGATGAGCAGGATGGATGGCGCCTCGGCCTTGGCCTCCAGGACGTATTGCTTGGGGCGGTAGCTGGCAAAGCGCACCGGGCTGGAGGCAGCGTTGGTGGGGGCCGGGGAAACGCCCGCCGGCAGCGGGGTGGAGACAATCACGCTTTCCGCCGGGTTGAAAACCCGGTTGGTCAGCAGGGTCAAAGCGGCCTCCAGGTTGGTTTCCACCTGCCAGCGGGTATAGAGGCTGGCCCGCGGCAAGGCACCGGTGAACTCGAGCAAAGCGAAAGGCCCATTGGTCGTCAGTTGCGACTGCACGGGAGCCTCGGCCGAAGTTTGGGATAGGGAGAACAAAGTGTGGGCACGGAACCGTTTGAGCTCGGGATCCAACTGCTGGTTCAGGATTTGTTCCAGCCCGTTGAGGCCCAGGAAAAAGCGGGTATTGGTCAACTGCCAGTAGCGTACGGGATCGTGGAGCACAGCCTTTTCATAGGCGATTTTCTCGAGCGACTTGCGCGGTTCCTGGGGCACATCCAAGGCTTGGATATTGTAATAGGGGAATTGGTGCTGCAGCCACTCCACGCCATAGAGATTCTGCAGCACGGACAATTGCTGGTTGACCTGGAAAGGCAGAACCGTGACCCGGTTTTCATAAGGTTTCTGGCGCAGTAAATCCAGGATGGGATGGGCCGCCAGGCGCTCCTGGTAATTGTAATATTGAATCCAGGGCAGATTCGCCCGGCCAAGATCCCAAGCCAGGATTACGCCCAGGAGCACCAGCGCCCAGCGCGCGCGCGCGCCGGCAAAGGCCCGGCTGAGAATGAGCACCAAGGAGCCAGCGGAAAGCAGGAGGAACACCAGGAACCAGGCATATTCCATCAGGGAAAACCGGGCAATGGACTGGGCCAGTTCCTCCCGGACGGCCCCGGAGGAGTCTTTTTGACCGAAGCCATTATTTACCAGGAATTGGATGATCTCCTTGAGACTGCCGAAATAAATGAGCCAGCCTAAGAGGCAGCCGAGCAACCCCCCAACCAGGCCGTAGGTGAATTTCTTCTCGAAGGCCGGAGCCTTCGGCCACCAGCGTTGGAACTGGCTTTTGAAGGTGGCCGCCTGGGCGGGGGCCTCGGCAATATAGCGCCGCCAGAGGTCATTCACCCCGCAGGCAAAAAGCACCAGCAGCCCCATATGGCAGGGATGCATAAACTTGATGGGATTGCGAATCGTGGAAAAATAGGGGAGCGCATAAATGAGCTGGTAAAACGGCGCATGGCGGCCGAAAGCGAACAAAAGGGAGAGCACTGCCACGGCGAGCCAAAACCAAACCAGGCGCTTTTCGGAAGGGCTAAACGGGCTGTGGGCGCCACGGAAGGATTGCACCACCGCCCAAAGAGCCAAGAGTACCACCAGCACGCCGGCGTATTCCCCGGCCCCGGAATAGCGGGCGATGCCGCGGCGGGTTTCCTCGTAGCCGGGAGTTTGCCCCACGCTGCCCCAGTAATTGCCGCCGTCGGGCGTATCCATGCGGTAGCCAAAGATGCCGGGGATGACCACCCGGATCGTTTCGAGCTTGGGCAGGCTCCACTGGGTCGTTTCGTGCCAGCGTTCCAAGCGCGTGCTGGTATCCTGCTGCATGCCAGCCACTCCCTTGAGCTGGGTGCCGACGAGGGTGTTGACGGTCTGGGCGGCGATAATGGCGGCGAAAAGCGCCATCACAAAAACGATCCCGGCGCCGCGCGCCAGCCGCAGCCCCACCGGCCCGGGCTGGTGGAACCAGATGAAAACCGCGAAGGCCGAAACATAGAGGCTGAAAATAGCCCCGACATCAAACCCCTCCATGACGCTCATGCCCACGGCAAAACCAGCCAGAATGCCCTTCAGGAGGCTCCGGCTGCGCAAGCCTGAATAAAGTGCGGCCAGGCCAAGGAAAGTGGAGGCCAGCGCCAGGGCCCGCGTCGGCAGCCCCCAGCAGGCATTAGAAAAGATGTCGGAGTTCAGGGAGGCGGCCAAACCACCCAGCAGGCAGGCCGCCCAGTGCAAGCCCAACTCGCGGAAGAAAAGCCAGGCACACAGCCCGAGGATCACCATGGAGATCGGGGCGTAAATCTTCGCACAGATCAACGGGCCAAAGGCCAGGTCCAAACCGCCGGAAATCGTGGGGGAGGCGCTGGGCTGCTCCGCTCCCAGCCAGAATAAATCCTGCCAGAAACCGGTGAAAATCTCCGGCACGGAACAGCACTGGGCGCTGGTGTAGCCCAAGGGACCGTCGTTGGCAAACACCACCAGCTTGGGGTCGAAGCTGCGGGAAAACAAAATCAGCATCGGCAACAAAATCACCA
>CAIMWS010000309.1 GCA_903845125.1 uncultured Verrucomicrobiota bacterium
CAACCAGCCCGGAACGATGGTTTACCAGCCGGTGTCGGGGACGGTCCTGGGAGCGGGGAGCCAAACCCTGCGGGTGGTTTACACCCCCACGGATACGAATTACCCGGCCCAGACCAACACGGTGAGCCTGACGGTCAATCCCGCGGCGCTGACCATCACGGCCAACAATGCCAGCAAGACCTATGGCACTACGATAGCCTTTGTCGGCACGGAGTTCACCGCCGCCGGATTGGTCAACAGCGATACTGTGGCCAGCGTGAAACTGGTCAGTCCTGGGGCCGAGGCCACGGCCACGGTGGCTGGATCGCCATACGCTATTAGCGCCAGTGGCGCCACCGGCACTGGTTTGGACAATTACACGATCACCTATGGTCCCGGCATACTGACCGTGAATCCGCTCGTCACCGCCCATCACCTCAGTGTTTCAGTTGCACCGGCCAGTCCGGCGGCGGGTTCAGTGGTGGCGGTGGTGGCGCAGTTGATGGATGCCGGGGGCCAGGCGGTGGCGCTTGCGGGGGAGGTGGTGAACTGGTCGAGTACGGGGGGCGGATCGTTCAGCGCGGCGACTAGCGCAACCGACGCCAGTGGGAGTGCCACGGTGATGTTCACCACAAGTTTGACGCCTGGGACGGTTCACCGGGTAACGGCGGCTAGCGGAGCGCTCACGGGTGTCAGTGCCGCCTTTGTGACCGATGGCGGGGCGGACAGCGACGGGGATGGGCTGGCCAACCAGCTGGAATTGGCGGCGGGCACCGACCCGCTGGATCCCGGCAGCGGTCTGTGGATCACGCAGGTGGCGGTTTCAGGGGCCGATGTGCTGGTGGGTTTTACGGCCCAGGCCGGTCAGGCCTACTTCCTGGAGAGCCGGGATTCGCTGGACGTTGGGAGCGCAGGTTGGGCGGTGCGGCACACGCTGACGAACCTGGTGGCGGAGCCGGTCACGTTTTTGGACCCCGGGGCTGTGGGGGTGGCGCCGAACCGGTTTTACCGGCTGCGGACGGGGACCAATGGGGAGGTGGTTTCGGGAGTGGCCGGTTATTGCACAGTGGGGATCAGCCCCGGGGCTAACGCCGTTTCCGTGCCGGTGCAACCCCTGTCGGTGGCGCGGGGGGTGGTGGGGAGCGTCAGCGGGGGGAGCGTAGCGCTGAAGTTCGGCTACAACTGGGCCGCCAACGCCTTTGGCCCGGCCGGTGGCTACCCGCAATATGTGCTGGTGGTGTGCGGGCGCACGGCAGGCAGCGAGGGCGACTGGTGGACGATCACCGGCAATACGGGCAACAGCCTCACCCTGGACACGGGGACGGACAACCTGGAGTCGCTCCTGGCCAGTGGGGACGTGGTGGAGATCCGGCGCCTGACGTCGCTGAAGGATCTGTTCGGATCAGGGCCGAGCCTGATCCTGAACCAGGATGCGGATGGATCAGCCTTGTCGGGGGATTCCGCCAAGGCGGATGTGATCCGGTTCGTCACGGGCACGGCGTTTGGGACGGCCATCTTCAATCACAAAGGGATCCTGGCCGAGGGGTATTACCAGGGCAACACGTATTATGGGGATGGCTCTGAGATCACAGTGCTGCCGGGGCAGGGGTTCATGGTGTTCCGCCAGCCATCGAGCACGGCGGTGGGGATGGTGGTGGCGGGGCAAGTGCAGAGTAAGCGGCTGACACATTACCTGCAGGTGGGACCCAACGTAGTGGGCTCGCCGTTTGCAGGGGCGGCGCCGGTGGCGGTGAGCGGCCTGTGGGAATCGGGGTGGGTGGATGATTCCACCGGGGCGGCGGTGAACGGGGACGCATCGGCGGCGGACCTGTTCCGGCTGATCCAGGGGACGGCGTTTGGCACACCGGTATTCTACCACAAAGGGCTGCTGCCGGAGGGCTGGTATGAGGGGCAGATCAAGAACAACGATTTTCCGCTGCAGCCAGGCAGCGCGTACATCTTTTTTATGAAGAACGCCGGACGCTGGCGGCAGGCTGTGCCGTATTCACCGTAATATTGCATCCCATTAAGGTCGTATGTTCGAATGTTTATATAGCTATATAGTAAAATAATTTAAATATGATAAAAATGAAGATGTTAACCGCCAGAATTGCTATGCTATTTTGCCTCGCATCGGCCAGTGCTGTGGGGGCGGCCGTCTTTAATGCAGATATCACTGCGGGGGCGTTCGGCGATCCGCGGCTTTACTTAGATGCCGGATTGACCCAGCTGGCACCCCTTGGTTCAACCTTATGGTTCATCGCAGATAAATCAACCAACGGGTTGCCTTTGGATGCTTCGGGTAAGCTTTATGATAGCATCATACAAGATATAAAAAATGGCGTGGGGGATGATGTGCTCCTCTTTGAGGGTAAGAATTCCGGGGGATTTTCGTTGCCCGGCATTTATCGGGGCGTCGCTACGAATATCGATGTGAGTTACGCAACCAAGCGCATCTATGCCTTGCTCTGGGAGGATGCCAATACAAATGGAGTGATTGGGGATGCCGGGGATCGGTTTGGGATGCTGGATCTCGGGGTCAACCCCCCGCCTGCGTTCGGCAATGCTCAGTGGAATTTCGGGGTCAGGACGCTTTACGCCGAACAGTATTTGGTGGTGGCCGTCCCGGCTCTCACCTGGGCCAATCCTGCCGACATCAGTTATGGAACGTCTTTGAGCGGGGTGCAGTTGAATGCCACCGCGGGTGATCTCCCCGGCACCTTCGTCTATTCGCCGGCGGCGGGAGCCACCCTCAACGCCGGGAATGCCCAAGTGTTGAGCGTGACGTTCACTCCGACGAACACGGCAAAATACGTCTCAGCCACCAAGACGGTGACAATCAATGTCGGCAAAAAGGCCCTGAGTGTGTCAGCCAGCAATGCAGTCCGCTTGTATGGGGCTGCCAACCCGGTATTTTCGTCCACTTATGATGGCTTTGTGAACGGGGACAATGCGTCCGCGGTGAGCGGTGCGCCAGATTACACCACCATGGCTATACCGGCCAGTTCGGTGGGAATTTATGCGATTGTGCCGACGGCAGGGACGCTTAACGCTGCAAATTACACCTTCAATTTTGTCGATGGCACGCTGACGGTCAATCCCGCGGCGCTGACTATCACGGCCAACAACCAGAGCCGGGCGTATGGGACAACCAACCCGGTGCTGACGGTCAGTTACAACGGCTTTGTCAATGGGGACACCTCGGCGCAGCTGGCCACCTTGCCCACGGCCACCACGACGGCCACCAGCCTCAGCCCGGCCGGCGTTTACGC
>CAIMWS010000310.1 GCA_903845125.1 uncultured Verrucomicrobiota bacterium
GCCAGGTTCAGGGTGGCGGGGACGCTCACCGTGCGCTGGGCCTTGTCCAGCCGCACCTGGCCCAGCTGGAACACGCCCGGCCCCACTGTGCGGATGGGGGTGTTGGTGAGGGCGGTCAGCGAGCTTTCTATTTTCTTCATCTCCGGCGGCGGCCCGCTGGGCGGCGGCTTGGGCAGCTCCGGGGAGGGGAGCCTGATCGGGCCGGCTTCGCCCGGACCGGTGCCAGCGGATTGCGCCTGGCTGGCGGATCCGCCCGCCAAAAGAAGCAGCGCCGCCAGCCCGCCCAGCGCTGCGCAACGCCGCGGCAGGAACCCACCAGCAGGGGAATCCCCACCCCGGTGGCCCCCTGCCCGCCCGCCTCCCAAGGGCCGGTACTGATCACCCCTAAGCCGCAAAGAATTGGGCTGCTGCCCGCCAGTCTGGATGGGTGGCGAGGCTGGCAAAGGTGCCGCGTAGTGGTCCATCATGAATAGCATACTAATTAATGTATCTGATGCTGTCGAGCATAATATTAAATTTATTAAACAGTTTTTTTTGGCATTTTATGTAATGATTTAACTACAAGACGCATCCGGAAAAACCCTTTCTTACGTAGGCAACGGCTTACAGTCACGGCTTACAAACACGTGGTTTTTGCTGCAAAACCACGACATTTAGGGTTTCATTAGGCTCCTCCAGCCCGCTGATTGGCTGGCAAAGGCCGCCCCATCCACCCCCCGAAGGTCGAACGGTCAACCACCGGGTGGAGCGCCGGTTTGGGTTTCGTTGGGAACCACAACCAGGGGGTTTACGGAACCGGTGGATGGATGGATGGTACAGGTCTGCCTCGCACGGCGGCGGCTACCCGCGTTGGACGGGCGAAGATATCTGGTGCCAAGGCAAAACCGGACCGCCGGGCGAACCATGGACTTTCACTTCCAGTCCTATTCCCCCCAACTGCCGGAACCCGGCTCAGGGCTGGATGCCCGCCAGCCTGGCGAACCGCGGGCTGGCGATCTGCCGGCTGCGGCCATCGGGTTCCCGCACCAGGAATAGCGCCGCGGCGTTGGTCCAGGATTCGATGAACTTCAACCCCCGCTCCGGGCCGAGTACAAACAGTGTGGTGGACAGGCCATCGGCGGTCAGGCTGTCCGGCGCCACCAGGGAGACGCCCGCCACCTGGTGTTGCACCGGCCAGCCGGTCTGGGGATCGATGAGGTGGCACCAACGGCGGCCCTGGGCATCCTTGAAGAATTTCTGGTAATCGCCGGAGGTGGAAATGGCCTGGTTGGAGAGGGACACCACCTCGATCATCGCATCGGCCTCGGTCCAGTGCTCGACCGGCGCGGAGATGCCGATCTGCCAGTTCGTTCCCCGCGGATTGTGCCCCAGCACCTGCACCTCCCCCGCGATGGACGCATACCCGTTGGTCACGCCGTGCCCGCGCAGTATCCGCACGATCTCATCCACCCCGAAGCCTTTGGCGGTGGCCGATAAATTCAGGGCCAGCTCCGGGATATCCTTCACCAACTCATCCCGCGCCGTCACGGTCAGATGGGCGCAACCGGTCTTTTTCAGCGCCGCCTGCAATTCCGCCGGCGGCGGCGGCTCGCGGCGGGATCCTTGCTCCCCAAACCCCCACAAGTTGATCACCGGCCCCAAAGTGGGGTCAAAGGCGCCTTGGGAAAGCCGGTTGAGCTCCAGCGAAAATCGCACCACGCGGGCGAATTCCGGCGAGATCCGGAAGGGGCGGTTGGCGGGGGCGCGGTTGAACTGGCTCAGCTCGCTCCCGGGATCGTAGTGGGACATTTGCCGGTTGATCTCCCGCAGACGCTGGTCCACCTCGGTTTTCAGCTCCGCCAACCGGGCCGGGGCCGGGCTGGCGCCGGCGATTTTCACGCGGTAGATGCTGCCCATGGTTTGCCCCTCCCAGGCTGTGAGGGGCAGGTCCGCCGCGCGCGTGGCGGCGCCGGCCAGGAGGAGGGCGAGGCTCCCGGCGGTGGTCAGCCAGGTTGCAGGGCACTTGGTGGGCACGGGGAATCTCCTTCCGGGAGGCCGGCGGGGCCGGCCGGGAGGTGGGTCAGGGCAACCGCAGCTGGTAGTATTTCTGGGCGGCGCCGGCTTCCAGGGCATTGGTGAAGCTGAACTGCCCGGCGCTATTCACCAGGTTCGTCGCCAGGGGGGACCACTGGCTGGACGGGGTGGCCAGGTTGAGGGCGGTCAGCACCTGGTAGATGCCGTTGGCCGGGCCGGTCCCATCCAGGACGAGGTTGCTGCCGGCGGTCCGCACCGAGGCGATCTGCAGGGGCACCCGGTTGATGACCATGGAAAACGGCTGGCTGGCGTCAGGCAGGGTGCCATTGGCTGCCGTGATGGCGCCCGCATAGGTACCCGCCGCCGCGGGGATGCCCGAGATCGCCCCGGCCGCGCTCAACTGCAGCCCGCCAGGCAGCCCGGTGGCCGAGAAACTGATGGGGGTGGTTCCGGAGGCGGTGCAAAGAAAACTGTAGGGCACCCCCACCGTGCCGCCGGGCGGCGCAGAGCTGGTGATCGCGGGCGCCACGGTGGCCGGGGTGGCCGGGGTCCAGGTGACCCGCAGATTGGCGAAATTCGCCCCCTGGTTCGGGTAGCTGTTGGTGGCGCCAGCCGGGCCTTTCGTCCAGGATAATCCGCCCGTGGTCACCGGGCCTTGGGTGCTTTGTTCCTCGGCATATTGGACCCAGAACTTATAGGCGCCATCCGGCAGCAGCTGGCCGCTGGCGTTGCGGCACTTCCAGGCCAGGATGATCGGGCTGTTCGTGCCGGCATAATTCGCGGCGGTGGCGCTGGTGTAGCCGTCCAGCACCGTGCTGCCCGCCCGGGCGGTGTTCCAGGTCGTACAGTGCGCGCTCCATTGCGAACTGGTCCAGGATGGCCCCTGTTTCCAGAGGGTTTCAATGAATCCTCCCGCCGCCGTCGTCACCCACACGACGGCGTAGTGCTTGGTGCTGCTGCCGTTGTAATCCAGCAGCGTCACCTCCAGCCGGGCGCTACCCTCGGTTTGGGCGTGGATGGCGGATGGCGCCAGGGCCAGGATTGACAGGCTCAAGGATAGGGATAAGTTCCTCATATCGTCTCATCCGTTAAGCTAATCGGTCCCCGCCGGACTGGCAACGCCAAACCCCGGCGCAAACCACGTGGCCAGGGTGGCGCCGGAAAACACCCGGGAGCCGGGGTTTTCAATAGGGATTGGCAGGCGCCATCTCCCAGGCCTGCGTTTTCTCGAAACGGGCCCCGGCGCCCGTGGCGAACAGGCTCACCCCGGTGCTGTCGCTGCGGGTGGGATAAACGCGCCGGCAGATCGCCTGGCGGTCGTTGGCGAAGACTTCCACCACGGACTGGTCCACAAAGATCCGCAGGGTCAACGGTTCGCCCGCCGCCAAGGCCAGCGGCGCCCGCTCCACCGCCGGGCGGCCCTGGACGCCGCTGCGGGTGGAGTCAAAAACCAGCTGCCTGGCGCCGGCATCAAAATAGAGCAACGTTTCCTCCCCGCCGTCCGGCGCGGCGCGCACTTTGACGCCGCAGCCGCCGCCCGTCCCCGGCTTGATTTCCAGGCGCAGCTCGCAGGAAGTTCCGGCGACACCCTCCAGCACCCGGCTTTCGCCGCTGGCCAGTGGAATGGCGGGCCAGGTCTTCCCCGGACCGCGCAGCGTTTCAAGCTCGGGCACCGGCCGCATCCGCAGCGTGCCGTCGGCGCCCAGCCAGAGGGTGCGCGGCAGGCCGTAAACGCCGGACCACCCTTTTTCCTTTTCGCCCGGCGGATTGTCCACCAGCCAGGCCCACATGATCTGCCGGCCGCGCGCGTCCACCAGCGCCTCCGGCGCGAAGAACGTGCTGTCCACCCACGTCATGCGCCCGTGGTGGTCCGGGTGGAAACGGTCCTGCCGGTAATCCCCCACGTAGTACTGGCAGCCCCGGTTGTGGCTGATGAATAGCAACAGGTGTTTCCCGCTGGGCGGGCCGCCGTCGGCGGTGGCGGGCAGGGGCAGGAAGCTCGGGCACATGTTGTCTTCGCTGCGCTCCGTCCATTGGGGATTCCGCTCATAAAACACGCCGCGGTATTGCCAGGTTTTTAAGTCGTCCGACGCGAACAGATAAAGCCGGTCCCCCTGCTCGGACAACGGCGCCTCCGCGGCCCGGCCGATTTTGTTCAAGACCAAAAGGTTGCCCGTCAACATATGGTAGCGCCCATCCTTTTTCCAGATGTTCGAGGGATCGGCGGAGCCGTAGTAAAATTTGCTGCCGTCCGGGTTCAACGCTTCGGTGACTCCCCATTCCGTGGATCGGATCACGGGATTCGCCGCCGTTTTTTGCCAGAGGTCGAACCGGGGGCCGGTGCTTTTCGCCAGGCCAATGCCCCGGGCGCCCCAGAGCATCCAGTAGGATAAATACGCCGTGCCGTCGTCATCCACGAAGGCGCCACCGCTGAAACAGCCTTCATCCCCGTCGCCCGGCCCGATGGCGTCCGGATGCTGCCGCCAATGGACCAGGTCCTGGCTGGAGATGTGCCCCCAGCAAAAGCCCGCGCCGCTGCGGTTATAGAGATACATCAGGTGGTAGCGGCCCTGGTAATAAAAAGCCCCATTCGGATCGCCCGGCATGCCCATATCCTCCGGCACGCAGAAATGGTAGCCGGGCCGGTACGGGTCCGCCAGCAGCCGCTCCCGCAGCAGCCGGGCGGAGCGGACCGCCTCCTCCGGCACCGGCCCGCTGAACGACCAGGCCTTGGGGGCCGGGGCCCGTTTCTCACCCGGATCGCCGGGGCAGGTGGTGATCACGGAGGCGCCCTTGCCCTTCAGCACCAGGCTGCCGCCCTCCAACCGCACCTCCCCCACCAGTTCGATCCCGGTGAACCGGCCGGTTTTTTCCCGCAACCCCTCGTCCGCAAAAGACCACCAGGCCCAGGGCGCCGGGCCGCCAGCCTGTCCCGGCTTCAAGGCGGCGATGGCCTCGGCGGTCAGCGCCTGGCTGTAAATCCGCGCGTCGAGGATCCGGCCGGTGAAGGAATTCTCGGGATCCCCCGCCTCCAGGTGGCGGCGCCCAAACAGCACCGTCGCGCGCGGCCCAAAGCGGGGCGGCGGGCTGGCCAGCGTATGCCGCGCATAGGCCCGCCCCTCGCGGTATAGCGTCACTTCCCGCCCCTGGTGGACCAGCGCCACCTGCACCACCGTGCGGGCATCGGCGGTTTCCTCCGCCCATTCCGCCTGCTGCTTCGGCGTGCGGTTGAAGCCCTCGCTGCCGGGCATCCACCGCCGCGGCGACAACTCCGCGAAGACGATCCCATCGAAATGCGAGTCCCCGTCATCGAGGGTGAGCACGCTGCCGGCTTTTTGCGAAAGATTGGCCGGGGACACCCAGGCCACCAGCGTTTTGTCCTGCAGCGGTGCGGGCGCGGGCGCAGGCGCCGCGGCGGCCAGGAGGGCGCCGCCGGCCAGGGCGATGGATAATACAATGGGTTTCATGCGCATCTGCTTTCGTTTTGTGATCCCCAGACTGGCATTTCCGCCGGCCTCCGTCAATCGCTCTGCCGCCTCCCCGTTGCGTCGGGGAGCCGGCGTTGGGATGGCTCCCTGGCCGGTGATGGTCACCGGCGGAGCCGGGGCGGCTCGGGCCGCTGGCACCGCCCCGCGGCAGGTGGCTTTGCCCCTGGCCTCCGCCAGGCGGCGGGCGGGCCGGCCGCGGGTTGGGGCCGGGGATTCACTCGCGGACGCGGTAAAACCGGCGGGCGTTGTTTTTGGAAACTGGGATCTCAATGCGTGCCTGGGTGCCGGGAGGCACCGCCAGGGAACCGAGGTCGGTCCAGTTCTTCAGATCGGGTGAGGATTGGATATAGCAACGACCGTTTTGGACATTGTCAATCTGCAGCAGGAGCTTTTCGCGGGATGCTTCCAGCAGCGTGATTGCGCTCCCCTGGGCGGGCCTGGCCACCACGATTTCCCGGGATTTGAGGCGCCCCCCCAGGGTGCTGATCTCGCATTGATACGTGCCAAACCCGATGGTTTCGCACCAGGATTCGGTCTGGCCGGGCAACGGCTGCCCGTTGTAATACCATTGGTAATTCACCACGTCATACATGATATACGGCGCGTAAACCGCGCCGGCGGAGGCCTTGATCGACAGGAAATTATTCGTCGGGAAATAGGATACCACATCCGCCTGGTCCCGGGTGATCACCGGCGGATCCGGCCGGTAGATGCGCAGCGCCACCCGCCGGGGCAGGTTGGAGGCGCTGCCGGTGATTTCCACATACGCGTCATTCGTGCCGTAGGCCAGCTGGGTCCCCTCCACGTGCACCACGTGCGCCACCGCCTGGGTGAGATTGGCGCCGGAGGCGGGCAGGATGCTGATCCAGGGCACCGGGCTGGCCAGGGCATAACTGAGATTGGTGGCGCCGATGCCTGCCAGTTGGAGCGAAAAGTCGGGCAGCTGGCTGTTGGTCGTGGTCAGCTCGAGATAATTGGGGGAGCAGGCGAGCAGGCCGGCGGCGGTGTTGGGCCGGAGGGTGGTGAGGAGGCTTTTGAAAAGGGAGTTGGTGTAGCTGGCATACCAGCCATCGTTGGTGCCGCCCCAGCCGTAATTGAGGTGCACAAATTTCACCCCCCCATCCTCCGCGAGCCCATCCGCCACCACCGTGTGGCCGGGGGTCACGTTCAGATCCAGCAGCACCGGGCGCCGGTTGAGGATTTCCGTCTCCAGCGCCCAGTTGAAAACCGCCCCGCCGGCGGGGGCCACCTCCCCCATGGTGTAGCCCAGGCGCGCGGTCATGCCCCGGGCGCCGGTGGAGATATCCGCGCCGCTGCCGGGACCTTCGTAGTCGGTCTCCGCCAGCACCCCCAGCCGCGCCATCAGATCCGCCAGCGGATTGACCAGCTCGGGGCTTTCCTCCCGCTGGTTGTCGTAGCGGTCTTTCATCGTCACCCAGTCGATGAGATTGGTCCAGATGGCGGTGTAGGTGCCGGTGCACGCGCCCTTGGCATCGGTGAAGACGCTGACGCCGTTGCCTTTCTGCGGCCAGTTGTAATAACGCATGACCTGGCCAAGGGCCACCGGCACACAGCCCGTGGGGGCCCGTCCGCCGTAGCCGGGCAGGGCATTGGTCACCACCGGGCACTGGCGGTTGAAAGGAGACCATTGCGACCAGTGCGTGGCCAGCAAAGGTTCCATCCGGATGTTGGCGGGCGTTTCCTCGCCCATCCGGAGGACGCTGGCCGGTTCCAGCAACCGCCGCCACGCCACCGGGCCGCGCTCGTCATGGCTGGTTCCGCTGCCAACCCGGGCCAGGGCGGCACCCCATGGGCTTTCCGGATTCATATCCAGCACCCCCTGGGGCGAAAAAGCGATGATGGGCAGTTCGCGGGTATCATCGCTGAACAGGATGAAGCCGGACGGCTTCAAGCGTACCAGCCAGCACGGCCGGGACCAGGCGGGCGGCTCCACCCCGGCGATGGCGGTTCCCTTGGCGAAGAAGGGGCGTTGCAGGAAATGGGTGGCGGCGGTCCGGATCTCCGGATCCTCCAGCGCCTGGACTGGGGAGATCGCTCCCAGGCCCCAGCCCCAGCTGATGACCGCCAGCAGAAAAACGGCGGGCTTCCCCGTTTTTCTAGGCTCGCCGTCGGTCGTGCACCTTCCGCCCCGGCCCGGTATTTGCATCTTGTTCGCCATCGTCTCTTTTCAGCCAGAACCAACACCTGCCACCTTATCGGCAGCCGGGATTGGTTTCTTGAGTTTTTTCCGCCCTGGTTTGTGGTTTGGCGGCTGGCCAAGGCCCTTTTTATAGCAGACTGGGTGGCGGCGTCAAAGCCGGAATGCCCGTTTGGCGCTCCGCGTTAACGGGATACGCGGTTGCGGATGGGGGGGATGGCTGGCGGCCGGTTCCGGGCGCCTGCCCGCATGCGTGGGAGGCCAGCATGGCCCATTCCCGCAATCCATATTCACTGCACCTAGGTTATTTTAATATACGATGTCCCAGGTGGTTTTCGGTCGGTGATCGATTCGGAAGCCGCTTCCCCCCCAGGAGTTGGGTGCCATTCCCCAGCCCGGCCTTTCGTGGTTCCACCCGCTTGGGTTGAGGGCCCCGAAAAGGGCTCAATGCCGGTTGGGTGCCCGCCGGTATTTTTTTTGAAACTCTTTGCCTGGGAACGGATTGCAAATGGGAGGCCGCAAATGGCATTGGAATTGCTGTTAAATTCACTGTTAAAGGAAAGTAATGGGGACCGCCCGGAGGTTTAGGAAGGAAGCGGGCCGCGGTTTTTAATCCGGCGGGGCTCCGCCGGATGAGAAACGCCGGCCCGAAAAGGGTGGCCAGAAGACCACCTGGGGGGGCGGGGTGGATCGCGCAACCGCACCCGGCTCCGCACGGTCCCCCTGCCCCACCCAGGAAGGAGCGCTTCTGACCCGGCAGGTTCCCGGTGTGGGCGGTGCGGTTTGATGTCACAACAACCTTGGCTTTAGCCATTCCCACGGATCGCAGATCCGGCACGATTGCCCTGGCGCAAAGCGGGCTGTCTCGCCACCCAGGCCGGCGTAATAGCCGTTCGGAAGTTCCGTCTTCCATGGGGATGCAAAGCCGTTCAACGAGGCAACTTAAAAATGAAAAATACGACTTCCAATGGGCTGGCCTGCGGGCTGGCTTCGTTAATGATCCTGGGCACCTCCGCCCGGGCGGCGGTCCTCGCCGTGCCTGCGGATTACGACACCATCCAGGCCGCCATTGCGGCGGCCCAGACCGGTGATGTAGTGCAGGTGGCACCCGGCCTTTACCATGAAAAACAAATAATCATCGACAAAGCCATCTGCGTGGTCGGCCAGGATGCCAGCAAAACCATCATCGACGGCGGTGGCGACGACGACTCGCTGGAGTTGATCGGGCTGGTGCGCATCACCGCCCCGGGCAGCGTGGCCTTCACCGGTTTCACCCTGTGCCACGCCAATTCCGTCGGTGGAGTGAAGGTGGCCTTGTATGTCAGCAGCCCGGTGGCGGCCAGCACTTACCTGGTAGCCCGCAACCGGATCCTCGGCTCCGGTGATCCCGAGGACATGGGCGATTACGGCCTTTACGCCTTTGAGGGCCGGGGCAGTTTGTTCGTTCTGAAAAATGAGATATCCGAGACTGGTTCTAACCCGATTCTCATTGAACGGCACCCCGGCCCTACTGACATCAGCTTCAACGACCTGGATGTCGGGGTGTTTGGCTCGGACGCCATTTTCACCATGACCTATGGCAATCTGGACATCCCCAGCCTGCAAAAACGCAACAGCAATAACCTCAACCTCGGCACCGGCGCGCCGTTCGACCAGGCCCACTGGGCCTCGGGCATCACCTTCGCCGGGGCCTTCCGGCACGCGCCTTACACGGAGAGCCTGGGGGGCGGCCGCTTCACCCACGTGCAGATCATGCATAACACCTTCTATAATATCCAGAGCTGGCGCCGTGGGGTCAGCTTGTGGAATGGCGCGGGCGGCGGGATGGAGGGCGACATCGTCTTCGCCGCCATTCAAGGCAATATGTTCAAAGGCGTCAACAAGGGTGAAAGCAGCAAAGGGGTGCAAATCATCGGCCGCATCACCGGCGCCAAAGTGATCAACAACCATTTCAGCAAGCTCGATATCGGCATCCACCTGCGCGAATTTCAGGGCGCCGCCCCCCTTGGCACCAAGCTCAATGCCAACCGCTTCAGCGCCGTGAACACCGCCGTTTCCATCGCCGCCGAGGCGCAAGGCACCCGGCACCACGCCGACCACGTAAGCCCATAAACCCGGATTTTTGTCCTCCGGTTCATGCCGGCGGGCCAGGCCAATCCGATGGCCTGGCCCGCTTTCTCCGTTTTCCGCCAGGTGGGGCTCCTCACTTGAAGATCCGGCCCAGGATGATGGCGGCGTCCGGCTGGGTCTTCTCACTGGCACCCAACCGGTGGAAATCCACACCCGGCTGCGGGGTGCGCCCGGCATAAGATGTTCTATTCCCATTGCAGCCAGTTGTGCAAAAATCTGCAGAATGTCCGAATACGCACACTCAACGCCTCCGGTATGGCGGGGTAATTTTAAACATATCTATTTGGTATTAAGTGCTTTACATCAATGAAACTGGCGGTTTCCGGGCTTGGCATTGAAGCTGCTTGGATTGGTGGCACAGAGGCCGGGGGCGGCCATCCTGCCTGGCGGCATTTTTTTTTTAA
Source organism: uncultured Verrucomicrobiota bacterium (assembly GCA_903845125.1). Lineage (GTDB taxonomy): Bacteria > Verrucomicrobiota > Verrucomicrobiia > Limisphaerales > UBA1319 > CAIMWS01. The sequence continues at coordinate 10,194 of CAIMWS010000310.1, forward strand.
AACAGGCTTGCCAAGCGGTTGGGCGGCAATAATATATGCTCCCGAAAACCCGGTTGCTGGAATCCTTGAGGAGAGTTCCGGCACGAGTTGGCGGCAATGTGTAGTTGTGAAGAAATGCTAATTATGAAGTTAAATCGTTGGACAAGGGTCCTGCTTGGGGCCGGCATAGTAAGTTACAGTTCGGTGCTGATGGCGGAGGAAGCCACCAACCAGGTGCTGACCGCCGTGTCATCCACCACGTTGAGCGGCTACGTCGATACGTCAGCCATCTGGAAATTCGGGACCGGCAATGCGCTGCTGCCCGGCCGTTCCAATGATGGCTCCAATAAACAGGACGGATTCAACCTCGATGCCATCAAGCTGTCGTTGAGCAAGCCCATGAGCGAAGCCAACTGGGGCGCGGGCTACCAGGTGGATTTCCTCTACGGGCCGGATGCTTATCTGTATAGCAACTCCTGGTTCGACAGCACGACTGATTTCGCCATCAAACAGGCCTTCGTCTCCCTGCGGGTACCGCTGGGCCGCGGATTGAAGGTGCAGATGGGCGTGTTCGACACCTGCGTCGGTTATGAGGTGTTCGATTCCGGTTCGAATCCAAATTTCAGCCGCTCTTACGGCTATTATATCGAGCCGTTGTCGCACACGGGCGTCCTCACCTCCTATTCCTGGACGGATTGGTTGGACACCTCGTTCGGCGTGGCCAATAGCTACTCCTCCATCATCAATGCCCGGCCCGGGCACCTGAATCTCAGCGGCTACGCGCCCGCCTCGGAAGCGGAAAAGACCCTCCTGGGCTTGATCACCTTGAAAGCCCCGGAAAGCTTCGGCGGGTTCAAGGGCACCACCCTCAATTTCGGCGTGGTGAGCGGGCTCCCGGCCTATGATCCGGCCACCGGGGCCGGTGGCGCCGCGCAGGATATCGTCAACCTGTATGGCGGGTTGAATGTGCCCACGCCGCTCAAGGGCTTCACCTTTGGCGCCGCTTACGATTACCGTTTCTCCAACGGCTCCGATATCACGCCGCCCACGGACTTGGATGCGAAACACGCCTCCGCCGCGGGCTTCTACACCATTTATGAGCTGACGCCCAAGGTCACCCTGGCCAATCGCGTCGAGTATGCCACCGGCTCGGGTGGCACCTGGGGCACCGCGCTCCCGAAGGAGGAATTTTTCGGGGACGCCTTCACCGTCGATTACAAGCTCTGGCAGAACGTGACTACCCGGGCGGAACTGCGCTGGGACCGCGAGCTGACGGGGGCCGGGAACGTGTTTGGCGGCAGCGCCACGCGCGATCCGGATCGGGATGCCGTTTCCCTGGCGTTCAACGTCATTTATAAATTCTAAAGCCGGGTATATTCCCCGCTCAGCCAGCCGCCGGCTCCCAGCCGGCGGTTTTTTTGCGCCCCCCACCCTCTCCGCCGCCAAAGCTTGCATCTCCCGGCCGCCGGATGCTAAAGGTGACGCGCATGGGCCGATGGATCGTGATTTAAGGTGAATCCGGGATGAAGCCATTCAGCATCCTGGTGGTGGAGGACGAGGCGATCGTGGCGTTGGATATCCAGGACCGCCTCGCCGGGTTGGGCTATCGGGTGGCCGGGGCCGTCTCTTCCGGTGAGCAGGCGCTTGAATTGGCGGCCGGCTCGCGCCCGGACTTGATCCTGATGGACATCCATCTCAAAGGGGAGATGGATGGCATCGCTACCGCGCGGGAAGTCCAGCGCCGCTGGCGGGTGCCGGTGATTTTTCTGACGGCCTATTCCGAGGACGACACCTTGGAGCGCGCCAAAGCGGTCGGGCCTTACGGCTACCTGCTCAAGCCGTTTAACGATCGCGAGCTGCGGTCCACCATCGAGATCGCCATCTCCAAACATGCCAACGAGGAGGAGATCCGGCGCCTCAACCGCCTGTACGATGTCCTCAGCCAGGTCAACCAGACCATCGCCCGCGCGGCCACCTGGCGGGATTTGCTGGCCGCCGTGTGCCGGCTGCTCGTGGAGCAGGGCCAGGTGGGCCTGGCCTGGATCGGCTGGCTCGAGGAGGAAACCCGGCACATCAAACCGATCGCCCGCTTCGGCGATGAGGCCGGCTTCCTCGCCACGGCCGAATTCATCGCCGATGGCAGTTCCCGGTTCCTCGGCAGCCCGGGCCGGGCCATCCTGGAGGACCGCCCCGTCATCTGCCAGGACTGCGGCCTCCAGCCTTGCCGCTACCCGCCGGACACCGCCCCCGTGCAGTTCGGCTACCGCTCCTGTGCCGCGCTGCCCATCCGCTACCAGGGCCGGGCCTGCGGCGTCCTGGGCATCTGCGCCGGCGAGGCGGATTTTTTCCGGCAGCGCGAGCTGGAGCTCCTGGCGGAGGTGGCGGCAGACCTTTCCTTTGCCCTGGCCAAGATTTCCAGCGATGAGCAGCGGGCGCGGGCGGAGTGGGAGTTGCGGGACCATCAGCGCATCCTGGCGACCCTCCTGGGCAACCTCCCCGGCATGGTTTACCGCTGCCAGAACAACCGCCTGCGCACCATGGAGTTTGCCAGCGGCGGCTGCCTGGCGCTCACCGGTTATCCGGAGGGGGACCTCATCGGCAACCGCCAGGTGAGCTTCGCCGGGCTGATCCACCCGGAGGACCGGGAGCGGGTCTGGGAGGAAATCCAGCGCTGCCTGCGGCTGGACCAGCCCTTTCAGTTTGAATACCGGATCCGCACCGCGCCGGGAAAACTGAAGTGGGTGTGGGAAAAAGGGCTCGCCGTGTTCTCCGCCGGCGGCGGCTTGATGGCGCTGGAGGGCTTCATCGCTGATATTGACGAAGCCCGGCAATCCCAGCTGGCCCTCCTGGCCAGCCAGGAACGCCAGCAACTGGCCCTCGACGCGGCCGCCCTGGGGACCTGGGATTGGGATGTGGCCACCGGCCGGATCGTCTGGAACGAGCAGCATGCCCGGCTTTTTGGCCTGACTTTAGCCGAGTTCGGCGGCGGCTTGGCGGATTTTGAGCAGCCCCTGCATCCGGAGGACCGCGCCAGCGTCCTGCGCGAGCTTTTGCGGGCGCAAACGGAGCGGCTGGATTTCGCCCAGGAGTTCCGGGTCGTCTGGCCCGATGGCCGCGTCCGCTGGATGGACGCCCGGGGCCGCTTTACCTACAACTCCGCCGGGCAGCCGGTCCGCATGTTTGGCGTGGTGCGGGATCTGACGGAGCGCAAGCGCCAGGCGGACGCGCTGCGGGACGAGCAGGCCCGCCTCCGCCTGGCGCTCCAGGCCGCCGGGGCGGCGACCTTCCAATGGGATATCCCCGGCGACCAGGGCCAGTGGTCCGAGGAAGCCTGCCTCTTGTTTGGGGTGGGGCCCGGCGGCGCTCCCTGCACCCTGGCGGACTGGCGCTCCCGGGTGCATCCGGAGGATTTGTCGCGGGTGGGCGAGGCCTTCGAAAACGCCCTGCGCACCGGCGAATACCACGACGATTACCGCATCGTCTGGCCCGGCGGCGCCATCCGCTGGGTCAATGTCCAGGCCAAAATAATATACCAGGCCGACTCCGGCCAGCCCGGACGCATGGTGGGCATTTGCGTGGACATCACCGGGCGCAAACAGACGGAGGAGCAGCTGCGCGGGCTCACCGCCCGCCTGGAGACCTTGCGGGAGGAGGAGCGCACCCGGATCGCCCGCGAGATCCACGATGAGCTGGGCCAGATGCTCACCGGGCTCAAGATGGATCTGCGCTGGATCGGCCACGGCCTGGGCCAGTTGAATGCACCCGCCCTGGCCGATCCACTCCTGGATAAAGTGACCGCCGCCACGAGCCTGGTGGATGCCACCACCCGGGCGGTGCAACGCATCGCCGCGGAGCTGCGGCCCGGCATCCTGGACAAGCTGGGCCTGGTGGTGGCCCTGGGCTATGAGATGAACCAATTCCAGCAGCGCACGGGCCTGGCCTGCCGGCTGTCCGCCCCGGAGCGAGAGCCCCTGATGCCGCCCGCCGTGGCCACCGCCATTTTCCGGATCTTCCAGGAGGCCCTGACCAACGTGGCCCGCCACGCGGCCGCCACCGGCCTGGAAGCGCGGTTCCGGGAGGAGCCCACCCGGTTCGTTCTGGAGGTGGAGGATAACGGCCAGGGCATCCGGCCCGAACAGGTGGAAAATCCCCATTCCCTCGGCTTGCTGGGGATGACCGAGCGCGCCCGGCAGCTCGGCGGGGTGTTCGCCATCCGGCCCGGGCCGCACGGGGGCACGGTGGTGAGCCTGGCCATTCCGCGCCGGGATCCTCCAGCCTGAGCCGGGCCCCGGCCGCGGGACGGCGCGGGGCTGGCGCCGCCGCTGGTTGCCCCCGCCGCGCTGGACGCCTGGGGGGGTGCTTTTCCGGAAGGGCTCTCCGGCTCGTTCCCGGCCGGCGGCTGCCTTTTGCCCCGCCCCGCGTCGTTTTTTCTCTTTCAAAATCGGGGCCGATGCTCTAGCCTGCGCCGTGATGATAATTTACTTCGGTGGCGGCTCGGAGTTGGATTCCGGAGGCCGGATCCATGGTCAGGCGTCCTGATGGGGTAGCTTCTATGAACGCCAAAACCATATCGGTCATCATTGTCGAAGATTCCGAGATCGTCCGCACCCGGCTGGCCGCGCTGCTCTCCCAGGTGCCGGGCGTGACCATCGCCGCCCAGGCCAGGGATGGCGTGCAAGCCTTGAGCCTCATCGCCGAGCATCGTCCGCAGGCCGTGCTGCTGGACATAGAATTGCCGGGCTTGAACGGTTTGAAATTGCTGGAAAGCTTGAAACGGTCCTACCCGGAATGCCGGGTCATCGTCCTCACCACCTATGCCTTCGCGGAATTCCGCCGCCGCTGCGAGGATCTGGGCGCCGATCATTTCCTGGATAAAAGCATGGATTTCGAGCGAATCCCCGCCTTGCTGACCGCCATGCGGGAGACCCCGGGCGCGCCCCATCCCAACCCCGCTTGAGCCATGTCTGCGCAGCCTCATTCCTCACCGCCAGGTTCAGTGGATCAGCCGGCCGGCAACCACTCCGACCTCCTCCTGCTCGGCCGGGCCGCCGAACTCGCGGGGGACTGGGTTTGGGAAGTGGACGCCAACGGGCTGTATACTTATGCCAGCCCGGCCGTGGAGCGGTTGCTGGGCTACCGGCCGGAGGAGCTGGTGGGGCGCCTGCATTTTTTCGACCTCTTCCCGCCGGAGATCCAGGAGATCATGGCACGGGCCGCCAGGGAATATTTCGCCCACCGGTGCGCCTTCCAAAAATTCCCCAACCAGGTCTGCCATAAAGACGGCCGCCGCATCCACCTGGAGACCAGCGGCGAGCCGGTCCTGGACGCGGCCGGCCGCCTGCTCGGCTACCGCGGGGTGGACCACGATGTGACCGATCTCAAGCTGGCCGCCGAGGCGCTGCGGCGGAGCGAGGAGCGGCTGCAGCTGGCGCTCGACGCCGCCCGCCAGGGGATTTTTGATTGCAGCCTCCAGACCGGGGAATGCCAGGTTTCGCCCGCCTATGCCGCCATCCTGGGGCACGGCCCCGACCGTTTCCAGGAAACCCTCGCCCGCTGGCTGGAGCGGATGCACCCCGATGACCGCCAGCCGCAGGCGGAGGCTTTCGACCGGCTGGCACGCGGCGAAACCGCCGAGCTCGAGTGCGACTGCCGCCAGCTGGGCGCCGACGGCGCCTACCGCTGGATCCATACCACGGGCCGGGTGGTGGAGTGGGATGCCGAGGGCCGGCCGGTGCGGGTGGTGGGGGTCCGGACCGACATCACCTCCCGGAAGACCGCCGAGGCGGAATTGCGCCTGCGGCAGCTGGCCCTGGAAGCCGCCGCCAACACGGTGGTGATCACCGACCACGCGGGCCTGGTCATCTGGGCCAACTCCGCCTTCACCAAACTCACCGGCTACACCCTGGACGAAGTGCGGGGCCGGAATTTGCGGCTGCTGAAATCCGGCCAGCACGGCGAGGCATTCTACCGCCAGTTATGGGAGACCATCCTGGCGGGCGGCATCTGGCGGGGGGAAATCACCAACCGGCGCAAAGATGGCACGCTTTACCACGAAAGCACCACCATCACCCCCCTGCGCGACGAATCCGGCCGCATCACCCATTTCATCGCCATCAAGGAAGATACCACCGCCGAAAAGGAGCGGGGCGCGCAGATCCGCGCCGAGACCAGCCTGCTGGACCTCACCACGGATGCCATCTGTGTCCGGACGGTGTCCGGCCGGATCCTGTATTGGAACAAGGGCGCCGAGACCATCTATGGCTGGCCGCAGGCGGAAGCCGCCGGCCAGGATCATCCGGCCTTGCTCGGGCTTTCCAGCCCCGCCAGCAACCTGGCCCTCGAATTGACCCTGGAGCGGGGAGCCTGGAGCGGGGAGTTCCAGGCGCTGAACCGCGGCCGCGAGAAAGTGCTCGTGGAAAGCCGGTGGACCCTGATGCGCAGCGATTTGGGCGCCCCCCAGGCGCTGCTCATCGTCGATACCGATATCACCTCCAAGAAGCGCGTGGAAGATCAGCTGCGCCAGGCCCAAAAAATGGAGGCGGTGGGGCAGCTGGCCAGCGGTGTGGCCCATGATTTCAACAACATCCTCTCGGCGATGCTCATGAACCTGGGCCTGCTCAAGGAAGATGTCCAGCTGGATGCCGGGTCGGCCACCCGCCTGGACGAGGTCTCGGCCGCCGCCCGGCAGGCCGCCCGGCTCACCCGGCAGCTGCTGTTGTTCAGCCGTCGCTCCCCCATGGAGATCCAGGTTGTGGAATTGAACGGCGTCATCGAGAACATGCTGCACATGCTGCGCCGGCTGATCGGTGAAAACATCGATGTCCAATTCCTGAGCCCCAACGGCCCCGTCCGCCTGAAGGCCGATGCCGGGATGATGGAGCAGCTGATCATGAACCTCCTGGTCAACGCCCGCGACGCCATGCCCAAGGGGGGCCGGATCACCGTCACCACCAGCCTCGTTGAATTCGACCAGGCCAGCGTGGAAAAACACCCGGAACGCCTCGTCGGCCGCTTTGTCTGCCTCTCGGTGGAGGATACCGGCTGCGGCATGGATGCGGCCATCCTGAAGCGGATTTTCGAGCCGTTCTTCACCACCAAGGGCGCCGGTGAAGGCACCGGGTTGGGGCTGGCCACCGTCCACGGCATCGTCGGCCAGCACCTGGGCTGGCTGGAGGTTCAGAGCACCGTGGGCCAGGGCAGCCGGTTCGACGTTTTCCTGCCCGCAGCCTCCCTGCCCAAGGCTTCCAGCGGAGCGGAGCAGGCGGTGGAAGTGTTGCATCGGGGAACGGAAAACATCCTGCTGGTGGAGGATGAATCCCTCGTCCGCCGGATCGCCGCTCAATGCCTGCGCCAGCTGGGCTATCAGGTGTGGGAAGCCGGCTCCGGCAGCGAGGCCCTGGACCTTTGGGTGCAGTGTCCCGGCCGGATCGCTCTGCTGTTCACCGACGTCGTGCTGGCGGGCGGTATGACGGGCTTGGAGCTGGCCGAACGCTTGCGCCGCGACCAGCCCGGCTTGAAGGTCCTCGTTTCCAGCGGCTATGACCGCCAAAAAGCCGCCTTTGCCAAATGGTTCACCCAAGGCAGCGCTTTCCTGGCCAAGCCCTACGACATCCAGGAATTGGGCCGGATCATCCGCCAATGCCTCGATGGCCCGTAGCCGCCCCCTCCCGCGGCCGGCCTTTTGGTTGGTGTTTTGTTTTGACTTCGGCGGCGAATCCCGCATTGAAGTGGGTTCAAAAATATGAACCGCAACTGCCTGCCCCACTGGCTCGTGGCCGCCCTGCTGGGGGCCGCCCTCGGAGACCCCGCCCGGCTGCCCGCCGCCGACCTCGTCCACGCCCGGGACGGCTCCGGCGTTTACGGCTACCACGATACCCCCGTGCTGCCCTGGTGCGGCTTCCGCGTCCATGACGCCGACCGGCCCGCGCCCCGGCGGGTCCACCCCGGGCCAGCCCTGGAGCAAACCGCCAAGCCGCCCGCGGACGCCGTGGTCTTGTTCGACGGCTCCGGCCTGGACCAGTGGCAGAAGAGCGACTGGCAGGTGGTGGACGGCTGCCTCGTGGCCGCCTCGGGAGGCCTGGCCTCGCGGACCAATTTCGGCAGCTGCCAGATCCACCTGGAATGGATGGCGCCCGCCCATTTCCAAGGCCCCTGGTACAACCAGGGCAACAACGGCGTGCTCCTCATGGGCCTTTACGAAATCCAGATCTTCGATTCCTGGAATGAGAAAATCTACCCGGATGGCCAGGCCGCCGCGATCTACGGCCAGACCCCGCCGCTGGTCAACGCCTGCCGCCCGCCGGGCGAGTGGCAAACCTTCGATATCGTGTTCACCGCCCCGGTTTTTGAAGGGGGCCGCCTGGCGCAGCCGGCCCGGGTCACCCTGTTCCACAACGGGCTGCTGGCCCACCTGGCCGAACCGATCCACGGGGAAACCGGCCACCGCATCCTGCCCGAATACCGGCGCCCCATCAGCCGCGGGCCGCTGGTCCTGGGCGCCCATGATTGCCCCGTGCGTTTCCGCAACATCTGGGTGCGGCCGCTATGATGACGGCCCGGGTCCACCGCCAGGTCCGGCCCGCGGCGGCCAGCCTGGCCGCCGCCGCCCTCCTGGCCGCCACTCTAACCGCCCGCGCCGCGGAAGCCACCCCGCCCGAACTGGTCATCAGCGAGTTCCTCGCGGATAATGCCTGCGGCCTGGCGGACGAGGATGGCAGCCGGCCGGATTGGATCGAGATCCACAATGCCGGGGTGACGACCGCCAGCCTGGGCGGCTGGCATCTCACCGACGACCCGGCCCTGCCCGCCCGCTGGCAGTTCCCCGCCACGAACCTGCCGCCGGGCGCCTTCCTGGTGGTCTTCGCCTCCGGCAAGGACCGCGCGCAGGCGGGCCGCGAGCTGCACACCAATTTCAAGCTCCACGCCGAAAGCGGCTACCTGGCGCTGCGGCGGCCGGACTTGAGCCTCGCCGATGCCTACCAGCCCAACTATCCCGCCCAAGGCAGGGATATATCTTACGGCCCCGGCATGACCGCTGCCACCAACCTCCTGGTATCCGGCTCGAGCGCGGCCCGCCTCCAGGTTCCCGCGGGCACCCTGCCCGCCGCCGGCTGGACGGGCGGCGCCGAACCTTTCGACGCCTCCGCCTCCGCCGGCTGGGCCGCCGCCCGCGCCGCCGCGGGCTACGATGTCTCCGGGTCGCCCGTGGGGCCGCCGGTGGAGACGGTGGGCGAGACCCTGGCCCAGCGGACGGTTTACGACACCGCCACCGGCAGCCTGTTCGTGCTGGCCAGCGCCGGTTTCACCGAGGCCGGCGACGTCACGGAGTGGGCCTTCCACAGCACCACCACCCGGATGATCACCCCGGTGCTGCTGCGCCTGCAAGCCAATGGGGACTACCTCGTTTCCGGGGTGGGCGCCACCCGCACCAGCACCGGCGCCGGCGAGCAGCATTACCCGTTCGAGCTCAAATCCGGCGCCGCCCGGGTCGGCCCGGGCTTCTTTTTCGGCTGGAAGGATGGCTCCAACGGCGCCGATAATACCGGCGTGCCCGCCTTCGCTGACAGCACGGCGGCCACCATCCGCTGGTTCCAGCAGCACACCCGCTTCGCCGTGGGTGATAACCTGGGCGCGGGCCAATCCTTCGACCGCGCTTATTCGCTCCAGGCCACCGTGCGCGGCTCGCTGCGGAGCCTGATCCTGACCGATCTCCAAAGCGCCCTGTACCGCCAGCGGACCGCCGTCTGCCTCCGGATCCCTTTCACCGTGCCGGCGGCGGGCCCGGCTTATGACCGCCTGCTGCTGCGCCTGTGCTACAAGGACGGATTCACCGCCTGGATCAACGGCGGGCGGGTGGCGGCCGCCAACGCTCCGGAGCTTCCGGAGGCCGGCTTGCAAGCCCTCACCAACCGGCCCGACGCCAGCGCCCTGCAGCCGGAAACCTTCGACCTCTCGGCCGATTTGCCCCGGCTGCGCGCCGGCACGAATATCCTCGCCCTCCTGGGTTTGAGCCAGGCCGCCACCAATGCCGTGTTTTTCCTCCAGCCGGAGCTCCTGGCCCGCGAAAAGGCCGAAGTTTCCCGCGGCTTTTTCCTGCCCACCCCCGGCCAGCCCAATGGCCCGCGCTTCGCGGGCTGGCTGGGGGAGGTGTCCGTGGCGCCCGGCCGGGGCTTTTATTCCGCGCCCGTCGAGGTGCGGGCGGCCTCGGGAGACGCGGCGGCCGGCCTCCGGTTCACCCTGGATGGCAGCCTGCCCACCCTCTCCAATGGGCTGGCCTGGACCACCCCGCTCACCATCACCCAGACCACCGTGCTGCGCCTGGCGGCGTTCCGGCCCGGCTGGCTGCCCGGCCCCGTGGCCACCCACACCTATTTGTTCCCCGCCCAGGTGGCCCGGCAGCCGGCCAGCCAGCCCGGTTTGCCCGCCGCCTGGAGCGGCGCCACCGCCGATTACGGCATGGACGCCACCGTGGCCAGCCAGGCCCTGCCCGGTTACTCGGTCACCAACGCCCTCACCTCCCTGCCGGGCCTCTGCCTCACCGCCAGCCCGGACGACCTCTTCGGGAGCCAGCGGGGCATTTACTACAACTCCTCCCAGTCGGGGCCGGCCTGGGAGCGCCCGGCGGCGGTGGAGCTGCTCTTCGCCGAGGCCCGGCCCGGTTTCCAGGCGGCCGCCGGCCTCCACCTCCATGGCGCCTACAGCCGGGGGCATTCCGCCACCTTGAAACATTCCCTCCGCGTGGTGTTCCGCGCCCAATATGGCCTCCCCAAGCTGGACTTTCCCCTGTTCTCCGACACCCAGGTGCACCATTTCGATCAATTGGTCCTGCGGGCCTGCTCCACGGATTCCTGGCCCATCGAGAATCCCCCCAACCAATCGGGCGATGGCAGTGTACGCTGGTGGCGGGCCAAGGCCACCTATATGCGCGACCAATGGCTGCGCGACACCCTGCGCGACCTCGGCCAGCCCACCGCCCACGGCCGGTATGTCAACCTCTACCTCAACGGCTTGTATTGGGGCGTTTACAACCTCGTGGAGCTCCTCAACGACGGGTGGAACGAGGAATATTTCGGCGGAAACAAAGCCGAATTCGACGTCGTCAAGGACTACGTGGAGGTGGACGCCGGCACCCGCGCGGCCTGGGATCAAATGATGGCCCTGGTGGACGCCGGTTTCGCGGGCGAGGCTGAATTCCAGCGGATCCAGGGCCGGAATCCCGATGGCACGCGCAATCCGAATTTCCCGGTCTACCTGGACCTGGCCAATTTCGTCGATTACATGATCGCCCACATCTATTCCGGGGCCGAGGACTGGCCGGTGCACAACTGGAGGGCCTCGCGCCGGCGCGGCCCCCTGAGCGAGGGCTTCCGGTTTTACGTATGGGACCAGGAAATCAGCAATGATTACCTCTCCCGCAAGGTCAACCTGGGCAACGAGCCGTTCGCGGCGGTCACCACCCCCAACTCGCCCGGGATCATCTACGACCGCCTGCGCCGCAACGCCTCCTTCCGCCAGCTCTTCAGCGACCGCCTCCAGCAACTGATCGCGGACCAGGGGTTGCTCACCCCGGAGGCCTGCTCCCGCCGCTGGGAGGTCCGCCAGTGGGAGCTGGACCACGCGCTGGTGGGCGAGTCCGCCCGGTGGGGCGATGCCCGCCAAAGGCCCCCCTATACCCGCGAGGGGCATTGGCTGCGCGAAATGGCCTGGCAAAAAGACCTCTATTGGCCCGGGAATCATCCCGTAGCCATCCAGCGCTTCAAAAGCGTGAACCTGTTCCCCACGCTGGGGCCCCCCGTGTTCAACCGCTACGATGCCGGCCCCCCTCCCGCCAGCTATGTGGCGCTGGTCCAGACCAATGCCGCCCACGTCATCTGGTTCACCACCAACGGCGTGGATCCCCGCGGCCCCAATGGCCTCCTGGCCGCCACCGCACAGACCTACGCCCAGCCCATCGCCCTCCCCGGCCCGCTGCGCATCCGCGCCCGCGCCCGCTACGGCGGCCTCTGGAGCGCCGCCATCGACGGCGTGTTTGCCCCCACCCCCGCGAGCCTGGACTCGGACCACGACGGCCTGCCCGATTTCTGGGAGATCGCCCACCAGCTGGATCCGAACGATCCGGCCGATGCCGCCGCCGATGCGGATCAGGATGGGGCCACCAACTACGGGGAATTCCTGGCTGGCACGGATCCGCGGGATCCGCATAGCTGCCTGAAGATCAGCCGGGTCGCCCGGGATCCGCTCGTCACGCTCACCTTCCCGGCCGCCAGCAACCGCGCCTATGTGGTGCTGTTCAAGGATGCCCTCACCAACGCCGCCTGGCTTTCGCTCACCAACCTCCCACCCGCCACGACCACCGGCGGAGTGGTGACGGTGCGCGATCCCGGGGCCGCCACCAACCGTTTCTACCGCCTCCAGGCCATACCCCAACCCTGATCAGGGCGCGCCGGTCACCCGGAAAAAGGTGGCGGCGCCGCTGATCTGGTTGGTGAAGTGGGTGTCGTTGCCAGGCAGCCCGAGGTTTTCCCACGCGGGGCTGTCCAGGCGCGTCGTCTTTTGCACCTGGTAGGGCGCCTGGCCGCCCGCCCAGCTGAAAACCAGGCTGCCGCCCGTTTTCCGCACCTCCGTGATGACCGGGAGGGTCACCTCGGCAATCTGCGACAAATCCTTCCCGGCCTGGGCCGCGGCGAAAATCCGCTGCACCTCCGCGTCCGCCAGCGCCCGCCGCCAGATCCCCAGGTCGTCAAACAGCGCGTCGAGGGCGGCCGTGCCTCCGGCGTTGTAAAAACCGGTGCCATCCGTGCCCAGGCAGACGCTGAAGCCGCGGGCGTCGGTGTCCGCGCTGCCCCCGGGCTGGCCGGCGGCGGGCGCCAGGCTGCCCGCGCGGACCGGCTGGCCATCCAGGTAAGTGCGGGCCGCCGCGCGTCGTTCGAAGACCACCGCCACGTGGTGCCATTGGCCGTCGCGCAGGTTGCCGGGCGCCTCCCCGTCCTTGCGGTCCGCCCCGGAGTCATCGCAGTAATTCCATTTGAACGAGCCATCGGGCTGGCTGAAGATGCCCCAGCCGGGATGGGCGCCGCTATTCCAATCCTTATTGCTCAACAGGGGCTGGTCGCCCGCTTGCTGGGCGAGCTGGATCCAAAAAGCCGCCGAAAAATCCACCGCCCCGGCCCCGGCCAGGCTGCCGAATTTCAAGGCCGGCGGGTAGCCCAGCCACACCACGTTGTTCGTGGCGCCATCGGCGGAGACGGTCACCCGCACCGCCTGGCCCAGCCGCCCCGGCTGGAACTCCACCGGGCCCCCTGCCGTGGCGTGATTGGCCAGGCCCGAGGAATCCTGCAACCCGGCGTCAAAGGCCAGGTGCACCACCAGCTCGCGTTGGAGGGATCCGGCCAGCAGGCCGGGCCAGGGGCTCAAGGCCAGCAGCCAGGTAAGTGAACGGATCGTTGTTTTCATATGTCAAACCCAGTCCTTTTTGGGGATTATCGCGCCCGCCGCGCAGCTCCGTCAATGGAAATAGCGGCGGCGGCGAACGCGCAACTTTCAGTTCCGCCGGTTGTTAACATAGTGGACAGGCCCGGCCGCTTTTGTTAAGCAGTCCGGAATCCGGGGCCGCCGCGGATGAATGGGTGGCTCCGGGGTCGCGTCCAAGTGGAAGGTTTTACTGACAATCATGAATAAAAGCGTGTTAGCGGTGTTGGCCCTGGTGGTGGCAGGCGGTTTCACGGCCGGAAATCTGGCGGCGGCGAATGCTCCCCAGCCCCCGCTCAAGATCGAAGTGCTGCCCGCGGTGGAATTCGGCAAAGGGGGCACCAACGTCCTCAAAATGACCGTTCTGCGGCCCGTGGAGAAACCGGCCAAACCGATGCCGGCGATCGTGTTCCTCTTCGGCGGCGCGTGGCGCAGCGGCAACCGGAACCAGGGCACCAACCACCTGGTGCGGTTCGCCGAGCGCGGCTATTTCTGCGCCAGCATCGACTACCGGTTCAGCCAGCAGGCCTTGTTCCCGGCCCAGATCCACGATGCCAAATGCGCCATCCGGTTCCTGCGCGCCAAAGCCCGGGAATTCAACCTCAACCCCGACCGCATCGGGGTCTGGGGCATGTCCTCCGGCGCGCACCTGGCGGCCCTCCTGGGCACCTCCGCGGGCGTTGCTGAACTCGAAGGCGAAGGGGGCTGGAAGGAGTTTCCCAGCCATGTGAACGCCGTGGTCGATATGTTCGGCCCCACCGATTTCCTGAAAATGGATGCCGCCGGCGGCGGCCTCTTCCCCCACAATGCTCCCGAATCCCCGGAATCCCGGCTGATTGGCGGCCCCATCCAGGATCATCCCGAAAAAGCCGCCGCCGCCAATCCCATTAAATATGTTTCCCGCGACGATCCCCCCTTCCTGATCCTCCACGGCACCGCCGATCAGTTGGTGCCTTTCAACCAGAGCGAGTTGCTCGTCGCCGCCCTCAAAGCCGCCGAGGTTCCCGTCCGTTTCCACCCCGTGCCCGGCGGCCAGCACGGCTTCCTGGAGGTGCAGATCGGCGGCGTGATCGACGAATTCTTCGACCAGTATCTGAAAGACCTCAAGCCGCCCGCCCCCAACGCCAAACCGTAACCACGGCCAGGCCAAGCCCCCGCGGTCTGCCGCCGGGGGGGGGGGAACTTCCGGCCCCAGCCGGCCCTGGTTTCCCATCCGCCGGAACCACGCTTCCGTCATCTGGGCAACACCCGGATGCGGCCCAGCGGGTAACGCCGGCCGCCAGCGTGGCCGGCGAGCGGGAGGGCGATTTGCGGGGTCCCATCCCGGGCGCCCACGGACACCAGCACGGTGTAAATGCCCGGCTGCGTGGGCGGGGCGTGCGCGCCCAATGGATCGTGGTGTTGGAGGGCGATGGTGAAGCGGGCTTCACGCTGGGTGGCGGGCGCCTGGCCGGGCGGCCCCACCCGCAGCTGGCGCAGGTCGAACGCTTCGTCCACGTGCGTGGAGGCCAGGCCGCCCTGCTCGTTCTGGAGCGTCAGCGCCCAAAAACCGCCGCCGTATAGCGGCGCCACCCCCGCATTGGCCCACGTGGTGGCGACGGTGAATGGCTGGCCCAGGCGCACCTCGGCCGGCCAGCGGATTTCCTCCAGGCGCAGCCGGAAGCCCAGGCGCAGGTTGATCTGCCGGATCGTTTCGCGGTTTTCGTCCAGCTCCTCCCGCGGCCACCAGTGGATGGACATATAGCTGGCGTGGTAATCCTCCACCGATTGGCGCAGCAGTTCCCCGCTCCAGGCCTTCCTTTGCTTGGACCCGCCATAATGCTCGTGCTCCAAAATCACCGGCAGCTTGGGCCAGAACTCCTGCGCCATCTCCGCATGATACCAGGAGTTCGGCGGCGGCTGCACCAGGATGCTGTCGTCCCGCATGGAGACCCCCTTGGACAAGGCGTAATCCATGGTCGGGAAATGGCGCCCGGGACGCGTTGGCCCGGCCACATCATCGCTGATGCAGAGCAAGGTCCGCGGGAAATGTTTCACGTGCAGGTCAATGTGTTTTTTAGTGACGGCGAGGGTCTGCGCGTCATCCAGCCGGGTGCTGCCGCCGGTGTGGCCTTCACCCCACATGCCGAAGGATCCCACATCGATGAAGGCCACGTTGGGATTGCCATCGTAGCGGCGGGCCAGCGCCGCCAGGAAATGGTCCAGCTTTTCCAGGAACACCGGGTCCAGGAAATCCGGCTCCCACAGGGGGCCCAGGGGCTGCACGCCTTTGCCAAACTCAAAGCGCACCCCCTTGGCGCCCGCCGCCTCCACCCAGGGGGGAGTGGCGTAGCGGATCCAGCTTTCCGAGCAGCTGACCCGGATCGCAATCTTCTTGCCCTTGGCCGCCCAGCGCTGCGCGGGAGTGTCGAACAGCGTCCAGTTGAATTCCCCTTCCTTGGGCTCGAGGTAGGCCCAGGGCACCCGCAGGTAAATCACGGACAAGCCCGGCCAGTCGTCCAGGGTGTCTGATGGCTTCAGCCGGGACCCGTAATTTTCGATGAAATTGGAGTAGAAATGCAGCGTCCAGCCCATGCCGGGGTTGACCAGCGGTTCGCCGTTGTCCACCGGACGCACCACGGTGAACCCGGCCGGGGCGTCCGCCCGGCCCGGGCCCGGCCACAGGCCCAAGAGCAAGAGCGCGAAGGCGGTTCCCGGCCACCGGCAAGCAGAGTGTCTCATAGGCTGCCAATTTAACTGGTTGGCGGGCCGGTTGAAACCAAATTGTGCCCGCCGTGCCCGGTGCGGTTCACGAGCATCGGCCACCCTCTGCCGGGTAACATTTTTTTTGTGCAGAACGGGGTGCCCGCTGCCGCCGGGAAAAGGGTTGGCCTGGGCACTTGCCTGCCGTACGATGGTGAAACCAGAATATGCAAACCGAAATGAACGGTGCCAGCCCCCGGCCTTTGAAACCAGTCTCGAAATGGTCGAAATTCCTGTCCACCCGGATCCGGTCCCGCAATATCCTGTTCGGTTTGCTCGCGGGCCTTTTACTGCTCTCCTTCAACGTGGCGCCGGTCTGGCGCGCGCTCTGGCGCTGGCACGTGCTGGCCATTGGCCAGTTTGGCACCATCAAAGATGAAAAGGGGGCCGCCTACTCCGCCTGGCGCTGGGTCGCGGCCCGGAAAATCCGCATTCACGCCCTCCCGGGCATCGAGCCGGCCATGGTGGATGAAGCCCTAAACGGGGTCCGGGCCATGGTCCGGGAAATCGGCCTGGACTTGGAGGTCTCGGCGGAGCCGCTGCCGGAGGCGGTGGCCGAAGCCTGCCGGCGCAGCCTGGTGAAACAGCAAGTCAACGGCCGGCTGGAAGATTGCCTCAGCTTCGACGGCCTGGCCGCCCGGTTGGCGGCGCTCCACGCCAGCCAGCCCTGCGCCACCGTGCTGCTGGTGGATTATCCCATCGCCGAATGCGAGTGGGCCCATGGCATGGCCTCCTTCAACCAGGCCTTGGTCCTCCTGGAAAAAGGCACCCTCAGCTTCCACTTGGCGAAACATGAAACCGGGCACCTGCTCGGCTATAATTGGCACGACTCGCTGCCGCTGTTCGTCCTGGGGTATCCGTGGGAAGACTGGCCTTGGAGCCGGGACACCCTGATGATGCTGAATGGGCACAACTGCGATCTCTCGCCGCGCGCCCGGGACGCCCTGTCCGGTTTCTGGACCGGCCTGGAACGGAAGCTGGACCAGCGGTTCTGGAAATAAGGGTCCGTTCCGCCCGCCGCCCTTTCGGAGCACCCGCCACGGATTCTCTGATGGCCGCGGTGCCGGCGTGGCCAGCACCGCTCCCCCTGTGGCTTAATATTCGCGGTCGGTGACCTTGCCCGGCTGCGGCACGGGGTATTTGCCATCCGCTCCGGCTTGCAGCGGTGCCGCCGAAGCCATCGTCAGCTGGTCCACCCCCGGGGCGAACTCGTGCTCGCTGTTGAGGATGCCTTCATAGGTGATCACCCGGCCGGTGTGCGCCGCCATGCGCCCCATGGAGGTGACCAGGCTGGCCTCGGCGCCGCGGCGGGCCTCGTTGTAGTGGCGGTCATTGCGGATGGCCTCCATCAAGTGGTCCCACTCCAGCTGGTAGGGATTGGGCTCCGGCTGCGGGAACTGCCAGGCGAGCTCCTCCGGCACGAGGTTATGGCCCTTGAAGATGCGGCATTTGGCCGGTGTGTGCACGTAGCTGGAGACCACCCCCACGCTCTTGGTGCCGTGGGCGTAGCTGGCGAACTCCTCATGGCAGCCGGTCATGCCCCGCCCGTAAAGCATCAGCTTGGTGCCATCGGCGAAGGTGTATTCGATGCTGTAGTTGTCGAAGTTCTGGTCCACGTCCCGGCCCCGGTAATGACGGCCGCCGGTGGCCTGGGCCCGGACCGGCCAGGCGTCTTTCATCCAGCAGCACTCGTCGATGTTGTGGATGTAATAATCGCTGTACACGCCGCCGCTGGCCCACATGAAGCTGTGGAAGCGCTGCACCTGGTAAAGCAGCTCGCTCAGGTTCGGCGGGCAGGGCCCGGTGAACCCGCCCGGGCCGTGCATCCGGTAGGCGCGCAGCAGCACCAGGTCGCCGATCTGCCCCCCTTTGATCCGGTCATACAGCTCCGTCCGCGCCTTGCAGTGCCGGCACATGAGGCCCACCCCCACTTTGAGGTTCTTTTTCTCCGCTGCCTCGGCCAGCTTCAGCAGGCGGCGCGTGCTGGGGCCATCCACGGTCACCGGTTTTTCCATGAATACGTTCAGGCCCTTCTGGACCGCGTAGCCGAAATGCACCCAGCGGAACGCCGGCGGCGTGGTGAAAATGGCCACATCCCCGGCGCCCAGGCAATCCATGGCTTTCTGGTACCCATCGAAACCGACAAACCGGCGCTCTTCCGGCACCTCGACTTTGTCGCCAAAGGCGCGCTGCAGCTCCCGGTGGCTGCTGGCCAGCCGTTTTTCGAACACATCCGCCATGGCCACGATCTTGACCGGGCCGCTCTTGGTGGAAAGCGCGTTGGCGGCCGCCCCGGTTCCCCGGCCGCCGCAGCCCACGAGGGCCAGCTTGATGGTGTTGTTTTCCGCGGCGTATCCCGGCCGGGCAACGGCGGTGGCGAGCGCGGCGCCGGTCAGCGCCCGGGCGGAAGTCCTCAGGAATTCGCGGCGGGTATTGGGGGTTTTGTTCATCATATGCTTGGCTTGAGTTGCAGTCAGTTGGTTCGTTTCGGTGTCACCACGGCAGCATGGCACCTCCTTGATTTTGCGGCAAGCGGATTCCCGATCCCCCAAAAACCACCGGCCCCGTGGATCCGCTCCTCCTCCTTCCTGGACCCCCGCTGGAACATCCTTGCCCAATCGGGGAATAAGTGTATAAGGTGAGGTTCGATGAACAACAGCACCAACACTGGCAAACGATCCTCCCGGAACAAATTTACCGTCGGTTTGGCCTGCCTGGCGGCCGTGGCGCAGGCGCAGGGCGCCGAACCCAGCCTGGCCACGACCAATCCGCCCGCGGCCAGCGCGGGCCTGCTCAACGACTGGCTGCGGAAGGATTCGGAGCTGGCCAAACCCTGGGATCTCGGCGGCCAGCTGCGCCTGCGCTACGAGCTCAAGGAAAACGCCGGTTCGTTCCCCACCCGTGATTTCGTGGCCCGCGGCCAGGACAATAGCAACGATTACCTGCTGGAGCGGATGAAATACCATATCGGGTTCACGCCGGAGCCTTGGGTGACCACCTATGTGGAAGGCCGCAGCAGCTTCCAGCAATGGGACAAACGCACCCCTTCGCCTGAATCCGACACGCTGGACCTGCATCAAGGCTATATTGTCCTGGGGAATCCCAGGCAATTCCCGCTCTCCACGAAGGTGGGCCGCCAGGAGCTGGTCTATGGGGACGAACGCTGGATTGGACGAAGCGATTGGAGCAACACTAGCCGCGTCTTCGACGCCGCCAAGCTCCGGTTTGAAAACGACGATTTCTGGGTGGATGCCTTCGCCAGCCGGGTGGTGCTGGTCAATGACAACCATTTCAACGAGGCGAACGACGACGACCTGTTCACCGGCGTCTATGCCTCCACGCAGAAGCTCCTGCCCTGGCAGGAGACCCAGCTTTACGGGCTGGCCCGGAATGTCGGGGCCGGCTCCCAAAACCTGGTGACCACCTCCGGCACGGGCGCGGGGCCCCGGGATGTTTACACCATCGGCACCCGCTGGGCCTCCCTGCCCGGCAAGCTCGGCGGCTGGGATTACGGGCTGGAGCTGGCCGGCCAGCTCGGCAGCGTTTCCCTCACCAATCCCGGCCTGCGCCAAAAGGCGTTCCGGCATGACCTGGAAGCGTTCGGGGCGTTCGTGAACGGCGGCTATACCTGGACCCATGCCTGGTCCTCCCCGCGTTTCGGCTTGGGCTACGATTACGGCTCCGGCGATGACAACCTCACCGATCGCAGCACCGGCACTTTTGAAAACCTGTTCGGCACCGCCCACCGCTTCTACGGGCAGATGGATTTGCTCGGCCTCCGCAACCTGCACACGCCCCGCATCTCCACCTCCTTCCAGCCGTTGAAAAACCTGACCATCGGGTCGGATTACCTGCTGTTCTGGATGGCGGACACCCACGACTACCTGTACCCCGAAAGCGGCTCCGGCCGGAGCAGCGCGGCCTCCGGGTACGGCTCCCACCCGGGCTTCAGCCCGTTCGTCGGTTCGGAGATCGATGTGGTGGCCACCTATGCCATCAAGAAAATCGCCGACCTGCAGGTCGGCTATGGCCACTTCTTCACCGGCAGCTACATCGAGCAAACCATGGCCTCCCGGCCCACCACCGGGGGCGACACCGGCGCCGACTGGGTTTATATCCAAACCCGGTTTAATTTCTGATCCGTGGCCACCGGCAAAGGGCGACGGGCAAATCCGGGACGCACCTCCGCGCTGGTTTTCGTCCTGGGGCTGCTCCTCCTGGCCGCTGGGGCGCCAGCCCGCGCCGCCACGGTCACCGTCTTTGCCGCCGCCAGCCTGACGGATTCGCTCAAGGAAATCGCCGCCGGGTATGAAAAAAAATCCGGCGACCAGATCGTCTTTAATTTTGCGGGCTCCGGCCTGCTGGCCCGCCAGCTTGAGGAGGGCGCGCCCGCGGATATCTTTTTTTCCGCGGATGAGGCCAAGGTCAGCGCGCTGGAGGCGAAAGGCCTGCTGGTCAAAAACACGCGCCGCAGCCGCCTCTCGAACACGCTCGTGATAGTGACCAGCCTCGATAGCTCCTTGGACCTCCGCTCGGCCCAAGGGTTGCTGGATCCCCGGATCAAGCGCCTGGCCGTGGGCGAGCCCCGCACCGTGCCCGCTGGAACCTACGCCCGGGAATACCTGGCCCAATTGGGCCTCTGGCAGCGGCTGCAAGACAAGGTCGTCCCCCTGGCCAACGTCCGCAGCGTGCTGGCCGTGGTGGAGGCCGGCAATGCCGAGGCCGGCATCGTCTATCGCACGGATGCCGCCCGGTCGCGGAAAGTCAAAACCGCCTTCGAGGTCCCCGCCGCGGATGGCCCGCGCATCAGCTACCCAATGGCCATGTTGAAAGCGTCGCGCCAGCCCCGGGAGGCCCGCCAATTCCTGGACCACCTTTCCGGCGGGGAGGCCGGCCAGGTTTTCGCCCGGTTCGGTTTCCTGCTCCTGCCGCCGGAGCCTCGCTGAGCCGCCGGCCGCGCTTCATGGATCCCGGTCGGATCGGGATCAACGGCTCCCGGCGCGGCTGGCGCCAACACCGGCGGCACCGTCACTTTTTTCCGCCGGTACCACCTTGAGCGGGATCAGTGGCTTTTGTCCGGCCAGGGCGGCGGGGGCGGCAGCTTGACCGGGTTCTTTTTCAGGGCGTCCTGGATCACCTCGATGGCTTTTTCCAGCTGGTCGTCGATGCCGTCGAGCTCGTGGGCCGGATCGTTGTCCACCCAGATGTCCGGCTCCACCCCTTTGCCTTCCATGATCCATTCCTTGCCCTCGACATCGTAACGTGAAAATTCCGGCCGGTTCAGGTAGCCGCCATCCAGCAGGGGCAGGCTGCCCCGGATCCCCACCACCCCGCCCCAGGAGCGTTTGCCGATCACCGGGCCGAGCTGGTGCTTCTTGAACCGGTAGGCCACGATGTCCCCATCCGACGCGGAAAACTCATCCAGCAGCATGACCTTCGGCCCCAGCACCATGCCGCTGGGGTCCACGTTGATGGAGCCGTTGCGCGCCACCGTGATCATGGAGATTTCCCGGCGCAGCCGCTCGATGATCATCGGCGAGACATTGCCCCCGCCGTTGCCGCGCACATCCACCACCAGGCCCTCCTTGTTGAGCTGGGGATAGAAGAATTTGACGAACTCGTTCAGGCCTTCCACCCCCATGTTGGGTATGTGGACATAGCCCACCTTGCCCCCGGTGGCCTCGGCTACGCGGTCCAGGTTGTGCTGGACCCAGTTCAGGTAATACAGGGGCCGTTCATCGGCGATCGGCACCACCACGATCTCCCGGCTGCCTTTGGCCTCCGGGGTCGCATTGACGCGCAGCTTCACCTGTTTGTCCGCCGTGTCGACCAGGGCCGCATAGATGTCCTTCATCTTGTTGGCGGGCTTGCCGTTCACGGCCACGATGTACTCCCCGGCCCGCACCTGGACTCCCATCTCGGTCAGTGGGGAGCGCAGGCTGCGGTCCCAATTCTGCCCCTTGAGGATTTTGCGGATGCGGTAAAAGCCATTGGTGGTCTCCCGCTCCAGCTGGGCGCCCAGCAGGCCCTGGCTGATGCGGGCGGGCTTGGGATAGTCCCCTCCCCCCACATAGGCGTGGCCGATGTTCAATTCGCTGATCATCTCGCCGATGATGTAGGTGAGGTCCGCCCGGTGCTGCACATGGGCCAGCAGCGGCTCGTAGTTGGCTCGGATTTTTGGCCAATCCACCCCGTGCAGGTTCGGGGCGTATAGGAAATCGCGCATCTGGCGCCAGCATTCACGGTATATCTGGTTCCACTCCGCGCGGCGGTCCAGGGTGATCTTCACCTCCGAGAGATTGAGCTTCTCCTTGAGATCGATCCGCGCGGTGGGCAGGTCGATGATGGCGTAGCCGCCCTCGGCGTTCACGATCATTTTCTTGCCCCGGCTGGCCAGGCGGTAGCTGCCCACTTCGCCCAGCTCGGTCTCCTTCTGCTTGTCCAGATCGTAAACGAACAGCCGGGACCGGGGATCTTTCTGGCTGCGGCGCAGGTAATAAACCTTGTCCCCGGCGGAGGCGATCCCGCCATAGTTGGCGGCCGGGATGGGCAGCATGCCGATCCGCTGCCCGAGGCCTTCGGGCTCCACCTTCGTTTTGGCCGGCTTGGGCTCCTCCGGGGTTTTCTCGGCGCCCGGTTTGGCCTCGGCCCCCTTGCCTTCGGCCGGTTTTTTATCCATCCCCTCCTTGGCCGGCTCCTTTTTGGGTGGCGCATCGATTTTCACCTCGTCGCTGCGCGGGGCGAATGGCGACGGGGTATCCTTGGCCAGCGTCACAAAAAAGAGGCCCGCCATGTCGAAATAGGCGTGGTTCCACTCCGTCTGGCTGTAGGCCGGCGAAAAGCTCCGGTTCGACACAAAAAACAGGTATTTCCCATCCGCACTGAACTTGGGATCGGACGAGGCGAACCAACTGTCGGTGACCGGGTAGGTTTCCGCCTTGGCCACGGAATAGAGGTAGATCCTCGGCATCTGCCGCTCCTCGGGCTTGGTATAGGTGATCCATTGGCTGTCGGGCGACCAATCGTAATCCCGGATTTCCCATGCCGTGGCCTGCACCACCAGCGTTACCGCCTTGGTTTTCACCTCCACGAACTGCAGCCGCTGCTTTTTGTCGGACCACAGGATCTTGCGGCTGTCCGGCGACCAGAGCAGGTCGTATTTGTAGGTGTCGCCGCCGGTCGTGAGCTGGCGCGGTTTCCGGGCGCCATCCTGGGCGATCAGGTGGATTTCGTCCTCCCCGGAGGCGTCCGAGATGCAGGCGATCCACTGGCCGTCCGGCGACCACGTTCCATTGCGCTCGTGCACGCCCGAGGTTTGGGTCAGGTTGCGGGTGCTGCCGTATTTCTGCGGCACGGTGAACAGCTCCCCGCGCGCGCCGAACAATCCCCGGTTGCCGTCCGGGGAGACGTCGTAATCGTTGATTTCCCGGCTCACCTCCTTCAGCCCGCCGCGGCCCAGGGCGAAATCCTCGTGGATCACGATGCTGACCTTCTGCAGCGCTTCGGTGTCCGGGTTGAACCGGTAAATATGGCCGCCGTTCTCGAAGACGATCTCGCGGTCCCCCAGCGACGGGAATTTGATGTCGAAATCCTTGAACTGGGTCAGCTGGCGGGTTTCGCGGGTGGCGGGGTCGATCACGAACAGGTTGAAGCGTTTGTTTTCATCGCGGTCCGAGATGAAGTAGATTTTGGCTCCGCGCCACATGGGGAAAATGTCCTGGGCCGGGTTTTGCGTGAGGTTTTCCGTTTTGCGGGTCGCGAAGTCGTGGATCCAGATCTCGTCGGCCTGCCCGCCGCGGTACCGTTTCCAAGTGCGGAATTCGCGGAACACCCGGTTATAAGCCAGCTTTTTGCCATCGGGGGAGAAGGAGCACCAGCCGCCCCGCGGGAGGGGCAGCTGCTCGGGCAGCCCGCCTTCACGGTTGGCGTAATAGAGCTGGCCGTTGAAGTCATTCCACTCCGTCCGCCGGGAGCGGAAGACGATCCGGTCCTCTTTCCAGGTCATCACAATATTATTGGGGCCCATGCGGTCGGACACCTCGTCCCGCCCAAGGGTGGCGGTGAAGGTCAGTCGCTTGGGCACTCCGCCCTCGGCCGGCATGAGGTAAACCTCCGTGTTGCCGTCGTATTGGCCGGTGAAACCGATCCATTTGCCGTCGGGCGAAAACCGCGGGAACATTTCAAAGCCCTCGTGGCTGGTCAGCCGGCGGGCCACCCCGCCCGCGGCGGGCACCGTGTAGAGATCCCCCGCATAGGTGAAGGCGATCTGCTCGCCGTGGATGGCCGGAAAGCGTAGCAGCCGGGTTTCGTCCGCCCGGGCGGCCGGGCCGGCCCCGGCTAAAAGCAGGAACAGCACGATTCCGCCCCAACACCGTCTATGATGTGTCGTCATGAGCAGGCAGATTGCCTGTCCCGGTGGGTCAAACAAGCAAATATTTCTGGATGGATTCCGTGAGGAAGGAGCTGCCCAGGTCGAACAGGTTGGCCGCCGTTTGGAAATCCCCGGAGTGGTCCTCCTGCAGCATGATCAACTGCTGCCGGTTGAGCGGGGGCGGCCGGCGAAGCAGCGCGGGGAACAGGATCTCCAGGCCCGCCGCCAGCAGGCGTGCCACCCCCAGCGGCAGGTGGATTTTCAGGCGGTGGCGCCCGGTGGCCTGCATGATCCCATCCAGGATCTGGTTGAACGTGAGGGTTTCCGGCCCGCACAGATCGATGGTTTGCCCGCGGGTCCGGGCATCGTCCAGCGCCAGGGCAAAAGCCCGGCCGACGTTCGCCACGCTCACCGGCTGCAGCCGGGCCTGGCCGGAGCCCATCACCGGCACCACCGGCGAATAGCGCATCAGCTGCGCGAACCGGTTGATGAATTGATCGCCTGGGCCATAGATGATCGATGGCCGGAAAATGGTGTAGTCCAGGCCGCTGGCGCGAACCAGCTCCTCCGCGGCCCACTTGGTCTGGTGATACGTGGAGGCCGCCTGGGGCCGCGTGCCCAGGGCGCTCATGTGCACCAGGCGCCGCACGCCTGCCTGGCCCATGGCGGTAAGGACATTCCGCGTGGCGTGCACATGCAGCCGCTCGAAGGTGATTTCGCGGCATTCGCTGATGATCCCCACCAGGTGGACCACCCCCTCCATCCCCGCCAGTGCCGCCCTCAAGCCGCCGGCTTCCAGCACATCCCCCGCCACCCACTGGACCGCCTTTTGTCCCGCCCAGCCCCGGGCCTGGGCGGCATCCGGATCCCGGGCCAGCACCTTCACCCAGTGCCCCCGGCTCACCAGATCCCCCACCACCTGCCGGCCCACAAAACCGGTCCCGCCCGTAACCAAGACTTTCATCGGGCACAAGTTACCCAAGGATCGGCCAATGGGCAATGCCTTCAGCAGACCAACCCCTTTCCGCGAGTTGACTCAAATTAAAAGACACCGGGGACCTGAATCTGAGAGGAGGCAAAACGGGTCGTTGACTCATGGGAAAAAGACACCGGAAATCGGTGGTAATGCACATGAGCAAACA
>CAIMWS010000311.1 GCA_903845125.1 uncultured Verrucomicrobiota bacterium
CAGCAGGCCGCTCAACAGCGGATCCACTGGCAACGGTTCACCCATCTCAGCCAAAACATCGATGGCGACTTTCCGCACTTTGTAATCGAGGTTTTTGCAGGCGGCCCGCAAGGAGGGGATGCTTTTCCGGGCCAACTCCGAGTTCTGCCACTGCGGATCCAGCCGGCGCAGAATTGAGAGGGCCATTTTGCGCAAGGCCTCCTGCTCATCCAGCAAGGCCGGGACGATATATTCAATGGCCCGCAAATCGCCGGATTTCTGCAGGGCCCGGAGGGAGGCTTCGCGGATTTCCCGGTCTTTGTCCTGCAGGCCTTTGGCCAGCAATTCCAGATTCTCCACCGGATCCAATTTGCCGAGCGCCCGGATGGCTGCGAGGCGCACCTCCCAAGAGGAATCTTTCAGCAAAGGTTTGAGGGCGTCCATGGCGCGGCGATCGCCTAGTTGCATCAGGGCTTCCGCCGCCCGGGACCGCACATAGGGGTCAACCACCTTGAGGGCTTTGATCAGCGGTTCCACCGCACGGGCATCGCCGATGTGGGCCAGCGAGTCGATGGCGCGGGCCCGCAGCTGCAGATCTTCATCGCTCAGGACTTGGAGCATGGCCTTGAAGACCCGGGGATCGGCCACTTTCGTCAAGGCGTCTACCGCGGCATGGCGTTTGTGAAAGGTCCGGTCCTGCAAAGCGGTAATCAAGGGATCCACGGCGGCGGTGGCGGCTTCGGTGGCCCGGTCGCATTCGCCCAGGGCCACGTGGCGCAGGGCTTTTTGGGCGGGGGTCTCCGGTTGCCAGCCGAGTGCGTCGAGCCCTTTGGCCGCTTTCCAGCGCACCCCGGCCACCGCATCCTTCAAGGTTGCGGCCAGCGGTTCCACCGCACCGGGGAGGCTGGTGGCGGCGAGGGCTTCCGCGGCCGTCTCGCGAAACTCCGGCTTGGGATCGCGCAGCAAATTTAAAAGCGGCGGAAGCGCGTTTTTATTGCGGTAGGCGCCGATGACGTCGGCCGCGGTTTGGCGCACCTCGCCATCCGGATCCTGCAGCGCCGCGAGCAAGGCTTCCACCGCCGATTCAAAGGGTTCCTTGCCCAATTGCGTAATGGCTTTGCGGCGTGTGGAGGCGTCTTTGGACTTAAGCTGCAATAAGTTCCACCAGCGCATAATTTGGCGTTCAGGTTGTCCGGAGGAGCGAGCGGTTGGAGGCTGTGCCGGACCCCGTCCATTCGTTTAACCCGCGTTCTTCCCGCGGGGGGCGGTTGCCCAGATCCAGCAATTCCATCGCCTCGCCCACCAGGTAAAGCGAGCCGGAGAGCAGGGTGAAAGTTTCCGTTTGGGTCCGTGCCAGGGCTTCGGCCACGGAGCCGCAGGGGATAACCTGAACCCCGGGATTAGCCGTCTGGCAATCGCGGCTCAAGGTTTCCGGCAAGGTGGTGCGTTCACTGTGTACCACCGTGAGCAGGATCCGCGAGGCCAGTGGCGCGAGCGTGTGGCAAATACCTTGCCAGTCCTTGTCTTTGAGCACGCCCAGGATCAACGCCGGCTTCACCCCGGGGAAGTGTCGTTCACAAGCCGCCTTCAAGGTGGCCGCCCCGGCCGGGTTATGCGCCCCATCCAGCACCAATAGCCGCTGGTGGCCCCGGTCCACCAATTGCATGCGGCCAGGCCACTCAACCTTCAGCAAGCCGTCGTGCAGGTCCGTCCCGGCAACCGGCACCTGGGCGGCGAGGGTGTTCACCGTGGCGCAGGCCAGGGTGGCGTTGATGCGCTGGTGATCGCCGAGCAGCGGGAGTTGCAAGCCGGCCAAAGGCGGCTTTTGAATGTCCCCGATTCCTACCCGGATCAATGGGCTTGAGAGCGACCGGGCTTTTTCAGCGATCACGCCCAGGGCATCGCCATCTGCCGAGGTGACGACGGGAACGCCGCGTTTAATGATGCCGGCCTTTTCCGCCGCTATTTCCGGCAGCGTATTCCCCAGCCATTGCTGGTGGTCCAATTGCACATTAGTGATGACGCTGGCCAACGGCGTCACAATGTTGGTGGCGTCCAGGCGTCCCCCGAGCCCCGTCTCCCAAATCACCAAATCGCACTCGTGGCGGGCGAAATGAACCAAGGCCATGATGGTGATCACTTCAAAAAAGGTGGGTGGCGCCGAGTGGGGGAAGTGGGTGATCAATTGGCGCATCCGCAGCACCAGATCGATGACTTCCGCCTGGGAAATCATCTGGCGGTTCACCTGGATCCGTTCGCCGAAGGCTACCAGGTGTGGCGAGGTGAAGAGCCCCACCCGCAATCCGGCGGTGCGGTAAATGCTTTCGAGCATCGCACAGGTCGATCCCTTGCCGTTGGTGCCTGCGACATGGATAAACGAAAGGCCGTGCTGGGGGTTGCCGGCCAGTTCCGCCAGCCTTAACGTGTTTTCAAGCCCGAACTTGGCTCCGAAGAAACGGAGGTTGTATAAGAACTGGATGGCATCCGCGTAGGTCATGCCTCGAGCGTTCTACCCCGTGCGGCGCAGGCTGTGGGCCAGGCTGGCCGAGATGAAGCCCTTGAACAGCGGGTGGGGTTGGTATGGTTTGCTTTGGAATTCCGGGTGGAATTGACAGGCCAGGAAAAAAGGATGCTCCGCCAGTTCCACCAGTTCCACCAACTTGCCGTCGGGCGATGTGCCGCTGAAAACCATGCCTGCCTGCTCGAATCGTTCCCGAAACGTGTGGTTGAATTCATAGCGGTGCCGGTGCCGCTCATTGACCACAAACGCGCTGTATAATTTGGCCGCCCGGCTGCCGACCGCCAGTTGGCACGGCTGGGCCCCGAGGCGCATGGTGCCCCCTTTTTTTATCACTTTCCGCTGCTCGTCCATCAAGGCCACCACCGGGTGGGGAGTGTTGGGTTCGAATTCTGTCGAATGGGCTTTGGCCAGTTTGAGCACGTTGCGGGCGAATTCAATGCAGGCGATCTGCATCCCCAGGCACAGCCCCAGATAGGGCAGGTGGTTTTCGCGGGCATATTGCACAGCCTGGATTTTCCCCTCAATGCCGCGTTCGCCAAAACCGCCCGGCACCAGGATGCCCGACAGCCCCCGCAAGCAGCTTTGGGGGCCGTTTTTAACCAGTTCCTCGGAGTCGATTTTCTCGATGCTCACCGCGCAATCGTTCGCGATGCCGCCGTGCGTCACCGCTTCGTAAACGGATTTATAGGCGTCCTGCAAACCCATGTATTTGCCCACCACTCCGATGCGGACACGGTGTTGCGGGGCGATGATTTTGCGCAGGATATCCTGCCAGTGGCTCATGGTGGCCTGCGGGGTCTCTAAGTGCAGCGCATGGCACACCAGGTCGTCCAGGCGCTCGCGCTGAAGCATCAGGGGGACTTCGTAGATGGTATGCTCCACATCGCGTTCCTCGATCACCGAGTCGAACGGCACGTTGCAGAAGAGGGAAATCTTCTGGCGCAATTCCTTGGTCAGCGGTTGCTCGCAGCGGCAGACGATGATTTGCGGGGTGATGCCGATTTCCCGCAGCTTGGCCACGGATTGCTGGGTGGGCTTGGTTTTTAACTCGCCGGCTGCCTTGATGAACGGCACCAGGGTGACATGCAAAAATAGGGCGTTATGAAAGCCCACGTCCAGGGCGAATTCGCGGATGGCTTCCAGGAACGGCAGACCTTCAATGTCTCCCGTGGTCCCGCCGATTTCGGTGATCACCACATCCGCCTTGGATTGCTCGGCCACCATGTGAATCCGGTTTTGGATTTCATCGGTGACGTGCGGAATGACCTGCACTGTTTTGCCCAGGTAGGCCCCGGCCCGTTCCTTGTCCAGCACGGTTTTATAGACCTGGCCGCTGGTGAGGTTGTTGCAGCGGGTCAGCTTGGTGTGGGTGAAGCGCTCGTAGTGGCCGAGATCCAGGTCGGTTTCCGCTCCGTCGTCCAGCACATAAACTTCCCCGTGTTGGAAGGGGCTCATCGTTCCGGGATCGACATTCAGGTAGGGATCGAACTTTTGCAGCGTGACTTTCAAGCCCCGGTTTTCCAGCAAGGCTCCCAGGGAAGCGGCGGTCAAGCCTTTGCCGAGGGAACTGACTACCCCACCCGTAACGAAAATGAATTTGGTGCTCACGCTTTTAAAATTTTCTCAATCTGGCAGACATCCTCCGGGACATCCACGCCGATGCTGTTGTAATCGACCTGGCGGACAGCGATCGCCACCCCATGTTCCAAGGCCCGCAGTTGTTCGAGTTTTTCCGCTTTCTCCAATGGCGAAACCGGCCACTGAACCAATTGCCTCAACGTTTCGCAACGGTATCCATAGATGCCGATGTGCTTTTTGAAGGCAAAGGCCGCCATTTGCTCCGCGGTTGGCGAATGGGCGACGTCCCGCAAATACGGAATGGTTCGCCTTGAAAAGTATAGTGCCCGCCCGGCCAGGTTGACAACGACTTTCACAACATTCGGATTGTCGTATTCCTCCGCCGAGCGGAGCGGGGTGGCGGCGGTGCTCATGGCTTCATCCTGGAGCGCGTCGGCCACCTGCGCGATCACCTGGGGATCGATCAACGGTTCGTCACCCTGGATATTGATGACGGCATCGCAAACGCAACGGGCGGCTGCTTCCGCCACCCGGTCGGTGCCGCTGGGATGTGCCGGACTGGTCATCTCCACCCGGCAAAACGGACGCACCGCTTCCTGGATAAGTGGGTCATCGGTGGCCACGATCACCTCCGCCAGGGCTGAGGCCTGGCGGCAGCGGTCCACGACGTGACGGATCAGTGGTTTACCGGCGATCAAGGTGAGCGGCTTGCCGGGGAAACGAGTGGACCCGTAGCGGGCTGGAATGACACCGATTATTTTCATAAACTATTCATTGTGTGCAGATTGCGATAAAATCCACCCGGCGGCAGCCGCCAGGTTGTCCACCACTTGGGCGCGCGCCAGGCGGGCCGTGTATTTCCGCTCCGTGGTGCTGCCGTGGCCGGTGCGCACCAGCAGGCAGGCTTTGACGGCGGCGTTCCAGCCGCATTCCAGGTCGCTGAGCTTGTCTCCCACCAGGTAGCATTCGCTTAAATCCAGCCTGAATTCATCCCGGGCATCATAGAGGAAGGCGGGCGATGGCTTGCGGCCATGGCTGGGTTGGTCGGGGGCTTCCGGCGCCACATAAATGCGATCGAAATGAACGCCCTCCTTCCCAAAATCGGCACGGAGACGCTCGTGGACACGTTCCACATCCGCCATTGAAAAATACCCCCGGCCTACGCCGGATTGGTTGGTGACAATGATCAAGCGAAAGCCGCTCTGATGAAGCCGGCGCAAGGCGTCCGCAGCGCCTGGGAGGACCACTACTTCAACCGGATCATGGAGGTAGTTTTTCTCCTCGATCAAGACTCCGTCCCGGTCCAGGAATACGGCGCGTTTCATGGCCGGGCGGGGAAGCTGGCGAGCAGTTCATCCGGGGATACCGTTGCGGTGCCCACCTTGCCGACCACCACCCCCGCGGCATGGTTCGAGAAAATGGCCGCTTCCACCGGGGACGCTCCGGCTGCTATGGCCAGTGTGAAAGAGGCAATGACGGTATCCCCTGCGCCGGAGACATCGTACACATCCTTGGCGATGGTGGGAATATGGAACGGCTTCTGGCCGCGCTGGCAAAGGAGCATCCCTTGTTCCCCCAGGGTGATCAGCAGCAGGGCCGGACTCAGGCCCGACAACAACCGCTCCGCCACTGCCAGCAAACCTTCGTCTTCCAATGGATTCCGGCCGCGTACCAGGTCGCGGGCCCCCGCCAGTTCAAAGGCTTCCTTGCGGTTTGGGGTGACCAGTGAAAGCCCGTCAATTTTCAACGCGTGGATTGGTTTGGGATCAAAGCTTAACCAAACACCCCGCCGCCGGCACTCGCTTTTGAGCTCGTCCAGCAAGGTTTGGGTGATCATGCCTTTGCCGTAATCGCAGGCGATCACGGCATCGGTATGAGGCAGCCGTTCTTTAATGGCCTTGAGGATTCTTTGAGTCAGGAGCGCATCCACCTCGGTTTTGGCCTCCCGGTCGATGCGCACTACCTGCTGCTGGTGGGCGATGACACGGACTTTCAAGGAAGTTGGCCGTTTCCCGCTGCCCATCAAGCCCTGGCAATCCACCCGGCACTCTTTCAGCAGTTTTTGCAACTGGCCGGCGGCCTGATCCCGTCCCACTACTCCGAACAGTTCCGCGTTGGAGGCCAGGGCGGTCAAGTTGCGCGCCACGTTGGCGGCGCCGCCCGGCATGCAGCTTTCATGATCATACTCCAGCACCGGGACGGGTGCCTCCGGGGAAATTCGCGATACCCAGCCCCACAAAAAACGGTCCAAAATGACATCCCCCAAGACCAGGATTCTCCGTTTTTGGGCGGTTTCGAGGAGTTGTTTGACACGGCGGGGCGGGAGGGTGTTCATAATGGGTTCAAAAACGTGACCAGTGGGCTGGTGGGGCTGGCGGTGAACTGCGCTTCGGCGGTGCCTATTTCGTATGCCATGCGTCCGGCCACCACTGCCATTCGGAAGGCTTTGGCCATTTCCACAGGCTGGCTGGCCACCGCGATGGCGGTATTGACCAGCACCGCATCGGCCCCCAGTTCCATGGCCTCCGCGGCATGGCTGGGGACACCCAGGCCTGCGTCCACCACTACTGGCACCATCGCTTGTTCGATGATGATGCGGATTTGCTCCCGGGTATCCAATCCCCGGTTGCTGCCGATGGGTGAACCCAGTGGCATGACCGTGGCGGTTCCCACTTCCTGCAGCCGTTTGGCGAGCACGGGATCGGCGTTGATGTAAGGCAGCACGATAAATCCTTCGCGCACCAACTTTTCAGCGGCCAGGAGGGTTTCGATGGGGTCCGGCAGTAAATAACGGGGATCCGGGTGGATTTCCAGTTTTACCCATTTGGGCAGCCCGGCGGCGGCGGCCAATCGCGCCAGGCGAATGGCCTCTTCGGCATTTTGCGCACCGCTGGTATTGGCCAGCAGTAGGTATTTTTGCGGATCAATGAATTCCAGGATGTTGGCAAAAGGATCCTTTTTGCCACTCAAATCGGCCCGGCGCAGGGCCACGGTCACAATTTCGCTTCCGCTGGCGGCTAAAGCATCCCGCATCAGTTCCGGAGCAGCAAATTTGCCCGTGCCCAACAACAGCCGGGATCTGAATTCCCGGCCGGCTATGGTCAGATTCTTGGTCTCCATTCCCATCCGGGATCAGCATATGGAAAAGGCGGATTTATACAAGCGCTTACCGTGCCCGGCGATGCGCAGAAAAACGGGCGGTTTCCCCCTTTTGCACAGGGAGCTTTCGCTAAATCCGGCGGACCATCGGTCAAAATGTCCCGCTTCCGGTCTTTTTGTTTGGCATCGGCCAGGTTCAAAGCCATTCTCAGGGCATGAGCACAAGACGTTGCTTCATCATCACCGGGGCCAGCAAGGGCATTGGTTTGGCGACCGCCAAATTGTTGGCCGAACAGGGGCACTTCCCGATCGGTTTGGCCCGCACCACGCCCGCCTCCTTCCCGGGGGAGTTCATTCCCACGGATTTGTCTGATCGCGCAGCTACGGCGGGTATTCTGGAGCAGGTTTTGTCCCGGCATACGGTGGACGGCTTGGTGAACAATGTAGGGATGGTGCGGCCCGCCCCCTTGGAGGAGTTGCGCCTGGAGGATTTGGCCGCCGTCATGGACTTGAATCTGCGTCCATCCATCCAGTGCATGCAGGCGATCCTGCCCGGGATGAAACAGCGCCGCTACGGGCGGGTGGTCAACGTCACCAGCCTGGTGGTGGCGGGGGTGCTCTTCCGTTCCAGTTACGCGGCGGCCAAATCAGCGCTGGTGAGTTTTACCAAGAGCTGGGCCTTGGAATTGGCCGGTCTGGGTATCACGGTCAACGCGGTGGCGCCCGGCCCCACCGACACCGAATTATTCAACACCAATAATCCCCCGGGCAGCGAGAGCCGCCAGCGCTATGTGAATGGCGTGCCGATGAAACGTATCGCTGACCCCGGTGAAGTCGCCGCGCCCATTTGTTTTTTGCTTTCCGAGGCGGCCGGATTCATCACCGGCCAAAACCTGTTTGTGGATGGCGGATCAAGCATTGGACGAGTTTAAGATCATATGAATACCACCATTATTCTGGTTTCCACGCTGCTGAGCATCGCGTGGAATTGTGTCGCGCAAACGAATGCCCCGGCGGAGTGGTTGCCGCCGCTGCCCGACGGGCAGAGTTGGAAGCTTGCCTGGCAGGATGAGTTCGATGGGGCTCGGATTGATGAATCCAAATGGGATATCATGGGTGATTCCAAGCGCCGGGATGGTTATTGGGTTAAGGCCGACAGCTACGTGGATGGTCAGGGGCACTTGATCCTGCGCACCGCGAAAACGGGAGATCGTTACACCTCGGGCGCCATCCGCACCCTGGGGAAATTTGAACACAAGTTCGGCTACTGGGTGGTGCGGTGCAAACTGCCCACCCAGCCAGGGCATTGGCCCGCTTTCTGGCTGATGAGCGGTGGCGTTGGCAAGGTGGGGGACGGGGGACGTGATGGAACCGAGATCGATATTGTGGAAATACCATGGCGGGATGGACGGATTACCATGAACCTGCACTGGGATGGCTACGGCAAGGATCATAAGTCCGCCGGGCACCAGCTCAAAATCCCTGAGTTAACCGGGGGGTATCACACCTTTGCCATGTGGTGGAAGCCGGACGAATACATTTTTTATACGGATGGCAAAGAAACCTGGCGCTCCAAGGCTGGTGGCGTCTCGCAAGTGACGGAATACCTGAAACTCACCGAGGAGATCGGCAAGTGGGGAGGGGAAATTGAAAAAGCCGCCTTGCCCGACTTTTTTGAAGTCGATTACGTCCGGGTTTACGATCTGCAAAAATAATCCGCGCGGCCCCTTGGATGGTATGGCATGGCTTTGCCTGTTTCTCGCGGGATTGATGGAGGTGGCCTGGGCCGCCGGCTTGAAATCCACCCAGGGATTCACCAAATTGTGGCCCAGCCTCTTCACCGGACTGGCCATGGCGGGCAGCTTTATTTTGCTGTCCCAATCTTTGAAAACCATACCCATCGGGACCGGTTACGCGGTGTGGACCGGCATTGGCGCGGTGGGTACGGCCCTGGTGGGGATGCTTCTGTTCGCGGAATCTGCGACCCCGGCGCGGTTGATGTGCATCGGGTTGATTGTCGCGGGGATCATCGGTTTAAAACTCGTTTCTTAGCAGGGGGCAGTTGGCTGGGGCGGCTTCAGACTGCGGGTTTGGGACCATCGGACAAGCCCAGAGCCTTTTTGACCTCCGTGTATACATTCGCGGACGTGAACGGTTTAGTCAGGTAACCCGAAATCTCCAAGGAATGGGCTTCCGCCAAACGATGCCTTTCTTTGACTGCGGAACAGATGATGATTTTCAAGGTGCGGAGTTGCGGATGAAAACGAACCCGCTGGACCAGTTCCAAACCGTCCATTTTGGGCATCGCAATATCCACCAAAGCCAAGTCGGGGCGCAATCCCCCTTCCAGCAATTTCCATGCCTCCAATCCATCACAGGTTTCAATGGTTTCCATGTCAGGCAGTTTTCTCAACAAATAGCCCAACACTTTCCGCATCGATTCCGTGTCCTCCACAATGAGGGTTTTCATCGATTGGTGAGCATAGGCTTATTTGATGGATGAACAAGGGAATTATCTGACTGGGTGGCACGGTTTTGCATTCCACCGATGCAAATTCCTGATATTTTGTGATCTGCTTGGTGCGCAGGCTGGTTTGGCGGTGAAGGGTTCCTGGGCGGATTTTTCGATATGAACTCCTCGCTCTGGTTTAAAGCTGCAGGCCAGGCTCGGGTTGGTGGCCGTGGAGTAGGTCTGCACGTCCAGCGATTGAACTGCCCGGTTGGGCAACAATTTGAATTATCAGTCTGAGGATCTGAATGAATGATCATAAGTAGTGAACCCTTTAATCAAATGACTGAATATGATGGTGCCTGTGGATAAATTGGAAGCGGGGATGGAGGTGGCCGCCGATGTAATCAACTATAATCAGGTGCTTTTAATGACGAAAGGGACAACCCTAACCCAGTCCTACATCCGAACGCTTAAAATGTGGGGGATTGAGGTGGTCAATGTGGTCAGTTCCGAGGCCGACAGCCCCCCGGCACCTGTTGCAAGCGCCTTTAGCGACGATCTCATGAACGCCGCAGAACAGCTTGTGAATAAGCGATTCATACATGTCTTGGACAACACGGTGATGGCGGCTATCCTGAAAAAGATCGCCATTGAGCGAACTGCCCGGGATTTGGCTGCCCAGCCTTCACCCAAGCAACCCACCGCCTGATCATGGAACGCGACTTGAGCACGTTTTTGCGGAATACCGGCCCCCTGCCTTCGCTGCCGGCCATTTATTACGAACTGACGCAAGCGGTGCAGAATCCTAATTCCTCGATCTCCGCGGTGGGTAATACCATACGTAAAGATCAGAGCCTGACTTCCCGCATACTCAAATTGGCCAACAGCGCTTTGTATAGTTTTCCTTCGCAAATTGGGACCATTGAAGAAGCGGTGCAACTGCTCGGTATGCGGGAAATCCAGGATTTGGCGCTGGCGACCTGCGTGATACGCCTGTTCAGCAAACTGCCCCTCCACCTGGTGGATGTGGTTTCATTTTGGAAACACAGCATCGCCTGCGGTACGGCAAGCGCCTTATTGGCGGAGGAACAACATGATCCCTCTCCGGAGCGCTTTTTCGTGGGGGGGCTTCTGCACGACATCGGACGGCTCATTCTATTTTTAAAAGCCCCCGAAGATTGCCAGGACATCCTGAGGCGGTGCGAGGTGGAAGCAAAATTGGTGTCCTCCGTCGAAAAGGAAATTTTAGGGTTTGATCATGCGCGGTTGGGGGCGGAACTCCTTGCCTCCTGGAAGATGCCAGTGTCTCTTTGCGAGATGGTTCAATACCACCATCATCCGGCTGGGGCCCGCCTGGCCATGGTCGATGCATTCATTATCCACCAGGCGGATTTTATCACCAGCGCCCTTGATATGGGACGGCATGGAGAATACTTAATCGCTCCGCTGGAGTTACCTCGGGAAAGTCAGCACGTTTTGCTGGCGGAACACCGGATTGAACCGTTGGTGGCTGAGTTGGAAGAGAAATGCGCGCAGCTCTTCCCAATATTAACTTAACCGCTTGCCAGCATGGATGAGTTGAAGGATCCTCCGCTCCGCGACACCAGCCATACCCACTTCCATGAGAAGTTGGTGGCTTGCATCCTGGCGCTGGAACAATTTTTATCGGAAATACGTTTCGTATCCGGCCCGGAGGAAGTATTCAGCTTGACCCTGCGCCATTTGAGGACGCTGCTGCCCTTAAAAATTGCCGGATTCTATTTCCCTGACCCCCAGGACCAAATTTTTGTATTAAGAACCAAGCTGGATGGTGAGGAGGCGGCAGCCCTGGCCCGTTCGGTTGATCAAGCGATTGATTCCGGGGTGTTTGGGTGGGCGTTGCATCATACGCGTCCGGCGGCCTTTCAAATTCCAGGCGGTCAAACCACGCTGATCCTGGCAGCCTTGCGCACCCGGCGCCGCGTATTGGGAATGTTTGCGGCGCTCTTTGACACCCCATCAGCGTCAGGCTGGGATACGCATACCATTGTCCTGGCGACCTACCTGGCCTGTGCCGCCGATGCCATTCTGTCGGAAGAATTGACTCTCGAATTGCAGCAGCAAAACCGGCAACTGGATTCTTTGGTGCAAGAAAGAACGCTCCAGCTGCAAGAAGCCAAGGAAGCAGCCGAAATTGCCAACCGGACCAAAAGCGCCTTCCTGGCTACGGTAAGCCATGAACTGCGCACTCCTCTCAACGCCATTTTGGGTTATAGCCAGATTCTGATCCAGGAGGACCCGCTTTCCTCCCGTCAGGCCAGCCAGATGCGTATCATCCGGCGTTCAGCCGAACACCTCTTGTCATTGATCAATGACTTGTTGGACATCGCGAAGGCGGAATCGTCTCAAGTGGAACTTGCACCGCGCCCGGTTTCGCTGCCGGAAACCCTGCTCGAGACGGTGGCGATTATCCGCCCCCAAGCCGATAAAAAAGGTTTAACATTCCAATGCACAATTGATGCGCGGATTCCACCGATCATCACTGTGGATCCACGGCGTTTGACGCAAGTGATCCTTAATTTGCTGCACAATGCGATTAAATTCACGGAAACCGGCTCCGTGGAGCTTAGGGTTGCGCCCGCAGGGCAGGCAATCCAATTTGCGATATCCGACACCGGATGCGGGATCGCTCCGCACGATCTACCCAACTTATTCAAACCTTTTCAACAGTTCGGAACGGCTTCCAAGCGGGCGGAAGGCACCGGCTTGGGGTTGTCGGTGAGCAAGAAAATACTGCACGCCATGGGGGTGGAACTGCGTGTGCAAAGTACCCCCAGCCTGGGTTCCGTATTTGTGTTTGAACTGCCTTGTCCAGACTGCAGTGTGGAGTCTCCTGGGCTGGTCACCACGTGCCCACCCGAGCCGACCGCCTTGCCAAAGGAGGAGAAGGCGGTTGCTGGCTTGCCCGCGGAGGAAATCCAGCAACTGAAAACGCTGGTAGCCGGTGGTGATATCATCGGGCTCCGGCAGGCTTTGGAGCGATTGGTCAACCTCAGCAGCCCACCCCATCCCGCGGTTGAAAAACTCCTGCTGCTGGCCGCCACCTGCGAGGTGAAAGCCATCCGCACCTTGTTGGAAAAGTTATGAGCGCCACTATACTTGTAGTTGATGATACGCCCACAAACCTGCAATTGCTGGTGAAATTCCTGGCGGATGCCGGATATCGTATCTTGGTTGCGGAGGACGGGGAAACGGCTCTTGAACAAACTGCCCATAATAAGCCCGATGTCATCTTGCTGGATATTACGATGCCGGGAATCGATGGCTATGAAACCTGTCAGCGGCTTAAGCGGAGCCCGGAAACGCAGGAGATACCGGTCATTTTCATGACCGCGCGTTCGCAAATCTCTGACAAACTGAAGGGTTTCGAAGTGGGGGGCGTGGATTACATCATCA
This sequence comes from uncultured Verrucomicrobiota bacterium, assembly GCA_903845125.1. GTDB lineage: Bacteria > Verrucomicrobiota > Verrucomicrobiia > Limisphaerales > UBA1319 > CAIMWS01. The sequence goes on from CAIMWS010000311.1 coordinate 13,065, forward strand.
AACCTTTTGAAAAAGAGGAAGTGACGGCGCGAGTCCACACCCAGCTCACGATTGTGCGGCAAAAACGTGAACTTCAACAAATGCTCGAACAGCGCCATCGTTTTATGTGTATGGCGGCCCATGACCTGCGAAATCCGCTGACGGTTTTGAGTTGCTGGTCGGAGCTGGGAATTATCGCTTCCGACCCCATTGAAATGAAAGGCATATTCCAAAAAATGAAGGACGCCGCCGGTCATATGGCGTCCATCATCGAGGATTTCCTTGAGCTCAGCATTTTGCATGCTCAGCAAGCAGGGAAGATGGCGATCTTCGACCTCCAAACGGTTGTTGAACAAGTAGCCGACCAGCAAACGTTTTCTGCCAAAGCCAAAGGCATTTCCCTGGTAATGCAGATCCCACCTGGTCCATTGCTGGCGTTGGGCAACCGGAGTCAAACCCATCAAATCCTGACCAATTACCTTTCCAACGCCTTGAAATACAGTCCTATCGGCACCCGGACGGCGATCACAATGGCCGCTACGGGGAAAAGCTGGCGAGTTCAGATACAGGATCAAGGTCCGGGAATTCCACCCCATGAAAGAGGTGGTTTATTCTGCGAATTTGCCAGGATATCCAGCAAGCCGACCGGGGGGGAAAGAAGCACCGGGCTGGGGCTTTCCATTGTCAAAGCATTAGCTGAGGCTCAAGGTGGCAGGGTGGGCGCTGAATTCCCCAGTGATGGCGGTTCAGTATTCTGGGTGGAAATACCGGTTCCTTAACATTCAGGCAGGCGGTTTGATCCATTAATCGGGTGCGTCATTCACCTTTATCGAGTTTCGCAGATCACATTGTTTTCCAAATCCAGCCAGCGGGTGCTTTTGTCGGTGGCGCTCTTGCGTGCCAGGTTGGACAGGTAAAAAAGGGTTGGTTCCACGATGTGCTGGTTGTTCAGGAAGGGCTCGGTGTATTGAATGGCTCCGAATTTGGCCTGGTTGATGTGGTGCTGCTGCCCCACGTGGTTGTTCCAGTCCACCCCCTCCGTCAAGAAACCGTGCGGGCCGTAATGGTGTTTCGCGATCGCCCTTAAAATGACCAAACCGTCCTGTTCATAGCGGCGGCTTTGGAGCGGATTTTCCTTCCGGGTATCCAGAGCCGCCTCAAAGAAAGCCAGGGCGGCTTCGGCATTTTCCCACAAATAGGCGGTGTCCCACGATTTTTCCATGTATAACAATCCCTTGGTAGCCACCCCGTTGCGGTCGTCAGTCATTTTGAATTGCTCCAGCCCGGCCAGGCACCGGCTATACGCGAAGGTGCGGATGGTTTCGTCCTGGAGCACTTTGGCGGCCAGTCGCAAGGTCCGGAATGCCACGCTGAATGCCACATTTTCCTGGGGATCGTAGGTGTCGTGGTTGATGCTCCCAAAAATGCCGCCCGCGTTCATAAATACCCGGATTTTGTCCCGCAATTGCGGACGGTAATCAGCCAGCCGGCGATCTGTCAGCGCGGCCTGCAGTTGGACGATAAACAGGCCATCGGCCGAGGATTGCCAGTAAGTGTCATTACCGCCATCGGGTGAGGGCCGGTAAACCTTGCCTTCCGGGGTGGTCCGGCGCGGAAACCATCCGTTGGGCACCGGTTCGACATGATCCTGGATCCATTGGGCGCAAAGAACCGCCACATTGCGGAGCCGTGGGGCGCGTGGATCCTGGCCAAGTTCATCCACCAGGAGCAACATCTGAAACGCCACTTTGGCCATTGATCCCGGGCAGAACCAATCGGACTTGTGCTTGTAATTCAGGCAGAACTTGCCGGTGGTGGTTTCCCGGTAGCCGGTGATGAATCCGGTTTTCTCTTCCACAAATCCACCTTCCAAGACGTGATCCAGGATACCCAACGCATGGGTTGGCCAGGATTGGGAGTTCAGGAATTTTCCAAAGGCGAGGATTTCATAGGCTCCGCCGATGGCGTTGGCGGCCCAGCCAGGCCCTTCCAGGTTGCCAAAATCGTGCCAGCCCATCACCTCGGCTTGGGGATTCACAAAGCTGCTGATGGCAACCAGATGGCCCCGGCTATCTGGTTTGAGGGTTTTATCCACGGTGAAGCGCAGGGAGTCCTTCACCGAATCCACAATCGTATAGCGGGGATTTTCGGGCACATAAAAAGCCCCCGTGGCAATCTCCTGGCTGCCAAAGGCAATGCCTTGCAACAGACCAACTCCAGCCATGACCTGTAAAAAGTGGTTTCCCATAAATTCCAGCGATCGCGAAGGGCGGGCGATGGAATCCAGCCAGCCCAAATACCTTTCAGCAGTTAAACTGCGCCGAGCCGTGGCTCAACGACCAACGGATCGCTAAACGGTCTTAAAAGCCTTGCGCAGGATGTCCAAGCTTTTTTGGACCCCTTCGTCCGCAGGGGCTTTGCCCTCATATTCCAGGGAGACATAACCGCGGTAATTGACTTCCGCCAGGATTTTGGCGATACGCGGATAATCCAGATCCAAAGTGTACCATTCCCCGCCGCCGAAATAGGTTTTGGCCTGAACAAACACCGTCAAGGCGGCGATTTCCTTGAGCTTATCGTATGGGTTTTCGAGGAAATTCCCCGTATCCATCAGCACCCCCAGCCAGGGGCTTTTGATGGCGTTGACAATGCGCAGAATGCCTCCCGGCGTGGCCGATAGCCCCCAGTGGTTTTCGAGAGCCAGAATCACGCCGCATTCCTCCGCCTTAGGCAGGCATTTTTCGATGCAGCCAATGCACCATCCGAAGGCATTGTCTTCGGAATACCCGGGGATGGCCGGTTCAACCCCGCGCATTTTCATCAATTCGTCAAAGGATTTGATGGTATTCCACCGGCCCGAATTGAGCCGGATGCAGGGGATGCCCAGCTGGCCGGCGATTTCAATGCATTTGATGGTATGCTGGATCTGTTCTTTGCGGACCGTTTCATCCGGTGAAACAAAATTCTGATGGATGGAGAGGCAGTTCAAATCGATGCCATGGATCAGGGCGTGGCGCTTCAGTTTCGACAAGTAAGCGCGGTCCTCGCTGTCCATCTGGCGGTGAAGAATATCCACTCCTTCCACCCCTTGCGCACAGGCTTTCTCGATGACCTTTTCAATGGTCACCTTCGGCGGCCGGAAATGCCAATAGGAATAGCTGGAAATGCCCAGCTTGATCCGCCCAGGGGAGGGGGTGGGCGCGGCAGCTTGCGGCTGCGAGGGAATGGTCCAAGCGGCGGCAGTGGCGGCGGCGGCCCCAAAAAAATGGCGGCGGGACAGATTCATGCTCATAAATAATTTTGCTATTTGCGCTAATTTGCGTGTCTGATGATGGGAAATCTAGCCGGTGGCCCTGGTTGAAACAAGAAATAATGTGCCTTGGCGTGGAGCCGGGATGGCAGCCGAAACCGGATGACAATCCGTCCTCCCGGGTGTTTAGTAAACGTGGATGCAATATTTATGATTATGAACTGCCATTCCACTCCAGGCAACGTGGGATCGCTTGCGTTGCTGACCGACCTCTACCAACTCACCATGGCCTACGGTTATTGGAAATCGGGAGTGGCCGAGCGCGAGTCCGTGTTCCACCTGTTTTTCCGGAAAGCCCCATTCCAAAGTGGGTTCACCCTGGCTTGCGGTTTGCAGCCAGCCATCGAATTCCTGGAGTTCTTCCGCTTCAGCCAGGAGGATATCGAATACCTGGCCACTTTGACCGGCAGGGATAATCAGCGGCTCTTTGACCGCGCCTTCCTGGATTATCTGGGCCGCTTGCAGTTTTCGTGCGATTTGGATGCCGTTCCCGAAGGAACGGTGGTTTTTCCCCAGGAGCCGCTGTTGCGGATCCAAGGGCCGATCCTCCAGGCCCAGTTGGTGGAAACCGCGCTGCTCAACCTGCTCAATTTCCAGTCTTTGATCGCCACCAAGGCCGCGCGGATTTGCCTGGCCACCAAGGGGGAGCCGGTGATCGAATTTGGATTGCGCCGGGCTCAAGGATTGGATGGTGGATTGGCCGCCAGCCGCGCCGCCTATATTGGCGGCTGTACAGGAACTTCCAACGTGCTCGCCGGCAAAATGTTCGGCATTCCGGTCAAGGGGACACATGCCCATAGCTGGGTAATGTCTTTTGACGATGAACCGACGGCTTTTTCAGCCTATGCCAAGGCCATGCCCAATAACTGTATTTTTCTGGTCGATACCTACGACACCTTGCAGGGCGTTCGGCACGCAGTGGAAGTGGGCCGGTGGTTGCGCGGGCAGGGCCATGATTTGGCCGGAATCCGCCTGGATTCGGGCGATCTGGCCTATCTGAGCATCGAAGCCCGCAAACTCCTGGATGAGGCCGGCTTCCCCCAGGCGGTGATTGTGGGGAGCAATGATTTGGATGAACAGATCATCGACAGCCTGAAACAGCAGGGGGCCATGATCAACGTCTGGGGCGTGGGCACCAAGTTGGTGACCGCCTACGACCAACCAGCCTTGGGTGGGGTTTATAAGCTGTCGGCGGTCCGCCAGGCGGACGGATCGTGGCAACACAAGGTAAAGGTTTCGGAACAAGCCGTCAAAACGACCACTCCGGGCATCCAGCAGGTCAGGCGGTTTCATTCCCCCCAGGAATGCCTCGGTGATGCCATTTATGACCTCAGCCAGCCGCTGCCGCGGGTTTTTACGATTGTAGATCCGTTTGATGCCACCCGGCGCAAGCAATTCTCCCCGGAAACGGACTATGAGGATCTCCTGGTGCCGGTATTCCGCAAGGGGCATTTGGTTTGCCAAGCCCCGGAGATCCACTGCATCCGGGAGCGGGTTCGCGAGCAATTAGCCAGGTTCCATGGGGGGATCAAACGGTTCATTCATCCCCATCAATACCCTGTGGGCTTGGAACTGGGCCTGCATGAATTCAAAAACCGGCTGGTTTTGGAGGCTCGGGGCAATCGGTAAGGAGCCTGGATCGCGCCGTTTCAAATTCTACGGAGGGCAGCGTTTGGCCCGGAATTTGCCAGCCATGGATTGGAAAAAGGGCTGAAAATGCTGCTGAAATGCTGCTTTGACAAATTCGGGATTTGTGCGAATCTTATGCCAATTGAAACGAAGTGATTAACGACAACCTAAAGACTATGAAAACATTGAAACAATTAGTTCTGACCCTGACCCTGGTTGCTTTCGCTACGGTTTCCTCCACCTATGGCGATGGCTGTTGTGCCAAAAAAGCCGATTGCCCCGATAAAGACTCCTGCCCGATGAAGCAGGATTGCCCCAAGGATGCCAAAGCGGATTGTCCTGATAAGGATAACTGCCCCATGAAAAAGGACTGCCCCAAGGATGGCACCGGCGATTGCCCGATGAAGGCATCCCTGCAGGCCAAGGCCGCCAAAGCCGACACCGCTGCCAAGGGACTCAAAGTATCCGCCAAAGTGGATGCCAAGGCTGGAACCTGCCCGATGGCTGCTCAAATGGCTGGGAAATCGTCGTGCTGCCCTGATTCGGCAACCGCCTTCAAGGCCGCCGCGACCAAGACGGAGACGCCCGGTGGTTGTTGCGCCGGCAAAGCCCAAAATGGCCAACTGGCCGATTCTGTCAAAAAACCGAGCGCTTTGGTTCAGAAGTAATTTCTGACCGATCTTTCAATAACCGTCACCGATTGGGTGGCGGTTTTTTTATGCCCAAAAGGTTTCCACAATCGGGAAACAGTTTCCTTTGGAAACGGGGGGTATCGTTAATCCAGCGAGTATTTCTTGAGGCCGGTGGCCTGGCAGAAGGCCCTGGCGGCAAATAACGGGTTGTTTTTCAAATAGCGTTTCCAAAGCCGGCCCGGTTCCTGACAAAGCCGGTAAAACCATTCCAGACCGGTGCGCTGCATCCAGCGGGGTGCTTGTTTGACGCGCCCGGCGTGGAAATCGAAAGCCGCCCCCACACCGATCATCAGGGTGGTATCAAGCAAGTCCAGATAACGCGCCATGAATTGCTCCTGCTTGGGGGTGCTCAAGCCAACCCAGATGATATGCGGGCGCCCTTCCTTTACCTGGCTTTTCAGGGCCTTTTCCTCAGCTGAGTCCAAAGGCCGAAAAGGCGGTTCGTAAGTGCCGGTTACGGTCAATCCTGGGAAACGGTCCAGCTGCCGGATTCGTAACGCTTCAGCGACACCTTGGTTGCCACCATAAAAGAAATGGCGAATCCCGTTGACCGCGGAGATTTTGAATATTTCCAGCATGAAATCCGGCCCATAAACCCGGCTCATGTCTTTGTGACCATTCAACTTGCCCGCCCAAACCATGGGCATCCCATCCGGGGTGCATAAAAAAGCGCGGTTCAAAACCCGGCGGAAGGATTCATCCTCCTGGGCCACGGTCACGCCGTGGACCCCGGTCACGCAAATGTAGCCCCGGTGGTTTTGTTGAACCGCATCCAATACCAGGCGCGTGGCCAGTGGCAGGTTCAGCACACTGATGCCCACTCCCAGCACATTGACCCGCGGCACGTTGAAATCATCCGGCATGCGGGGAATGATGCAAAGTTGGCCTCCCGGCTCAACTATTTATTTTCCGGGCTGGATTCGGCGGATGACAACCGCTCCACTTCCACATAGTCCAGGCCGAGAATTTTTCCGCCCTGCATGAGCCATGTTTCCAGCCGGCCATTACCTTTGGTGAAGGTCAAATTTTCAAAAACACACTCAGTCGCCCTGGCCGCCACGGGCGCTTTGGCGACCCGCTCCCGCAGGGTCAGATGAGCGGATCCTTCCCTGGTTGTGGGGGGGAAGTGCAACACCACCCGGTATTTGGCCTTTTGGACAACCTTTACCTCCCAGTGGCCCAGGGAATCGGGGGTTGATTCAAGGGGTGCACCGCGCCAGTCATGTCGATTTAATATCGTGGGATTTTCGTGAATGGAGCCCAGGCAGATGGGGATCGGCCCATAGCCGCGGATGCCGCCCACTTCCTTGAACCATGCTTCATACCGGGTGCACAAATCTTTGATCAATGCCGGTTTTTCTGAAGCGATGTCCTTCAACTCCATGGGATCTGCAAGCATATCGAAGAGCTTGAAAATGGGCGGATCAGGTGCTGCTTCACTGGTGCCCAAAGGCTGGACCAGTTTGTAACCAGGCGTTCGCACCGCCAGGCAGCGGTAAAGCTCCGGGAAATCGCCTGGGTGCCATTGAAAAAATAGGGTTCGATCCGGCCATTCCCCGGCGTTGTCCCGGAGCAGTGGCCAGAGGCTAAGCCCATCAAAATGGACTCGGGAAGGTTTGGCGAGACCACAGGCTTCCAGCACCGTAGGGACCAGGTCAATGTGTGCAGCCAGGTGCTTGATGAGGGTGCCCGCGGGAATGTGCTCCGGCCAATTCACTAAAAATGGCACGCGCAGGCCGCCTTCGTAAACGCTGCCTTGGCCTTGGAGAAGTCCGGCATTGTACCGGGGGTTTTTAGGGCTGCTGGCGGTTGAGAAAAACATTAGCGTGTTGGTGGCTAAATGGAGTTCCTCCAACCGGGCCAGCAATCGGCCCACGTTATCGTCAATGCTATTGATCGCGGCATAGGCAGTGGCGGTGGCTTCCCCGGAAAATTCCGGGGGCAGCGGATGTCCCTGGCTCAGGAAATCGGCTGGCGCCAGGTTCATGGCGCGGTAATAATCGCAATGATTCGAGGGCACTTGCCACGGTTCGCGGGGGCGGTTAAAAGCCAGCCAGACTAGGAATGGCTGGCTCGCATTGGAGTTGATAAAACTGATGGCTGCATCGGTGAAGATATCTGCACTATATCCATCTTTCCGGGCCTTTTCGCCGTTTTTTAACAGCACCGAATTGAAATTATTGCTTCCCCCGGGGGAAACGAGCGACTGGTTCACTTCGCTACTGTTTTGCACCAGGGTTTCCTGGAAGCCTTGGTCCATCGGGCGGAGCGGATGGTTGCCACCCAGACCCCAGGTGCCAAACAGGCCGGTCTGATACCCCGCTTCCACCATGATCTCAGCCAGGGTGGATTCTTGGGGATGCATTAACGAAGTGCCTGGAGAGTTGCCCACCACGCCGGTACGGTAGTTATAACGGCCGGTCAGCAGGCTGGCCCGGGTGGGCGGGGCAACCGGCGAAATATAAAAATATTCACAACTGGCCCCTGTTTTCGCCAGACGATCCAAATTGGGAGTCCGGATTCGGGGGTTCCCATGAATCCCCAAATCCCCATAAGCCAGGTCGTCAGCCAGAATGATTACCACGTTGGGTTGGCTTGGCCGCCAATCAGCTGGAGCCTCGGCGGAACCGCAGGCCATGGCTAACAGGCAGGTGTTTATTAAAAAGGATATCCAGCGCATTCGCACTCGCATTCAGAGGGAATATAAGGCCCTCTGCCGGTTTGTCACGATTGCATGAGACGGGGGGCGGCGTATGGGATGGTGATCACGATGGGTCGGATGGTGCCGCATGTTTTTTAACCTCATACACCAGAAACACCCGGTCCCGCACCCGTTTCCGGGACTTGGGAACCAAACTTTGGGCATTCTGCAGGTGAGCCACCCCGGTGCCTCCCGCCAGGGTGGGAGCGGTTTGGCCCCCGAAAATAAATGGGCAGATAGTCAGATGTAATTCATCCACCAACCCGGCTGCAAAAAGGGCTTCATTAAGCTCTCCGCCCCCCTCGCACAACAGCCTTTGGACCTTCCAGGCGTTTTTCAAATAGGCCAGGGCGGCCCTGAAATCGATCGACTTGGAGCCGCATACCAGGATCTCGGCTGCGACTGGTTCCAATTGCTCCAAACGGCTGGGTGAGGCTGCCTTGGTCGTCAAAACCAGGACCGGCGACAGGCGCTTTTGGAAGATCGCCGCTCGGGGACTGATGGAGCCGGATCCGCTGACCACAATCCGCAGGTTGTATTCTGCCAGGCCGCGCTGGAGGCGCTGCCGCCGATAGGGCAGGGGGCCGGGTCCCAGGGTGATTTCATCCGCCTCCAGGGTCCGCGCCCCGGCCATTACGGCGTCCGCTTCGCTGCGCAATTCCAGCAAATGGCGTTGGTCATAATCGCCGCCAAACGAGGTGATACGGTGGTTTTCCGAGGCAATTTTCCCATCCGCAGTCATGGCCATGTTGATGGAAACAAAAGGCAGGCTGGCAGGGGGCGGAACCCGCAGGGGCACGGTTTTGATGGCCATGGTAATGCTTATTTCCAGCCGCGCGCACACATGGCGGCATAAATGCGTTCCGCGCGCTCGGTGGTCCGCACAAAAAGCACACCGATGATGGCGGCCAGGGATTTCCAATCCTGCCGTTTGCGCTGGCGAAAGGTGCGGCTGGCACGGGCCTGGCGCATGCGGTCGGTCTCATCCACCAGCACAAAAAGGTAGCGGTACATCAAGGCCAGCGTGGTGACCAGGAGGGTGGGCACCCGGCAGCGTTGCAGGATTCGGAGCAGGTGGGAGAACGGGGTGGTATTCGAGAGCCAGATCATGGTGAGCAGGCAAAGGGTGCTTTTGGCCATGAGCGTCAGGAAAATCCAGCCCCCGTGGGGCTGGAACCAGGCGAGCAATGCCACCCCAAATACCAGTGGCTCGAACAGGATCAGCCGGCGTAGCACAAAACCAGCGGGAATCTTCGCCATGCCGAAACCCGCTATCAAAAGCGATGCCCAGACAATCCAGAACGGCCAGCCTGAAAACGGGAGGGCAATCAGGCATCCCATCCCGGCTCCCGCCACTGCCAGTTTGAGCCAGGCCGGCCAGCGATGGATGGGGCTGTCCAAACGGCTGTAGGCATCGATGAATTGGATGCGCATAGGCCTGGGTAATCAGTGGAGGGAGGCACCGTGGACCGCTTCGTTCCGGGCCGCCGGCACCAGCACCAAGGCCATCCCCCAGCCCAGGGTGAAGACCACCAGCACCCCAATCGCTCCGGCCCAGCCCGTTGACCAGTTGCCGGTTTTTCCGGCCAGTTGGTAATCCGGAAGCGGAGTTGGCAGCAAAGGTGCAGCGGAGGCTTTATGCTCAAATCCCAATTTGCCGGCCACATATTCCAAACCGTCGGGTAACGGGCTGGCATGCGGGGCCACAAACAGCGCCAAGCCCAGGGCCAGCAATCCGCCCCACAGCAGGAACATCCCCATGGTCGGGCCGCTGCCGGGGATGGCTGCTTTGGCCAGCAATTCCGGCCGCACCCGCAGGATGGCGGCCAGGATCAGCGTGGTGATCAAGGCCTCGCCCAAGCCGATGAAAAGATGCACATGAAACATCGCCGGGAAGACCACGTTCCAGCCGGCGGCTCTGGACAAGGCCAGCTGCCCCGCGCAGCAGGTGGCGGCGAGCATCGTGGAAAACCAGGCGGCCACAAAGGCCGCCAGGATCACTCCCCGCTGACCGGGCAGCGCGCGTTTCAGCAGCGCATAAACGGCCCCTCCCGCCACGGGAGCCGCGATGGCCATGTTGAATAAATTGGCCCCCAAGGACAGCACGCCGCCGTCGTTGAACAGGAAACATTGGACCATGAGAACTGCCGTCATCACCACCACCGCGGCGGCCGGGCCGAGCAAAGCGGCCGCCAAAACCGCCCCCATCAGGTGGCCTGAAGTCCCGCCCAACACCGGGAAATTCAACATCTGGGCGGCAAAAATGAAGGCCGCCGCCAGGCCCATCAGGGGCCGCGCGTTAGCCGCTACGGTGCGTTGTGCCCAGCGCAGGGCCAGGGCCAGGCCCGCGCCTGATACCACGGCGCTGGCTGCCGCTGTTTTCATATCCAAGAATCCGTCCGGAATATGCATAGTTCAACTCACTCTGGCGTGAATAGCCGATCCCCGCCGCCCATCGGGCCTTTGGTGATCGGCGCCGCCAGGCGTTAATCATCATACGCTTTTGATAATTTGTATTACGGTGGGCCCGGATGCAAATTCAAAATGGGGATGTGGCGGAGGGCGCGAGTTCCGCCGGGATTTGGGTTGATTAAATGGCAGCCTCACTTAATTTCCCTGCATGGTTGACGAAAATTCGGTTTCGGTCACAGGTTCCCCGGCCAACACGTTCCCGGCAGATCCTGCCTTGGACGGTTCCCGCAGTGGGCCGGGCTGGCTGGTGGCGCCGGACCAGTTTGTGTTCCGGCATATTGGCTCCCATGATCGTGAAATCCTCGAGATGGCGCGTCTTTGCGGATACGATTCGCTGGATGCGTTGATAGGGCAAGTGGTGCCGCCGGCTATTCGCATGCCCGGCAGCCTGGATTTGCCGCCGGCCCAAACCGAGGCGGAAACGCTGGCTGAATTGCGCGACATTGCCCGACAGAACCGGATTTACCGCTCGTATTTGGGCATGGGGTATCAAGCCTGCCATGTGCCGCCGGTGCTCCAGCGTAACATCCTCGAAAATCCCGGCTGGTATACCCAATACACGCCCTACCAGGCGGAGATTGCCCAAGGGCGGTTGGAGGCCTTGCTGAATTTCCAAACCATGGTCTGCGACCTGACCGGCCTGGAGGTGGCCAATGCCTCCCTGCTGGATGAAGGAACCGCCGCTGCCGAAGCCATGATGCTCTGCCACCATGCCAAGGGGGCTCCCGGGCGCCAGTGCTTTTTAGTGTCGGACCAATGCCATCCCCAAACCATAGAAGTTGTGCGCACACGTGCCGAGCCTTTAGGCATCCAGGTGCGGGTGATGCCGCATTTGACCGCCCAGCTTGCACCGGAGTATTTCGGCGCGTTGGTGCAATACCCGGCCACCAACGGCACGGTCGAGGATTTGGAGGCCTGGTGCGCGCAAGTCCACGCGGCGGGCGCCTTGGTGGTGGTGGCCACGGACCTTCTGGCCCTGACCTTGCTGAAACCACCGGGGGAATTTGGGGCGGATGCCGCCGTTGGGAATTCCCAGCGCTTTGGGGTGCCGATGGGTTTTGGGGGGCCGCACGCAGCGTTTTTTGCCACCCGCGATGCCTTCAAACGCCTCATGCCTGGGCGCTTGGTGGGGGTGTCCAAGGACAGCCGGGGGCGCCCTGCGATTCGCCTGGCTCTGCAAACCCGCGAGCAGCACATCCGGCGGGAGAAGGCCACCAGCAATATTTGCACCGCGCAGGTCTTGCTGGCAATCATGGCCGCCATGTATGCGATTTACCACGGTCCCGAGGGGTTGCGGCGGATTGCCCGGCGGGTTCATGGCCTGGCCCGCACGCTGGCCAGCGGGCTGGTCCGCTTGGGCCACCGGGTGGAAAATGCCGCCTATTTCGATACGATCCAGGTTCGCCTTGGCCAAGGAACGGGTGGTGATCTCCAGCACCTGGCGGAACAGCACCGCGTGAACCTGCGCGTCATGGGCGAACAGACGGTGGGCATCGCCCTGGATGAAACCACCAATCCAGCCGATCTTGAATTGCTGTGGCGGATATTCAACCGGGGCCAGGCTGTCCCTTGGTCTTTTGGCGAGGTGGCGGCCGATGAACAGGCGGCCTGGCCCGGCGCCTTGGATCGCAAAACCCCCTTTTTGACTCACCCTGTATTCAATCAGCACCACTCGGAAACAGAGATGCTCCGATATCTGACCCGGTTGGAATCGCGGGACTTGTCGCTGACCACGTCGATGATTCCCTTGGGTTCCTGCACGATGAAGCTGAATGCCGCGGCCGAGATGTATCCCATCACGTGGGCCGAATTTGGCGCTCTGCATCCTTTCGCGCCGCCGGAACAGTGCCGCGGCTACCAGATACTATTCCGGCAGTTGGAGCAATGGCTGGCGGAAATAACCGGATTCGATGCCGTATCGTTGCAGCCCAATGCCGGTTCGCAGGGCGAATACGCAGGGCTGATGGTCATCCGGAAGTATCACGAAAGCCGGGGCGGCCAGGGCCGGGACATCTGCCTGATCCCCCAGTCAGCCCATGGCACCAACCCGGCCAGCGCCGTCATGGCGGGCTTCAAAGTGGTGCCCGTGCTCTGCGATGCTTCGGGCAACATCGATCTGGGTGATCTGCGGTCCAAGGCGGACCTGCACGCGCAAGCCTTGGGAGCCTTGATGATCACCTATCCCTCCACGCACGGCGTATTTGAGGAACAGGTGCAGGAAATCTGCCGGGAGGTCCATGCCCGCGGCGGCCAGGTTTACATGGATGGCGCCAACATGAACGCCCAGGTGGGCTTGTGCCGGCCGGCCCGCATCGGCGCGGATGTCTGCCACCTGAACCTGCACAAAACCTTCAGTATCCCGCACGGGGGCGGCGGTCCCGGCATGGGGCCTATTTGCGTGGCCCGGCACCTGGCGCCTTTTTTGCCGGGGCACCCGGTGGTGCCCCAGGTGGATCGCGGGACACTGGGCGCGATCAGCGCGGCCCCGTGGGGCAGCGCGAGCATTTTGCCGATCTCGTGGGCGTACATCAAAATGATGGGTGCCGGTGGGTTGGCGCAAGCCACCAAGGTTGCGATCCTGAACGCCAATTATGTGGCCGCCCGGCTGAACCCGGTATTCCCGGTCCTGTATAAAGGCCAGCATGGGTTGGTGGCCCACGAATGCATCCTGGATTTCCGGATGTTCAAAAGCGTGACGGTGGAGGATGTTGCCAAACGCCTCATGGATTATGGATTCCACGCCCCCACGATTTCCTGGCCGGTGCCGGGCACCATCATGGTCGAGCCTACCGAGAGCGAATCCAAGGCCGAACTGGACCGTTTTTGTGAGGCGATGATCGCCATCCACGCCGAGATGCAGGCGGTGGAATCCAACCAGGCTGACCGGGTAAATAACGTCCTCAAGCACGCCCCGCATACGGCTGACCAGGTTGCCGGCGGGCAATGGAACCGCCCCTACACCCGCGAGCAGGCGGCCTATCCGGCGCCCTGGCTGCAGGAACACAAATTCTGGCCCGCCGTGGGGCGCATCGATAATGTGCATGGGGATCGCAATCCCATTTGCACCTGCGCTGGCATGGATCAGCGGGCGGGTTAGGAAATTTTAGGGAAGAAGCGGTGGGCCACCGCACAGGTGGCCTCGCTGAGTTCATTCAGGGAACATTTCTTCAGCTCGCAAACCGTTTCCGCAGTGTGGCGGACATAAGCCGGTTCGCAGCGTTTTCCCCGGTGCGGAGTGGGGGCCAGGAAGGGGCAGTCCGTTTCCAGCATGAATTGGCCCAACGGCGTGGCGGCTACCGTTTCGCGCACGCTCTGGGCATTCTTGAAGGTCAGGATGCCGGTGAAACTGACCACGCATCCCAAGTCCAGCAACCGCCGCCAGTTGGCGGGCGTGTTCACAAAACAGTGAAACACACAGGGCACCCGTCCGGCGAAAGGCTGGATCATTTGCAGGACATCCTCGAAGGCATCGCGCTCGTGGATCACGCAGCCCAGCCCATGGGCGGCCGCCACCTCCAAATGCTGGGTGAATAGCTCCCGCTGGCGTTGTCGGGCGGAGTCGCGCTCAGCGGTGTTGCCATCCGCTCCCGGCGGGGGCAGGCGGTAGTAATCCAGGCCGGTTTCACCCAAGGCTACCACTTTGGGGTGGACAGCCATCTCCTGCAAAGCAGGACGGATGTCCCCCTCCGCTTTCGTGGCGTCGTTGGGGTGCCATCCGGCCACCGCATATACCTGGGGATATTCCTCGCTGAGTTTGATGGCCTGCCGGCTGCCCGGCAGGTCAGTGCCAATGGTGATGATTTTTTGGACGCCCACCTGGTGCGCCCGCTCGATTACCAGCGGGCGGTCCACGTCGAAATCCTGATAATCCAGGTGGGCGTGAGTGTCGTAAAAAACAGGCATCGCGGCGTCAGTTGCCTTTCAAAGCGTGATCGCCGGGCTTCAAGCCTTTTTCATGTTTGCCGAAACCGAACCAGGTGGGCTTGTATTCGCCCACGTAGGAAACGTCGGCGCGGGCGGGGATTTGAGCCTCCAGGCCCAAGGCCCAATAGCAGGCATTGGCCACGAGCCGCCGGAAATCTTCACATTGGAAATCAGGGCTGGAGCCAAACGTGCTGCTGATGATTTTGGAGGTTTTGCCGGATTCCCCGGTGTAATTGCGCAGCCAGACCATGGGCATCATCGGATTATTCTTCGGGCCGTCCAGCGGTTTGTCGGAGGCTTTCATCCCCTCCAAAACCTGGCCCCAGACCAGCACTTCGGCGTCTTTGGGCAGGTGGGTTACCGTATAAACGTCCGTGGGTCCCCAGATATCGGAGACGGATTTGAGGATGGGGTGGCTCTTGGCGGATTCATTGATCACGCCACGAGTGCTTTCCTTGCCATGATTGCCGTGGTGGTTTACCCAGGTTTCCCCCAGCACCTGCTGGCCAAACCCGCCCGGCCAGGTGCGGCTGTTATAGCTGTATTGGGCATACGGGCTCTTGGGATTGCGGCTGTAGGCGAAAGCATGGGTGGCCGTGCGGAGTCCCAGGATCGGTTTCCCGGAATTCACGAAATCAACGAAATATTTCATCTGGTTGTCGGGCAATTCGCGGAAGCGGGTGAACAGCACCATCATGTCAGCCGTGGGCAGAACTTCCATGCCGCCAATGTTGGTCACGATCGTGGGATCGATGATGCCGTTCGTAGGATTCAAGCCAAACAGCACGGTGCATTTGAAACCATGGCGCTGGGCCAGGATCTTGGCCATCATGGGCAGGCATTCCTCCGAACGGTATTCTTCGTCGCCGCTCACCAACACGATATGTTTGCCTTTGCCAGGGCCTTCCTTGCCTTCAAAAACCACATAATCCTGGGAAGCGGCCAGTTCCTGGATGCGGATATTGCGGAAATCAAAAGCCCGGTCTTCAGCCTGGATGCCCAGATAACCTTGCTCGGCATCGACCTGGTTGTATTCCCAGGCACGTTCGCCGTCCATGTCTAGGGTCACTGTTTTGCCTTTGACGGTGATCCGGGTCTTCACCCATTGGTTGAGCGGCATTTTGGGGGTTTCCGAGGGCACCATCTGCCGATAACCCCGGACCAGGCCGCCCAGGCTGTCGTAGCGCAGGTTGACCTGCCAGCCATTATTGGGCCATGGCTTGCCTTCCAGCCCGGCGCGGAAGAAAATCCCACTGTCATATTTTTCCACCAGTGCCCGCCATTCGAACTCGAGCACGAAATCTCGATATTGTTTTTCCGTGCGGAGCCAGCCCATGCCTTTGACCAGGCGGAGGTTGCCGTCGTTGACTTGGAAGGTTGTGTCATTGACTGGGGCCCAGCCGGACAAATCCTTGCCGTTGAATAAATCCACGAAGCCGGGATTGCCAGATTGGGCAACAATGGTGGCCGGTTGGGCAAGCCATGCGGCCATTCCGATGAGGGCGATCAGTTTTTTCATAGTTCTGACCGCACCTTAAATTTTTCCAGACGGAATGACAATGAGATTATGCTGCTGGCGGCCCGGGGAAAAACGAGCCAGGCGCCGCGGGGGATCAACCACCTTCCTTGGGCTTCAGCCAGGCAGATCCGGACCAGTACCATTTATCCGCAGATAGCGCCTCCACGTGGCCATCGGCCAAGCCCACATTGCTGCGTCCGCTATGGCGTTCATGAGGACCGCCCCAATTGGGGTCGTCATTGGTCACCCCGCCGGTGTTGGGAGCATCGTTGCCCGGATCATGGATGATCCAGCAGCCGGCTTTTTCGGGCGATTTGGCGGTCACACATTTGAGCGGATCGGTCGAATTGATCGGCTTGCATCCGGCATCGCTCATATAGGCCACGCGCGCCGGTTTGCGCACGGCGCTGTCCTTCAGCGGGCCCCAATCCTTGATGTCCCATACCCCGGGCCAATCGCATCCGCCCAAGCGGAAATTCGCGCCGTAGTTGGAGACGGCCTTGTCCTGTAGGTCGCTCGGGTAGTTGTTTACCACTTCGCGGAACTTGGCGGTGCGGGTGGGACAGAGCATCAGGTTGGTGGTTTTCTGGTAAGGCTGCAGGAAATTGAACCAGGCTTTCCGGATCACATTGTCCCCGCGCACCTGGAAGGTGTAACAATATCGGCCCTCGAAATCATCGGCATAAACCCGGGAGGCCAGCATCATCTGGC
>CAIMWS010000312.1 GCA_903845125.1 uncultured Verrucomicrobiota bacterium
AACTTTATAAAATCCAAACTTTATAAAATCCAAAATAAAAAAAACCAAGCTTGAAAAAATAATCGGGTATATGCATTATTAATCACAGATGGACTCAGGTCGCAAAGTTTTTAACATATATTATCCTGGCAAGAAAAGCGTCTAATGATTAAGCGAGATGTCCCTGCGCCCACCGCGCTGGCGGTGGTGGTCAATCATGATTCGGAGCAAATTGAGATTTTGTCCAAGCCGCTGGCTGCCGAGGGCATTCCCGTACGGGCGTTTGAAAGTGCGGCTGATGCATTGCTCGATTTAAACCCTGGCGAACTGCCCGGGCTGATCATTACCGGCCTCTGCATGCCGGGGATAGATGGCTGGCGCTTCTGCCGGCTGCTGCGCTCGCCGGATTACGCGCCGCTGAACCGGGTGCCCATTGTGGTGGTGTCCGATATCCTGGACCGCGAGGCTGCCGCCAGCATCACCACCGATTTGGGCGCCACCGCGTTCCTGCCGCTGCCGGTGGATGGCCCGGAACTGGGGAAGCTGGCCCGCCGGCTGATCCGGGGCGAGCTTTTACCACAGCCGCACCGGGTCCTGGTCGTGGAGGACGATCCGCTCCAGGCCGCCGCCCTGAAGGACGAATTCGAGGCGCGCGGCTTTTCGGCCGACCTCGCGTTGACCGGGCGCGAAGCCCAGGCGAAATTCAGCCAGCTGGAATACCATACCGTCATCATTGACCACCACCTGCCCGACCTCGGGGGAAAAAACCTCCTGGCGGAGTTCCAGCAACAGCGGCCCGGGACAGTTTGCCTGGCCATCACGGGTGATCCGGACCCCAAGCTGGCTTTGGAGTGGATGAAGCTGGGCGCGGCGGCTTTCATCAGCAAGCCGTTCCTGCCGTATTACGCGGTGGAGCTGTGCCAGAAGGCCCGGCGCGAGCGGGAACTGCTGCGGGTGGAGAGCCGGCTGGAGTGCCGCAACCGGGAACTTCGCCAGAGCGAGGAACGGCTGCGGGAGGTGCTGGAGAATTCGTTGGATGCCTCGTACAAGCGGGATTTGCAGACCGGGTCCTATGATTATCTGAGCCCCGTGTTCGGCCAGCTCACCGGCCGCACCCCGGAGGAGATGAAAGCCCTGCCCATCGCCTCGGTGCTGGCTTTGATCCACCCGGATGACCTGCCCGAAGTCCAGCGGGTTTTGGGCGCCGCCCTGGCCGATCCCGCCTGCGCGGCCGGTCAGCTGGATTACCGGTTCCAGGACAAAAATGGATCCTATCGCTGGCTGCACGACCGGTTCACGGTGCAGCGGGACGCCCAGGGGTGCCCCTCGGCGCTGATCGGGAGCGTGGGGGACGTCACCGGGCGGAAGGCGGCGGAAGCCTTGTTGAGCCAGCAGCGCCACCTGGTGCAGACCATCTTTGAAACCACCCCCGGTTTCCTGGTGTTGAAAGACGAGGAAGGCGTTTACCAGGAGGCCAACCCGGCTTTTTGCCGGTTTTTGGGCAGGCGGCGGGAGGAGATTGTGGGCAAAACCGACTATGCCCTGTTCCCCCGCGAAGAGGCTGCCGCCTACCGCGCGGGGGACGCCGAGATCATGCGGCTGGGCCGGTGGGACTATTTTGAGGAATCGGTGAGCGGCGCCGAAGGAATGCGGTGGCTGCAGGTCACCAAATCGCCCGTGAAAAACGAGGCCGGGCAATGCACGGGGATTCTCTGCTCAGCGGCGGATTTCACCCTGCGCAAGCGGGCCGAGGAAGCGCTGCACGAAAGCGAAACCAATTTCCACGCGTTTTTCGATACCGTGGGGGATATGGTCGTGGTGGCTGGGCTGGACGGCCGCATTATGGCCACCAACCAGGCGCTGCAAAAGCGATTGGGATACGCGGCGGGCGAGTTGGCCGGCCTGCGGGTGGCCGATCTGCATCCCGCAGACCAGCGGCGGGATGCGGAGTCTCTTTTTGCCGCCATGCTCCGGGGTGAGCGCTTGGATTGCCCCCTGCCGCTGGCCGCCAAGGATGGAGCTCTGGTGTTCGTGGAGACCCGGGGGTGGCGGGGCCGCTGGAGCGGCGCCGATTGCTTTTTCGGCCTGAGCAAGGATTTGAGCGCCGAGCGGGAGGCCCGGCAGCGGTTCGAGAGCTTGTTCCGGCTGAACCCGGCGTTGATGGCCGTCTCCAGCGTGCCGGACCAGCGGTTCATGGAGGTCAATGACGCCTTCCTGGCCACGCTGGGCTATGAGCGGGGCGAGGTGCTCGGCCACACGGCGGCCGAGCTCAACCTGTTCCCCAACCCTTCGGAGCAGCTGGCGGTGGCCGAACGCCTGCAGCGGGAGGGGCGCTTCGACTGCGTTGAACTCCAGGTGCGCCGCAAGGATGGGCAGATCCTGCCGGGGTTATTCTCCAGCGAGGTGGTTGCCAACCAAGGACACCCGTTTTTCCTCACCGTGATGGTCGATCTGACCGAGCGCAAGCAGGCGGAGGCGGCGCTGGAGCGCAGCGAGCGGAACTACCGGGAGATCTTCAATGCCACGAGCGAGGCGATCGCCCTGCACGAAATCGCCACTGGTCGCTTTGTGGAAGTCAATGATGCCATGGTGCGTTTGTTCGGCTACGACGGCAAGGCGGATATCCTGGCCCGAAACATCGGCGATTTAAGCGCCCAAGAACCGCCCTATGACCTGGCCGAAGGGGAATTCAAAACCCGGCTGGCGGTGGCACAGGGGTCCCAGGTATTCGAATGGCTGGCGCGCCAGAAAAATGGCGATTGCTTCTGGGTGGAGATCTCCTTCCGCCTGTCCCAGATCGGCGGTGAGGGGCGTGTGCTGTCGGTTTTGCGGGATATCACCGAGCGGAAGCAGGCCGAGCAGCGGGCGCGCGAAAAACAGCGATTGGAGATGGTGGCGAAGCTGGCGGGCGGGGTGGCGCACGAGTTCAATAACAACCTCGCGGCCATGATGCTGCAATTAGGCCTGCTGAAGCGCAAGCCCGGGTTGGATGAGGAAACCGCCGCCACCTGCCAGGATCTGCATGAGGGCATGGCTCGTGCCGCCGCCCTCACCCGCCAGCTGCTGATGTTCAGCCGGCAATCGGTGATGCAGCTCAAGCCGGTGGATTTGGGCGAGGTGTGCGCCAGCCTGCTGCGGATGGTGCGCCGCCTGGTGGGCGAGGGCATTCCGGTGGGCCTCGAAATGGCGGGCGGCCTGCCGCTGGTGTCCGCTGACCTGGGGCTTCTCGAGCAATGTGTGATGAACCTGTGTCTCAATGCCCGGGAGGCCATGCCGCGGGGGGGCCGCCTGACCCTGGGAGCGCGGCCGGCGCAGTTCACCGCCAAACAGTGCAAACGGCATCCGGACCGCCGGCCGGGGCGGTTTGTGTGCCTGTCCGTGGCGGACACCGGGTGCGGCATGGATGCGGCCACCGTGGGCCGCTTGTTCGAGCCGTTTTTCACCACCAAGGACGTCGGCCAGGGCACCGGCATGGGCCTGGCCAGCGTGCACGGCGCGGTGGCGCAGCACCAGGGGTGGATCGAGGTGGAAAGCCAGCCGGGCCAGGGCAGCACCTTCCGGATCTTCCTGCCGGAGTTGGGGGAATCGTCCGCGCATGGTGACGCGGTGGAAGCCGGGGCGGAGGCCCTGCTGGCGAAGCCCGCAGTATTGCTGGTGGAAGACGACGCCGGACTGCGGCGGGTACTGGGCTATTACCTCCGACACGAAGGCTTCGAGGTGCTGGAAGCCGGGGGCAGCGACGAAGCGCTGGAGTGGTGGGACCAGCGGCAATCCGATATCGGGCTGCTCTTCACCGACATGATCATGCCCGGCGAGTGCGACGGGCGGCAATTGGCCGAAAAGCTGCGCGCCAGCCGGCCGCAATTGAAGGTCATCATCACCAGCGGCTACCATATGGAGCTCTCCCAGCTGGGATTGCCCGCGGGGACCGATATCGTGTTCCTCCCCAAACCGTATGAGGTCACCGACCTGGCCAAAATCCTCCGCCAGTGTTTGGAGCCGGGGCGGTAAACGCGCGGGCGGTGGCGGCGGTTTTTCCTGTCGCGGTGGTTTTTCCATGACACCCGGCCGGAAGCCCGGTATTACTCGGCCGGTGGCAGCCAGCCACGTGGCCGAATACCGCTGGCCATGGCGTGGCCAAGGCAGCTCCAAACCCCAGGATTTGGTTATGATTGTATATGTCGTCAATATCCGCGTGAAGCCGGAATGCCTGGCGGCCTTCCGGGCGGCGAGCCAGGAAAACGCGGCCCACAGCCGCCAGGAGCCCGGCATCGCCAGCTTTGAGGTGCTCCAGCAGCAGGATGATCCCACCCGCTTTTTGCTGGTGGAGGCTTACCGCGATGCCGCCGCCATCGCCGCCCACAAGGAAACCGCCCATTATGCGCAATGGCGGGACGCGGTGGCGCCGCTGATGGCCGAGCCGCGGGTGGGCCTCAAATACAGCCCGGTTGGCCCGGCCGCGGGCTGATGAAATTCGAGTTCGCCACCGCGTCGCGGATTTGTTTCGGGCCGGGAGCCGCCGCCGAAGCCGTGGAGCACGCCGCCGCCCTGGGGCGCCGCGCCTTGCTGGTGACCGGCCGGGATGCCCGCCGGGCGGAGCCTTGGCGCGCCAGGCTGCAGGAGCGGGGGGTCTCCACCACGGTGTTTTCCGTGCCGGGTGAGCCGACTCTGGGCCTGGTGCGGGAAGGGGTGCGCGCGGATCCCGATTGCCAGCTGGTGATCGGCTTCGGCGGCGGCAGCGCCCTGGATGCCGCCAAGGCCATCGCCGCGCTGCTGGGCAACGGCGGCGATCCCCTGGACTATGCCGAGGTGATCGGCCTGGGCCGGCCGATCACCCGGCCCGCGCGCCCCTGGATTGCCCTGCCCACCACGGCTGGCACGGGCACCGAGGTCACCCGCAACGCCGTGCTGCGGTCGGAGGAGCACCGGGTGAAGGTGAGCCTCCGCAGCCCCCACCTGCTGCCGAGCCTGGCGGCGATCGACCCCGGCCTCACGCTGGATTTGCCCCGCGAGATCACCGCCGCCACCGGCCTCGATGCCCTGACCCAGCTGCTGGAACCGTTCGTCTCCTGCCGGGCCAATCCGCTGGCCGATGGCTTCTGCCGCGAGGGCCTGGCCCGCGTGGCGCGTTCGCTGCGGCGGGCGTGTGATTGCGGCCAGGATTACGCGGCCCGGGAGGACATGGCGCTGGCCAGCCTGTGCGGCGGGCTGGCCCTGGCCAATGCCGGATTGGGCGCGGTGCACGGGCTCGCCGCCGTGCTGGGCGGCGCCTTCCCGGCGCCCCATGGGGCGGTGTGCGCCAGCCTGCTGGCGCCCGTCATGGAAGCCAACCTGCGGGCCCTGGACCAGCGCGCGCCGGGGCATCCCGTCCGGCCGCGCTTTGCGGAAGTGGCACGCCTCCTCACCGGCCACCCCGGGGCGGCCGCGTCCGATGGGATCGAGTGGGTCCGGCAGCTCAGCCGCGACCTGGCCATCCCCCCGCTCAGCTCCTGGGGGGTGCGGGCGGCGGATTTCCCCTCGCTCGCGGAAAAATCGCTGGCGGCCAGCAGCATGAAAGCCAATCCCCTGCCGTTGGAGCTGGGCGAGATCCTGGCTATTCTGCAGACCGCCACCAGCGGCGAGCCCGGTTGAATCGGGACCTTTTCTCCACGCTCCCAGCTCCCCGCTCCCCGCTCCACGCTCCAAGCTCCTTCCTTTCAGTTGCCCGATGACGTCCGCCGGCGGTTGCTGCTCGAACTGCCGCTGGCAGACTGGCCCGTGGACCGTGAATTCTGGTTTTGGCGGGCCAGGAGGGGATCGGTCGTCTGACTGCCCGCCGAGGTGTTCCGGGTATTCTGGGATTGGAACATGTTTTCCAGGACGTTCTGCACGCTGGAGACGTTGGCGTTGGCCATGTCGAAAACCGCCACGCGCTGCTTCCGCGCGGGGTTGGCATCCAGCTGCGCCACAATCTTTTCGACCTGTTCCAGGTATTCCTTCGAGGCGCTGACCACGAGGGACGAGGTGCGCAGATCTGGCACCACCAGCACCCGGCTCTTTTGTCCGGCCCGGCCTGGGGTTTGGCTCCCCGCTTCACCCGCCAGGCCCGGTGGCGTGAAAAACGTCGCGCCGGTGTTTTGGCTGTCGCTGGCAGAGTTTGTGAACAACCCGCTGAGGATTTCCGCGGTTTCCGTGGGATCGGCGTGCTGGAGCCGGAGCACTCGCAGTTCGGTCACGGCGTCGGCGCCATTGTCTATGGATTTCACCAGCTGGCTGATGGCGGGCAGCAATTCCTCCGGGGCGCTGATCACCAGGGAATTGGACCGTTCATCCGCCAAGGCCACCACCCGGGGCGCCGTGGTCCGGCGGGAACTGGCGGATCCTGGGGAACCGGCGCCACCGGCATTTCCAAGGCTGGCGGTGCTGGCGGGATTGAAAAACTGCACCGCTTGATCCGTGTTGCTGCTGGTGCCGCGGTTTTGATCGCTCCCAAAGAGATCCTTCACCACGCTGGCCAATTCCTTGGCGTCGGCGAAACGCAGCGGATAAACCTGGATGGCGGCCGTGCTGGTATTGAGGGTGTCCAGTGCCTTCACGATTCGCATCATGCGCCGGAGGCTGGCTTTGGTGTCGGTAAGTACGATCGCGTTGCCATCCGTGTTGGCCGTCATTTTCGCCGAGCCTGGCAGCAGCGGCTGCAGATCACGGCTGATTTGGGCGGCATTGGCAAAACGGATGGGAATGATCTGGGTGGCCAGTTCGTCGGTGGGGGTCATTTGCCCGGGATCGCTCCCCCGCGCCACCGGCAGATTGCGCCGGACGGCCTCCTCCCGGGTGACGATGGTCAGGGTGCGGCCGTTGCGTATGGCCGCGCAACCCTTTTGCCGCAGGAGGGAATCCAGGAGCTGGATGGCCGACTCCAGGTCCAGCGGGTGGTCGCTCCAGGCGGTCACGCTCCCTTTGACCTCCGTCTCGAGGACAATGACCAGGCTGGCCGCTTCGCTGAGATATTTCAACACCGCCTCCAGGGGGGCATCCCGGAAGGCGAAGCGCAGGGCGGGGCCATTGCGACCAGGGATTTCCTCGCGGGCGGCCGCGGCTGGGTGATCGTTGAGATGGGTGCCCGAGGGCTCCGCCCCGGGCAGCGCGTTGGGCAGCAGCAGGCCAAAGGCCAAAAGGGATCGCAGCAGTTGTTTCATAATCTCCTTTCACGATTGGTTTTTTGCCCGCGACTCCCGTTGCTGAACCAGGCGCTGCGCATGGCCAATCCGGCCACCCTTAAGGCGGGTGGCCGGATTGGTTCCGCGGGGGAGTTTATGCTCGGCTATGCGCATGGTTCAGGTTGGTTGACTGGTTGGGTCAACGGTTCCAGCCGGGTTATTGCAGCTCCGGTTTCTCCGCGTGGCCGGGGGTGGCTGGTGCAGATTCGTGCCGCTCCGGCCGTCCCTCCGGGGCGCTTTTTTCCATCCGGGCGGCGGGGCCGCCGGGACCGCCGGGACCGCGCAGGCGGGGACGGAATTCGCCGGCGGCACCATCGGGCTGGCGGTTGCCACCCGGACGGCGGGGGCCGCGTGTCCAGTCACGGGCAGCGGGGCTGGGGGGGGCGCTCTCGCGGCCAACTGGCTCGAGGCTGGCTGGGGATTTCAACGGTTTGCCGCAGGAGGGGCAGAAGTTCCAGTCCGGCGCCGGTTGTCCGGGCTGCCGCCTGGCGCCCGGCATGGGGTGACGGAGCCGTGGCCCAAAACCAGGTCCGCCTTGTGCACCTTGTGCGCCTTTTACGCCTTGTGCGCCTTGTGCGCCTTTTACGCCGCGCGGGGGACGTGCCGCCCAATCCCGGGGGCCGGGGCCGCCTTCAGCCTGGCGCCGGAAGAAGCCGGGGCGTCCCGGCCGGCCGGGTTGTACCGCCTCCGGGTTTCCCGGGCCAGCGTCCTGCTGTAGGGCGGGAGCCTCGCGGTGCGGCGGGGCCTCGTCTTTTTGCGGGGCGCGGTTGGACTCCTGGGCGGCCATGGGCAGGGTGGTTAAGCCCAGCGTGAGGGCGATGATGAGTGTCGATTTTTTCATTTGGTTCCTTTTAGTTTATGGTTTGTATCTCCAACTGGTGCCAAGGTAACCCCGCGCCAACGCATTGCCTCAGGTTATGGGATCAGGTGCCCTTTTTATGGAGCGAAAGGGGCCAAACCGGTGACGAAACCGGGGCCGGCCTGGCGGCGTACGCTGTGGACGGCGGATCCTTCCCTTGGATTCTGGGTGGGGGGTTGCTCTTAAACAATTACGGTCCAGCAGGTTACAATCGAAGCTACAACCGCCATGGCGATCCGGGTGGTTTCTAAAGCGGACCGCCGCCGAGTTAACGAGGCGGATCTGCCCCGCCGGCCAATCCATTCGCCCGGCATGGTTCACCGCCTTTCAGCCCCGGAACCTGATTCGTTGCCCGGTAGTTGCTGATTGTATGCTGAATATAGGGCCGACGCTTGAACTTGCGGGCGATGATTCACTTTTTCGGCCTTAACAGAGCGGCGGTAATACCGCCCCAGTCCGGCCTTGGCGCCGGCAAAAGGATGCGCTTGGACATTTCCGTGGGGTTCGGTGGGAGCCGGTTGTCTCCCCACGGCCTCGCAGTTCCCGCTGGGCATTTTATTGGCGCGCACGTAAGCTGGCGGCATTGAACCTGGTTCCCCGCTGGCAGCTGGAGGTGGGTTGCTTCACCCCGCCGCCATCAGGGGGCCGGATCGGCAAGCCCAACTAAATTATGAAAAGACGCCAATTCATGAAAATGGCCTTTACCGCCACGCTGGCCGCGCCCGCCCTGGGGATTGCGCGCGCCGCCGCCCCGGAGGCCGCTGCGAACCCCACCGCGGACTGGCTGGCCCGCTGGGAGAATAACATCCTCCAGAGCGCGCGTACCCGGTATTGCGACCGCGAACTGGGCGAGGAAATCGGCTGGCTGGTGAGCCCGTTCCTCGACGGCTTTTACTGGGGCTACCAGGCCACCAAAGAGGTCCGCTGGGTGGAGCGGTTGGCGGATTGGGCGGAGGCTTGGATCCAGCGCGGCGTCCGGGAGCCGGATGGCTTTACCGGCTGGCCCAAGGGGGGCTCCGGGGGGGCGGTGGCCCAGGAGTTGCACACGGACAGCCTGCTGGGCGAGGCCATGGGCCTGCGGCCGGTGGTGGCCATGGCGGCCACGATCCTCAAAGTGCCCGCGCTGAAGGAGCGCTTCGGCGCCCAGGCCGGGGCGTGGCTGAAACTGGCCGGCCAAATCCACGAGAAATGGATGGCGCGCGGCTGCTGGCGGGAGGTGCGCGAGGGTGGCTTGTGGGTGGTGCCGGTGTTCGGCATCGACGCCGCCGGTCACTGGACTGAGGGGTATGCCCGGCGCCGAACCGACGGTTTTTCCAACCCGGCCAACAAACAGAACCACATCGCCCGCTGGCTGCTCACGTTGCACGAGGCCACCGGCAATCCGATTTACCTGGAGCAGGCCCGCCAGTGGTGGCGGCTCATGAAATCCCGGATGCGGCTGCGGGAGGATGGCCGATATTTCGTATGGAACTATTGGGATCCGGCGGGCCCCTGGGATTACCAGTCGGGTGGGGCGCCCAAGCACTGGGTGGGCGTGCATCCCAACGGCGGATACTACGCCATCGACGTCGAGGCGATCGTGGCCGCTTGCGAACGTGGCCTGGTGTTTGACCAGGAGGACCTGCGGCGGCTGGTGGCCACCAACCGCGATTTCATGTGGAACCAGAAGCTCCCGGGCGCCCAGTTCCGGCGCCTCGACGGCGGCGATCCGGATCCGCGCTGGAAAAATTCCCCCGGCCTGCTCTGGACCTCCCTGGTCCCGCACGACGCGACCCTGCACAAAATATTCCTTGCCAATCACCACCCGGAAAATTGGGGCGGCCTGGCCGTGACGCCCTGGTACCTGGCCCACCGGGCCGCCGGGCTGGCGGAACCCAAGTGAGTCTCCAGCGTATGAAACGAATCCACGCCGCCATCCGCCGCCAGCTTCACCTGGCCGGCGGTCTGGCGATGACGGCCGCCGCCCTGGCCGCGCCGTTCAATCCCGCCGATCCGCCCGCCGCCTGGGAGCCCCTCGGGCTGTCCGGGGGCGGCGGCATGTTCACGCCCGCCATCTCCCCGGCCAATTCCAACCTGATGATGCTCAACTGTGACATGAGTGCCGCCTACATCTCCGAGGACGGCGGGCATAACTGGCGCATGATTCACCAGGCCCAGTTGCGCAGCGACACCGGGTGCCGGCCGGCCTTCCACCCCACCAACCCGGATCTCCTCTACGCCTCCTCCGGCGGCCAGCTGCGCGTGAGCCGCGACCGCGGCCACACCTTCACGCCCATCGGGGATCTTCCCCAGGCGCTGCGGGGGGAAATCGCCATCAACCCGGGCGACCCGCAAATGCTGCTCGCCGGGACCAGCCGGGGCCAGTGTTTCCGGTCCGCCGATGGGGGCGCCACCTGGCGGGCGTGCGCCGGGCCGGCCGGCCCGGTGATCGGTTTTCATTTTGACCGCACCCGCGCGGGGCGCACGCTGTTCGCCGCCACCGACCAGGGCCTGTGGCGCTCGGATGACGGCGGCGCCTCCTGGGCCGCCAAAACCGCCGGGCTGCCCTGGCTGGAGATCCAGGGTTTCGCGGGCGCCTCGGACGCCGGGCAAATCGCCCTCTATATCTCCCTCCGCAGCCGGGAGGAGAATGGCGAGTTCCGGGGCGGCATCTACCGCTCGCTGGATCGCGGGGAATCCTGGTCCTGGGCGATGGGCGAGGGGATCAACCGGGAAACGCGGAAGGCCGACCCATGGGCCTACGGCTCCCTCCCGCAATACCGCCAGCTGCTGGCCGCCGACGCCCAGCCGCTCACCGTCTATGCCATGAACACCAGCACTGGCTTCCATCCCCCGCACCATGAAACCGTTTACCGCAGCGATGATGGCGGGCGGAGCTGGCGGGAGACCTTCTTCGTGGATCCCCGCTTTGCCCGCTACAACGTGGCCCCCAACTACGTCACCGCCTCCACCGGGCAGTCTTTCAAGGGGGGCGAAACGCCATTTGGCGCCGCGCTCTGCAATACCGATCCCAACCGCCTGATCCAGGTGCGCAGCGACTGCCAGATCACCCACGACGGCGGCCGGACGTGGTTCAACGGCGACATCTACCCGGCGCCGGGGGTGACGCCCAAGCCGGGCAGCGCGTGGGTGTGCAACGGGCTGGTGGTGACCACCACCTGGAACTATTACCTCGATCCCCATGAGCCCAACCGCCATTACCTGGCCTACACGGACATCGGCCTCGCCCGGTCCCTGGACCAAGGCCGCACCTGGATCTGGTGGGATCCCCGGTCCTGGGCGCCCTGGCGCAACACCTGCTACGAGCTGGCCTTCGACCCCGGCCGCCCGGGCCTGCTCTGGGGCGCGTTCTCGGATGTCCACGACATCCCCAACGACAACATCATTTCCGGCCGTCACGGGCATAACGGCCCCGGCGGCGTGTGCGTCTCCCGGGACTTCGGCGCCACGTGGAAGCCGGAGGCCCGCGGCCTGCCCGCCCGGCCCGTGACCGCCATTGTCCTCGACCCGCGCAGCCCGGCCGGCCAGCGGACGCTCTATGCCGGGGTATTCCTGGCGGGGGTGTATAAATCGACCAACGATGGCCGGGATTGGGCGCCGAAGAACCGCGGCCTGGGCCACCCGGATAACCTGCGGGTCTCCCGTGTGATCCGGCACCCGGACGGCACCTTGCTGGCGATGATTTGCGCCCGCCGCGCCGCCGTGGGCCAGCCGCTGCTGCCCGAGGGGGTGGGGCTGTACCGCTCCGCGGATGGCGCCGAGTCCTGGCAGAAAATCGAGTTCACCCCGCGGTTGCTTTACCCCAAGGATGTATCCGTCAACCCGCTGGACAGCCGCGACCTGCTCGTGGGGGCGTGCGATGCGGGCCGGGGGGATCTATCCGGCGGCCTTTACCGGACCCGCGACGGCGGCCAGACCTGGCAGCGGATCGGCCGCCAGGGCAGCCAGACCTTCGGCGGGTATTTTCATCCTGGGCACCCCGGATGGATCTATATGACCCTCACCGAGGGCGCGCCCGGGGCGGGGCTCTGGCTTTCCCGGGATGACGGCCGCACCTGGGAGGCTTTCCAGGAACTGCCTTTTGCCAACATCCAGCGGGTGCTGGTCGACCCGCTCAATGGCCGCCGGCTCTATATCTCCACCTTCGGCGGCAGCGCCTGGCGGGGCCCGGCGGAGCCGTAGCCGGCCTGGAGCTCCCAGGGAAGGCCTGAGCCTCGTTCCACCAGTCACCACTGCCCAGGCCCACATATACTGCGGCCGCATCCCCTCCGCGGTGCTGCCTGGGTAGGCGGCCGGGAAAGTTTGGGCGCCCCGCGCCGGGCCTTCGCCCCGCTTGCATTCAAAGCCGGTGAACCGGCCGCCTCGTGCCTCCACCAAAGCCAGCTCTTTCGGATCGTTTCTGAACCGGGGGTTGGCGCCAGTGGGGGCCATCAGCTGGCAAGCAGCTTATGGCGCCTGCCAGGTTTTGAAAAAGTCGATGATGCGCGGGTAAAAAACGGCCAGATTGGGATACCGCTGGCGCTGCTGCTCGTATTCACCCAGCAGCTTCACCAGGTCTTCCATCCAGAGGAAACCGTTGTTGACTTCCGAGTTGATGTAAAAGGCGGTGGCAAAACGGCTCTGCGCAGCGGCCTGGTAGCGGATCACCGAGGCGCGCACGACGCTTTCGTTGATCATGGTCAGCCAGTGCCCATAGGCCTGGCTGCGCATCCGGGCTTCCACCCGGGCGAACCATTTGCGTCCCGGCTCCTCCAGTTCCGCGGCATATTGCTGGCCCAGCGGATTGACGTAGGAATGGCAGAACTCATGCACCAGGATGGGCAGCACCGTTTGGTCGAACATCGGCTGGCCCTCCTCCGTCACCCGCCACACCCCCAGGATGCTGTAAAACTCCTCCTGGCCGCCGGATTGGAAGCTCGGCCCGTAATTGCCGGGGCCGTTCATCAGGGCGAGGACCACGTTCAGCCGGGCCTGGGCGTTCGAGCCGAAAAACTGGCTGAACCACTCCCACCGGGTTTCCCGGGCGAGCAGCGTTTTGGCGTTCCGCACCGCCTGGTCGTAGAGCGGCTGCTGCGCGGCGAAGAATTTTTCGAAATCCGCATCCTTCACAAAGGCGCGGGCGGCGGCGGTGAAAGCCAGGATGTCCTCCCGCACCCAGCGGTGGTCCAAGCCGGCCGGGGGCGGATCCCAGGGCACCCGGCCCGCCAGGGATGGCACCTCCCGGATACGGATGGCCAGGCTCATGGGGGCGTCGAAAGCGATGCCGCGGCCGTTGCGCAGCTGGCGGGCCATCTCAACCGCCGGGTGGTTGGCGTAGGGCTGGAAATAACGGTCCACGGCGGCGACATAGTTCGTGACTTCACTGGCGTTATATTCGGGATTGCCCGCCAGGTGGAAAATAATGCTGACCAGCTCAATCCGCGGATCCACCGTCACCGGGACCGGCAGGGAGGGCGCTTTGATCGGTTTTTCCAGCAGCGCAAAAAAGGCGTCGTCAGCCGGGCGGCCGGTTTTCACCAGGGCCGTGGCGGGCGGGGCTGGGTTTTTCACCAGCAGGCCCGCTGGGAGACCCTGGCCGCCGTAAACGGTTTTCAGGCTCCCGGGGGTCAGCCGGGTGTCCACCGCCCGGGCCGTGCCCCGCTTCGAAGCCAGGCGGAGGCAGCCCAGGCGTTCCTGGAAATCCGGCGCCATCACCAGCAGGAAATCGCCCCCCTCATCCACCGGGCCGCCGCCCGGATTGAGGGGGAGGCCGGCTTCCGCCGTGCCGGCCAGGAACACGCGCCCTTCGGCGTCCGCGTGGATTTCACCCTGTTCCACAAAAACGGCTCCGGCCTGGCCATCCGCCCGGCGTCCGCAAAATTGCTGGCCCAGCTCACATTCGCCGGTGGCGGGGTCATACCGGGTGAAAAAGGCCTTCGGCCCCGGCTCGCTGCCGAAAAATTGGTGGCAGGCATCGCCCCCCACAATGCGCACCGGTTCCGCCCGGCCGCCAGGCATGGCCGGCCGGGTTTCCTGACCCGGCGACCCCTTCCTGCCGGGGCGCCAACGGCCGGCGTGGTGCTCATCCCGCACCTGGAACGCCACGTAGAGCTTGCCATCGCGCCCGATCGCGCACCGGCTGGCCCGGGTGTCGGACACCTGGGTCTGGGCCAGGAAGCGGGCCCAATCGTAGTCCGGGGGGGCATCATAATCCGACCACTTCGGGCGGCCCTCGTAATCCAGGCCTTCCAGGAAACAGATCTCGACCGTGCGGGCCGCCGCCGGCGCCCCGGCCGGCTCGGCGCGGTAGCCGCAGCGGATGACCGTGCGCGAGGCGCCGTCCAGGCACACATCGCAGGTGGTTCCCCGGTGGCTGGCCGGGCCCAGGCGCCGGCCGGAGGGATCGAAAAGGCTCACCTCGTTGCCCGCCAGGGCCACGCAATGGCCGTCCCCGGCGGCATCTACCCGCCGGCAATCGGCGAGCGGCTGCCGCCAGAGCACCCGGCTGGCCTGCGGATCGAGCTTGAGCAGGCCGTCCCGGCCCGCCGCGATATACAGGCAATCGTTGCCGTCGACGGCCAGGTCGTGGATTTCGGCCGCCACGCACTCGCAATTCAGGGCTTTCCGGCCATCGGCGCTCACCCGCAGGATGCAGCCATCCACCTTGGGCGTCCCGCGTGCCAGTGCGGGTGCTTTGACCCGCCGCCGGAACCCGGGTCCGCCATTCACCGCCAGCACCAGCGTGCCATCGCCCTGGAACCGCGCTCCCACCACCGCGTCGCTGGCGCCCGCCACACCCAGGCGCGTGGCCGCGAGCACTTGCCAAGGCGCCTCCGAGGCGGGCGGCCCGGCCTCCCCCGCCGGGGCGGCGGGCGCCCCAGCCAGCCCAGCCAGCCCGGCCAGCCCGGCCAGCAGGAGCGCGGCCGGGATGAGGGAAAGGCGCGCCGCCTTACTGTTTGGCATCATAGTTGAGGAGCAGGTATTCCAGCAGATCGATGTGCCGGATCAAGTCCGCCACCTTCACCCGCTCCCGCGCGTGCAGCCCGCGCTGCGGGCTCCGCAGGTGCAGCCCGGCGTGGGCCGCTGCCGGGAAGGCCTCGAAATCGCCCATGCCCAGGCCGGTTTCCGTGCGGCCGTGGCTCACTTTCATTTCCCCGCAGGCCTGGCCCACCAGCTCCAGGACATGGCGATACGGCTGGGTGGCGGCGCTGGCCTCCTGGACCACCACCACCAACGAGTCTTTCGGGTAGTGGGAATCGAATTCCAGGGGGCCATCGAAGGTCAGGGAGACCTCCACTCCGGCGAAGAGTTCCGGGTAATATTGCGCCAGGTGTTTCGCCCCTTTAAAGCCCGTCTCCTCTTCGGCTGTCAATACCACCAGGATCCGCCGGTGGGCGGCGCTCCGGGCGCGGCCGTCCGGGTTCCCGATGCTCTGGTTCAGCGGCCTGGTTTGCAGTGCCGCCAGCGCCGATACAATCACCGTTACACCCGCCTTGTCGTCGGCGCCAAAGGAGGAGCTGCGTCCGGGCTGGTTTTCCCCTTCGTGGTAAAAATCGCCCTGGCCGGCGTCGTAGCGCATCCCCTCCGGCGTGCACCGGAGGGCGCTGATGGTGTCCAGGTGGGCGTTGAGCAGGATCGCCCCCTGGTCCGCCAGGCCCGGCGAGGCGGGGAATTCCATCACAAGGTTGTTCATCCGGGGGGCCTCCGGTTTGGCCAGCCGGATTTCGCGGGCGCCCAGGGCGGTGAGATAGCCCCGCAGGTAATTGCGCAGCGGCCCTTCCGCCCCGCTCGGGCTGGGGATCCCCACCAGCGCCGTGAACAGCGTTACCGCTGCCTGGCGCTGCCGGGCGGTTTGGAACTGGGAGGGCGTGCGCTCCGCCTCCGCCAGCGCCGCCGCAAAGGGTTCCTCCGCGGCCCGGGCCTGGAGCGGTACCCAGGCCAGCAGGCTGGTGAGCGCCACCCGCCACGGCCAGGAGTGGGGGGCTGGCCGGGGCGGCCGGTCTGGGCGGTTGGGATGGCTGGAGCGGGCCGCCTGGTGCGGCTCCCGTGTGCTTAGGATGGGCAGTCTCATGCTCCGCTACTGTGCGGCGCTGCCGTTCCCGCGCAAGAAAAAACCACGGGGCGGCGCCGGGCTGTGATCGCCGTTGTGCCAGCCGGCAAACCACGAACCGGGGATGAACAAAAATGGGGCTGACCGCCCGGAGGCGATCAAAAGGAAAAAAACCGGTCCGGCTGATCGAATCCGGGGAGGATGTGGGAAGAGATCTCCTCCGTGGGGACCAGGGATTGTAGCTGGCCCTGGGCGGCGGCGCTCATCAGGCGGGGCTGCTGCAGGCTCCCGGCCAGCTTCTCCATCCGGAACACGGCATTCACATCCCGGCCCATCAGGCTTTCCTCCCCCAGGGAGGCCGGCCCGCCGAGGGCCACCTCGCCAAAATGGAGGACGACGCGGAAGGGCAGGTGGGCCCTGGCTTGCAGGGTTTTCAGCGCTTGCAAGGCTTCCGCCACCGCCGGCCGGGTGTT
Source organism: uncultured Verrucomicrobiota bacterium (assembly GCA_903845125.1). GTDB lineage: Bacteria > Verrucomicrobiota > Verrucomicrobiia > Limisphaerales > UBA1319 > CAIMWS01. The sequence continues at coordinate 16,540 of CAIMWS010000312.1, forward strand.
TTCCTGCTGGGGCCAAAAGGCCAGAAAACCGTCCCCCAGGAATTTATTGATGCCGCCGCGGTGGCGCTCAATGATTTCCTTCCCCTCCGCCAGCCATTGGCCCACCACCATGGAGAGCTGTTCCGGCGGCCAATCCCTGGCCAGTTGGGTGGATCCGACGATATCCGCCAGCAGCAGCCAGCAGGGGGTGGTCTTGATTTCGTACGCGGTGGCGCCGGACAGGGCGCTCAGGTTCACCGTGCCGCGCGGTGTGGACTGCCGGAAAACCAGCCGCACATCCCCCATGGTGATAAGGTCGCCATTGTTCAGCCGGATCGGCTGGGTCACCCGGCGGCCATTGGCGTAGGTGCCGTTGCTGCTGCCCAGGTCCACCAGCCAGTATTCCTCTTCGCCCTGGGCGTGGATGAGCGCGTGCCGCCGGGACACTTTGGTGTCCGGCAGGACGATCTGGTTGGCGGTGGAACGTCCCAGGGAACAGGATCTTAAAAGCGGCCAGCTTTCCCCGGAGGCGGTTTCCAGCCTCGGTGCAGCCTCCGGCGTATCTGGGTGTTGAGCGGCCATCGAATGACCCCTTCATTATGGCTGCCCTGGCTCTGTTGGGCAAGCGGAACTCCGGGGGGGCGCACGGGAACTTCACGCGCTCGGCGGAGCGAGGGCCTGGCCGCCCAATCCGGTTCGCGGCATTTTCCCGGCTCCCCCGCCCGGTCGTCCGGAAGCCCGGGCCAATTCGTTCCCTCCAGCGATCCTGAATTTGGGCTTGTTTCCGCCGCCGGGTGGGGCCTTACTGTTGGTATGTCCCGACCTGAAACAATGGCCTTTTCAACCGCGATTTCCAAACCGGACCTTCCGGGGCGGCCCCGGGCGTTTTGCCTTGCCTGCCACTGGCTCTGGCTGGCCCTGGCGGGGTGGCTGACCGCCTCGCCCGCCAGCGGATCCCTCCCCGGCCTGGCGTTGATCCAGGGCGGGCAGGGGCGGGCGGTCATCGTCGTCGGGGAAGGCGGTTCCGGACAGGCCCGCGCAGCGGCCGCCGAATTGCAGGCGGTGCTGGAGCGGATGACCGGGGTCCAACTGCCCATCGCCACCAACCCGGCCACCGCTGGCACCGGGGTGCGGATCCTCGTGGGGCAGGCTGCCGCCCGCGCGGAAGCCCACCGGATGCGGCTCTATATCCCTTCGGGCTTGACCCCCCGTTTTGACGAGGAGGCCATGGTCATCGCCACCGGCCCGGATTTCCTCATTCTCGCCGGCAACGAAACGGAGCCTTACCAGGGCACCCATTTCGCCGTCTCGGAGTTTTTGCACGACCTGGGATGCCGGTGGTTCATGCCCGGGGATTTTGGGGAAGTGCTGCCCAAAACGAACACCATCCGGGTGGCCAGCCAATGCCGCACGCTGCGGCCCCGCCTGCGGGTGCGGGACACCTGGTATAGCGGCCACCTGCCGGTGAGCGCCACCCAGGCGCAGGTGTTCGCCCAGTGGAAGCGCCGCAACCGGTTTTGCCAGCCGGGCTTCTGGAGCCCCGATGGCCCGTTCCTGCAAAACCCCACCGACGACAGCACCTACCGCTTGCTGCCGGCCGAGCGTTACTGGGCGTCGCACCCGGAGTATTACGCCCAAAAGCCGGACGGCACCCGCAATCAACGTTTCATCTGCCTGTCCAATCCCGGGGCCATCCAGGCCGCCGCGGACACGGTGGTGGACTATTTCCGGAAAAATCCCGGCCGCTTTTCCTTCGCTTTTTCACCGCCAGACGAACCCATCCTCTGCCACTGCGCCGCCTGCCAATCCCAGATGCACGGTGGCTACGGAGGGGAAGGCTGGGGGGACCTCAGCGATCCGTATTTCCGGTTCGTGTTTGACCTGGCCGGGCGGGTGGGGCGGGTGGAGCCCGGGCGCTGGATCATTTCCATGGCCTATTACAACCGCTGCCGCCCGCCGGAGGGGGTGGCCGGCAAGCAGGCGAACGTCCTGATTCAACTGGCCTCCATCCAGCAGTGTGACGTGCATTCCTACGCGGACGAGTTTTGCCCCACGCGGCGGCAGTTTCGGAGCCTGCTGGAGGGCTGGGCGGGCCTCACGGCCGGGCAGGTTTTTTATGAGTATGATCCGCATGATTGGTCGCATCTGCAGCGGCCGGCCTGGCGCAGCCACGGCATCGCCTCCGATCTCCGGCTGCTGCAGAGTCTGGGCGGCTGGGGCTTCAGCAACGAGGGGCAGATGGCCTGGCTCTCCACCGGCTTGAACTATTACGTGCGCGCCCGCCTGGCGTGGGATCTGGACCAGGATCCGGAGACCATCGTCGCGGATTTCGCCCGGCGGTTTTTCGGCCCCGCCGCCGCCCCCATGGCGGGCTACTACCGGGCCCTGGAGGAGGCTTTGCGGACCAGCCCGGCCCACTACCCGCTGGGCTACAGCCCGGAGGGGCCGGCGGACGACGTTTTCCAGTTCCTCTCCCGGCCGCTTTTCGAGCGTTGCGCCGGGCTGCTCCAGGCGGCGGAGGCTCTGGCCACCGGGGATCCTTTCCAGCGGCGGGTGGCGGCGTTCCGCGGCCATTTCGAGCGCCTGGATGCCGCGCGCCGGGCCCGCCAGGCGATGGCGGAAGGCCGCTACGCCGAGGCTGCCGCCCGGTTGCAGGGCATGCTCGAGGCGGTCGCGCGCGTCAACGACACCGCGCTGTTGCAGGACATGGGATCCTACGGCGGGGCGCTCTCCGGCACCAACCAGCTGCAGGCCGCCCGGCGCATCCTCCAATTCACTGGCGGCTCCCGCGGCACCTTGCTGGCGGTGCTGCCCGCCGGGGGCCGGTTCCGCACGGATCCGGCGCCGGAGGGGGTGGTTCATCGTTGGTACGAGCCTGGCTGTGACCGCGGCCAATGGCGGCCGATCCGGCTCGATGCCGGCTGGCACCACCAGGGGGTGTCCACTCCGGATGGCCGGCGCTACCAGGGGATTGGCTGGTACCGCGCCGATCTCCACCTGCCAACCCCGCCGGCCGGTCCGGTCCGGTTGTATTTCCCGGAAGTCAAAGGCTCCGCCGCCTGGGTTTGGTGCAACGGCCAATTCGCCGGTTATTGGGAGCGCAGCAAATCCGGTGCCCGTGACCTGGATATTTCCGGTCTCCCCCAGATGGGGCATAATGAATTTGTGTTCCGCATCAAAGGGGAGGGTGGCCTGACTTTGCCCCCCTTCCTGTTCACCCCGGTGGCCGCTGCCGCTCAAACCAACTCCGTCAAATAAAGCTTTTATGAAAAATGCCCCGCGATCCCTTGTTTCCCAGATGCTCTCTCCGGTACCCCAGGCCCGGCAGCCGGGGTGCCCGTGGTCCGCGCCTTGGTTGCTCAGCCTGTGCTTCAGTGTCGGCAGCCTGGCGCTCACCGCTGCGGACCAGGCGCCCATCACTCTGGAAAACGAGCATTTCCGCTACATCATTTCCGACGCCGGGAAAAACCTGGCGTTCATCGACCGCGCCACCGGCGTGGATTACCTGCGGCGGGATGTTGCCTCGGCTTGCGCTTTTGTCCGCAGCCAGGGCCGGGAAATCGCCGCCACGCGCGTGGTGCTGGAGGATCGGCAATTGACGCTCGCGTTTGGCGAGTCGGGCCTGGCCGCCCACCTGCGGGTGGAGGTGCGGCCCTCCCACCTCGCCCTGGCGGTGGAGTCCGTCACCGGCAACGTGGAGTCGCTGGTCTTCCTCAATGCCCCGCTGACCTTGAAAGGGAAGCCGGACGAGCCTTTCGGGGCTTGCGCCTTATCCTTGAATCTCATCACCCGGGTGGATCAATTGCCCGTCCTGCAAAACAGTTTGCGGGCCGCTTGCGAAAAGAAATTCGGCGTTGCCGGCGCCCGGGTTGCCATCGTCGGCATGCCCATGCGGGGCATGCTGCCGGCCCTCCAGGAGGTGCTGGCGGGGGCGGACGAAATGCCTCTCTGCAAGGTGGCGGGGCCCTGGGCCAATGAGATCCAGTTCAACCATGGATCCTACCTGTTCAACTTCGGTTCCCTCACCGAAAGCAATGCCGGCGACTGGATCGACATGGCCCGCAGTTTGGGGGTCACCCAAATCGATAACCACGGCGGCAGCGCCGCCTTTTTCCGGTTTGGGGATTTCGCTCTGAACCGGGAAAAATGGCCGCAGGGCTGGGAGACCTACCAACGCATCGTGACCCGGTTGCACGCCGCCGGCATCGGCTCGATTTTCCATACCTACGCCTTCTTCATCGATAAGCACTCCAAATATGTGACCCCGGTGCCGGATGCCCGCCTGG
>CAIMWS010000313.1 GCA_903845125.1 uncultured Verrucomicrobiota bacterium
AACCCTCCGTAGCCATGTTCCAGCATCAAATGGGCAGCCACTTTCAATAGCCGCGCTTTGGCATCACTCGTTCGTCCCATACCGGATGGTTGTGTGATAATGGTTTAACCGTCGCCACTGTTTCCCTGCCATGAGCTCCTTCGCGCTTTCTGGATTAAAATCTGCAAAGCATTCGCAATTAGCTGCTTACACATCGGTTTTTGCAATGATTGCAGTTCGCCACCAGTGTCCCCAAGGCATGGACACGTGCCCCATATTGGATACTTTAGCGCATAATAATTTACCAGTCAACTATACCTGAAGCAAAATGATTTAGGCGTTGGGCGCCCCGGTTCATCGCTGCTTGTTTCTGCCCCGGGATCACGGCGAGTATTTCCCTTGGCACAGAACCGGTAGTGGTGGAAATCTGTCGGCCGGATCAAACCAAGTTTCGCGCCGCAAAATCCCCATTGCCAGAAAAATTGTGGTGTTTACAATCGCCCTCAAAATAAAGGCATGGGCCCGTTCTGATGGCAGAAAACCAAGGCGTTTAATGGATCCCAAACCAATCAAAGTATTAGTGGTTGAAGATGACCCGCTGTTCGTGGGCCTGCTTCAGCACTATTTATACGCCTTGTTGTCCTCCTGCGATATCAACCATGCGGATCGGGTCCAGCAGGCCATGGAACTAGTGGCGGAGGTTCCTTACGAGGTGGCTTTGCTTGATTTGGGTCTTTTGGACAGCCAGGGATTGGAAACCTTCACTCTGATCCACCAGGCCGCGCCAGCCATCCCGATCATTGTGTTGACCGGGGCTGACGATGAACAACTGGCAGTGGAGGCCATTCGCCAGGGCGCCCAGGATTACCTGATCAAATCATTGATCGATGGGAAAACCCTGGCGCGGTCGATCCGCTACGCGATCGAGCGCAAACGGATCGAGGAAACCTTACGGGAGCGGGAGGAATTTTTCCGGCTGATTTCCGAGAATGTGCAGGATATGATCGCCGTCCTGGACAAGGACGGGACGCGTCTCTACAACAGCCCATCGTACCGGCACTTGTTTGGTGACCTGGTTCAATTGCAGGGCACCAATTCCTTTGCGGAAATCCACCCCGAGGATCGGACCCGCATCCAGGAGGTTTTCCAGGAGACGGTGGCCACTGGGATTGGACAGCGGGCGGTTTTCCGTTTCACCCTGAAAAATGGTTCCATCCGTTACATCGAATCCCAGGGCAGCGCCATTCGGGACGCCCATGGAGCAACCGCCAAGGTGGTGGTGGTTTCACGCGACGTCACTGAACGGGTGCAGCAGGAAGATGAATTGCTCAAGACCAACCGCAAGCTGGCGCGCAGCCAGAAGTCCTTGTTAAAGGCGCTGACGGAGTTGCAGCAATCGCACGAAGATCTCAAGTCCGCCCAGTTGAACTTGATCCAGGCGGCTAAAATGGAATCGGTGGGCACGCTGGCGGCCGGTGTCGCGCACGAAGTCAAAAATCCCCTCCAAATCCTGTTGCTGGGGGTTGATTTTTTGGCCTCGCAGATTGGTGAAGAACAGGATGGCATTCACAAAGTTCTTGGGCAGATGCGCATCGCTGTCAGCCGGGCGGATGATATCGTGCGTGGGATGTTGGATTTTTCCACCGCACACCAACTGTTTTTGCAGGACGTGTCGCTGAACCCGGTGATTGAACAAGCGCTGCGCTTGGTCCGCTTCCAGCTTAATCGGCGGGGAATCAACCTGGAACGGGAATTCGCCACTGAATTGCCGGCGGTGTCCATGGACTGCAATAAAATGGAGCAGGTTTTCATCAACCTGTTTTTAAATGCCATCCAGGCCATGCCCAAAGGCGGCACTTTGACCGTTAAAACGCGGGTTGTGGAAATCCAATGCCTAACCCTCAATCAGGCGGGCAATCGCCGAAGAAGCGCCTCAGGAGAAAGCTACGTGGTGGCCGAAATACTGGATACGGGGTGCGGGATCCCCAGTGACCAGATCAGCAAAATTTTCGATCCGTTTTTCACCACCAAACCGGCTGGCGAAGGGACTGGCTTGGGATTGACGGTTGTTCACAACATCATCCAACTCCACGGCGGAAACATCGATATCCGCAACCGGCCCGAAGGCGGGGTCAAAGCCACCCTTTGTTTGAAAACCAAGACCCATGACAAAACGTAAAATATTGATCGTTGACGACGAACCAGCGCTCACCCAGCTTGTCAAACTGAACCTTGAGGCCACGGGCACCTTTGAGGTGAGCGAAGTGAACGATCCCGCAACGGCTGTTAGTGCCGCGAAGGAATTCAAGCCAGATCTGATCATTCTGGACGTGATGATGCCGGGGATGGATGGTGGCGATCTTTCTTCGCGGATGGTGGCCAATCCCGTTTTAAAAAACATCCCCATGGTGTTTTTAACCGCCGCCGTGCGCCGGGAGGAAATCGCGGCTCACGGGGGGATGATCGGCGGTTTCCCTTACCTGGCCAAACCGGTCAATTTAAAGGATTTGCTGGACTGCATTGAGAACAACCTTGGGGCTAAATCGAAGGCACCGATCACGGCGCCAGCGGGCAAACCCGCCAGGAAAGCTGTATGAGCAAGCCGGTGGATATTCAGGTGATTGGTTCTGAAATAGCCATCAAATGGGACAATGCCAGCGAGAGCTACATCCGCCTGGACGCGCTGCGTCGGTCTTGCCCGTGCGCGGGGTGCCAGGGGGAGCCGGACGTCATGGGGCGCATCCATCGAGGACCGCAGAAACCGTTGAATGCCCGGTCGTTCCAGCTGCGCAGCATCCAATTGGTGGGTGGCTATGCCATCCAGCCGGTTTGGGAGGATGGGCATAACACGGGTTTGTTCACCTTCGATTACCTGCGGAAAATTGCCACGGCGACGACTGGCGATTAATCGGGCCGGCGGTCGTCCCTGGATTACCCTTTACGGGGAAATGGTCAGGCTGCGCCGTTGGCGGAAACGCCGGGAGGTGGGCATCTTTGAAAATTGGCTTTTCTCCAAAGGCGTCTTGGCTTTGAATACCCCTGGTTGAATTGGAAATTGAGATCAAAGTAACTATGAAAATCGTATTGGCATATTCAGGCGGCTTGGACACCTCGGTCATCTTGTCCTGGCTGAAAGAAAAATATACGGCGGATATCATCTGTTTCACCGCCGATATCGGCCAGGAGGAAGAGCTGAAAGGATTGAAGCAAAAAGCGCTGCGTTCCGGAGCTTCGAAGATTTACATTGAAGATTTGGCAGAGGAGTTTGCGCGGGATTTCATCTTCCCCATGCTGCAGGGTGGCGCCATTTACGAAAACCAATACTTCCTGGGCACGAGCATTGCGCGGCCGCTGATCGCCAAGCGCATGGTGGAAATCGCCCGTCAGGAAAAGGCGGAATGCATTGCGCATGGCGCCACGGGCAAAGGCAACGACCAGGTTCGCTTTGAGCTTACGGCGGCCTCGCTGGCTCCTGAATTGCAGGTGATCGCCCCCTGGCGCGATGCCTCGTTCCGGGCGCTATTCCCCGGGCGAGCGGAGATGATCCAGTATTGCGCCGATAAAAAAATCCCCGTCGAAGCCAGCGCCAAAAAACCATATTCCACGGATCGCAACCTCCTGCACATCTCTTTCGAGGCAGGGATCCTGGAAGATCCGTGGCTGGATGCCTCCGCCGCGGAGCACAAGGAAATGTATAAGCTGAGCGTGGGACCGGAAGATGCCCCCGATAAACCGGAATACGTGACTCTGGAATTTGAAAAAGGTCTCTGCACCGCCGTCAACGGCAAATCCTTGAATCCCCTGGGGGTTATGAAAACCCTCAATAAATTGGGGGGCAAACACGGTGTGGGACGGGTGGACCTGGTGGAAAACCGTTTTGTGGGGATGAAATCCCGCGGCGTTTATGAAACTCCGGGCGGTTCCATCCTGCACTTTGCCCACCGCCAGATGGAAAGCCTGACCATGGACCGCGAAGTCATGCACTTGCGTGATTCCTTGATTCCGAAATATGCCGCCTTGATTTACAACGGCTTCTGGTTTGCCCCGGAACGATTGGCCATTCAAGCCTTGATCACGGAAAGCCAGAAGAACGTTTCCGGCACGGTGAAGTTAAAATTGTACAAGGGCAATATCATCACCGCCGGGCGCAAGTCGCCGCTGAGCCTTTACAATCCCCACATTGCCACCATGGAGGCGGACCCGACCAAATCCTACAACCAGGACGATGCCACCGGATTCATCCGGCTCAACGGCCTGCGGCTGAAAGTGGCCGCCCAGGTGCATCAAGCCAGGGCAAAGGCCAAAACCGGCAAGTAATCCCGGTACTTAGGTTTTTCGCAAAACTCCCTTTCCATTGAGCAAGGGAGTTTTTTCTTTTGCCGATGACTCACCGAACCGCCCGCGGTGAACGGTGAATTATCCCGTTCCACGCCGCGCCGGCCAAGGGTTTTCATTGTATCGCCGTGCGGCTCGTTTATGATCTGGAAACTCATATGAAGCGCAAATGCAATTGTTCAGGTGGCTGCGGCCCATCGGCATCGGACATGAACCGCCGGGAATTCCTTAACTGGATGGGGGCTGGGTCGGCCTCCGTTTTGCTGGGTACCCAGGCATGGGGAGATTGGTTGAACCAGCAGGGCGATGCTTCGGAATTGCAGCGCTGGCGCGCCGAGTTGACGAAACCAGCCAGCCCGCGCCTTTACCAGTCCGACCGCCACACTGATGCGCGCCTGCATTTGGGCGGCATTGGCACCGGCAACTTTGAAATCGGTGCGGATGGCCAGTTCACGACCTGGCAGCTTTTCAATACGCTGCGGGATGGAAACCTGCCTTGCCACTTTGCTCTCCAATGGCGCGGCCAGGCCTGCCTTTTGCAGACCACCGGGGGGCCGGGCTGGCCGGGCGTCAAGCGGATCGAAATGACCGGGGAGTATCCCATGGCAAGCCTGCGGTTCATCGATGAACGGCTGCCGGTGCAGGTGGAGTTGACCGCTTTCACGCCGTTCGCCCCTTTGGAAACCAAACTTTCCTCGATCCCGGCGGCCTTTTTCATTTTTCGCATCCACAATCCGGCCAGCGAGGCTTGTGAGGTTTCCTTGGGGGCATTCCTGCAGAATGCCATCGGCTACGATGCGCGGGGCCAGATCCAGGGCAACCGCCATCCTAACTTCGGGGCCAATTATATGGAACGGATGCGGATCGATGGCGGCAGCGGGATCCTGCTCAAGGCGAAACCGTCGGCAGTTGGCCACCTGGAGCAGTCGGTGTGCATCAGCATCCGGCCCAATTTGCGTGGTTTGCTGGAGCCGCCCAATGATCGTCCGGCCAATCTCACCATTCAACTCACCGAGGACGTGCGCGCCTTGCCACCGATGAAGGATGGTGCGGCTGCCAAAACCGCCATTTGGTGGGAGGATATTGAACAAAACACCTCGGAGCAGTTATTGGCCAATGCCCGGGAGGCGGTCAAAGCGGGGGCCACCCTGGTGTTTTCCGGGGGCGAGGTGCCGCTCTTGAAATTCTATGCCGAAGCCACCGGTGGCGAGCCGCCTGCCAAAACGGCGCCAAGACCGGACATCGTATTTGCCGACTTTGAAAACGGATATGGCCCTTGGAAAGTGGAAGGCGCCGCCTTTGGCGCGCACCCGGCCACCGGAACGCTGCCCAACCAACAGCGGGTTTCCGGATTCCTCGGAAAAGGCCTGGTGAACACCTATTTGAATGGGGATGACACCACCGGGCGGCTGGTGAGCCCGGAGTTCAAGATTGAGCGCCATTACATCCGGTTCCTGGTGGGCGGAGGCGATCAGCAGACCACTCAAATACGCCTGATCATCAACGGCCAGAAAGTGCGGGCTGCTGCGGGCCGGAATGAGGAGAAATTGCTTCCAGCCGCCTGGGATGTGCGGGAATTCGCCGGCCAGCAGGCCCGTTTGGAAATCGTGGATGAACAGACCGGGCCCTGGGGCCACATCAATATCGATCAGATCGAGTTTTCCGACCTACCCGCCAACCAGGCGGTTTTGTTTGTGCTGGATGATTTGCTGCCTGCCCGGTTCCGGCGGATCCGGCCGGTGGAGGCCTCCGGAAGGGCTCCCGCCCGGCTGGAATTTGAGGGACTCCAGTTAAAACCCGATGCGCAATCCACCGTCCTGAGCAACGGCCGGAAAGCCATTGTGTGTGCCTATGGGCAGGGGAAGGTGATCCTGGCCGCCGGAGCCATTCTGGCGCCCGCTCAGAGTGAACTGGTGGGCGCCCGCCAGCAGGCCTACGCCACCGTCTGTGAGTTGTTGGGCGTCCGTTATGAGAGCGGCCCGGGAGTGCCCGCCAATGCGCCGGGATTTGGCCAGATGGGGCTGGCGGTCCTGGGGGGCCAGGCCTCGGCGCGCCTGGCTTTCCATGATTGGGCTGCGGCTTGGGATGAATTCCGGCAGCACGGCCGTTTCACGGCGGAAGCGGGTGGTTCCAGCACTCCGACGCCGCCTGGCCAGACCGCGAATACCGCCCTGGCCAGCCAGGTTGCCGTTCCGGCGGGACAAACTGTGGAAGTGCCATTCCTGCTGACCTGGCACTTCCCCAATAAATACAACGGAGCTGGGACCTGGATGGGATGTCATTACGCCACGGTGTGGCCGGATTGCGCCGGGGTCCTTCAGGATGCGGCCCGGAATTTCGATCATTACCGGAAGCTGACCGAAAAATTCCGGCGCACCTTTTACGACAGCACCCTGCCGTACTGGCTGCTCGATTGTGTCAGCTCCCAGGCCAGCATCATCCGGCATATCGGCGTGGTTTTCCGCATCGCCAATGGCGATGTCTATGGCTGGGAGGGCTCCAACGGTTGCTGCCAGCCCACCTGCACCCATGTATGGGGTTATGAGCAAACCCTGGCGCGTTTGTTCCCCGATTTGGAGCGGGACATGCGCCGCATCGATTTCCAGCACCAGCAACGGGCGGACGGGGGCGTCAATAACCGCACCGACGTGCCTTCGCCTCCCCATCCCACCGGGGAGCAGCCATTCGCGGACGGGCACGCCAGCTGCATTCTGAAAGCGTGGCGCGAGGCCTTGAACCACCCGGACGAGGCCTGGATGCGCGAGTATTGGCCGGCGGTTAAACGGGGGGTGGAATACCTGGTGGGCCGCGACGCCGCCCGCAACGGCGGCCAGCCACGGGGCATCCTGGAGGATGACCAATGGAACACCTATGACGAAGCTTTGCACGGTGTCACCACCTTCATCAGCGGTTATTACCTGGCCGCTTTGCGGGCCGGGGAGGAATGGGCCCGCCGCCTGGGCGATACTGCCACTGCCAGCCGATTCCATGGCCTCTTTGAGGCAGGCCAGAAAAAATTGGTTGAACTGTGCTGGAACGGTGAGTACTTCCAACAACACTTGCCGGACTATCTGAAACGATCCGGCGAGGTTGGGCCGGGGTGCATGAGCGACCAGCTCATTGGCCAATGGTGGGCCCACCAGCTGGGGCTGGGATATATCCTGCCCAAAGACCTGGTCCGCACCGCCTTGCGCTCGGTGTTCAAATACAACTGGGTGCCGGATCTGACGAATTGGAAGCATATGCCGCGGGCTTTCGCCGGGGCCAGGGACAAGGGGTTGCTGATCTGCACCTGGCCCAGGGATGGACGTCCCGCCGGTGTCATGCTTTATTCAGACGAGGTTTGGACCGGCATCGAATATCAGGTTGCCTCACATCTCATCTACGAAGGCATGGTCGAGGAAGGCCTGGCCATTATCAAAGGCGCCCGGGATCGCTACGATGGCATCCCGCGGCCCCCCATCGGACGCAATCCGTGGAATGAAATCGAATGTGGTGGTCATTATGCGCGGGCGATGTCGTCCTGGTCGCTATTGACGGCACTCACCGGTTGCGAATATGACGCTCCCGCCGGATTACTGGCTTTCGCGCCCAAACATTTTGTGGCGGACCAGTGCCAGGCCTTTTTCTGCGTGGCGGACAGCTGGGGTGTTTTCCACCAGCAGCAGAATCCTATGGCGGTGGATATCCGGGTGGAGCATGGCCGGCTGGCCATCAGCCAGCTGGCTTTGGGGATGCCCCTCAAGCCGGGCAGTGTGACGGTTACGGTTTCCAACGCGCAGAACCCGGTGAAAATCACGTTGGAGCCCAACGGAACTGGCTGCAAGATCCAATTCGAGGTTCCGGTCGTCCTCCATCCCGGGGAGAAAATGGCTGTAACAAATGGGCAATCCTGATTTCCGGTGGGGAGACTGGACGAGAATGCAGAGGCTTCAGTTTATCGTCTGCACTTGGCTGGCGTTTCAGGCTGTGTTAAAGGCTGAAGAAACAAGCGCAGGGCCCGCTGGGAAGGGCCATGCGGTGGTTCCCCAGGCGATAATCAGCACCAAAAACGCTGCGGAAGCGCTGGTCTATAAGCGGGTGGGGGGCCGGGAACTGAAACTGTGGGTTGAGAAGCCAGCCGGCTGGAAGGCTCAAGATAAACGACCAGCGATCATTTTCTTTTTCGGCGGTGGCTGGGTGGGCGGCACACCGGAGCAATTCCGCCGGCAAAGCGAGTATTTCGCAGCGCGGGGCATGGTGGGAATCCGGGCCGAATACCGGACGATTCCCAAAGGGGACTCCGGACCGCCAACGGTTTGTTGCGCGGACGCCAAATCCACCGTGCGCTATGTCCGTGCCCATGCGGCCGAATTGGGGATTGATCCCCAACGCATAGCCGGCGCCGGCGGTTCGGCTGGCGGACATCTGGCGGCCTTCACGGCGTTGGTTCCCGGCCAGGATGACCCGGCAGACGACCTGGAAGTTTCCTGTCGGCCACAGGCACTGGTGCTTTTCAATCCCGTTTTCAACAATGGTCCGGGCCAGTGGGGGCACCAACGGGTCCTGGACCGTTACCGCGAGTTCTCCCCGGCGCACCATATTTCAAAGACAGCGCCGCCCACCATAGTGTTTCTCGGTGATGCGGATAAGCTTATCCCGGTAAGTGTGTTACGCGATTTCGAGGCGGATATGAAGCGAGCCGGAGCCCGCTGTGAAACGCACGTGTATCCGAACGCGGGCCACGGATTTTTCAATCAGGGAATTCACTTCACCCTGACCTTGATCGAAGCCGATAAATTCCTGGCTTCGCTCGGCTGGATTGAAGGAGCACCAACCTTAAAACCACCCATCCCGGGGCCATAGGTTTGCCCACTGCATGTTCAAGCTGCAAACGCCAGGATGTCGTTCTGGCGCTTGAAACGCAATGGAGGCAAAACAGCATTCGCCATCGGCTTGGAACCGGGGACTGAAATGCCCGGCGACAGCAAACTGAAAGACGAAACGGCGGGAGTTGCACAGAGTGGAGGCTTTTCATCAAGGCCCAGATTCGGTCGGGCCTTTTCCAAATCCAGGTTCTGGCTTTCCTCCTCCTGGAAACGGATGGCTTTTTCGGTTCCTTTCAGGATGATGCCGATGCTGAGCAGCATCAGAAACCAAAGGAAAAGGATGGAGCCGAGAGGGGAGGGAACCCAGTCCTTCATTTCCAAAGCCACCGCCGCCAATCCGGCCAGGGATACGGCACACAAAAAGGAGACTTTTACCTTTTGGCGAAGTTTAGATAACATGTGCTTTATTGCCATAATTCCCATCAGAGAGTTTCGGGTGGGCTTAAAAAAAGCACAACCGCAATAAATCACGGTTGTGCCTTTAGCTTACAGGCCTCTAGCCTTGCCGAAAGAATCCGCCGACCTCGACTTAGGGGCATCCCCGTCCATCAAGGTGCTCAAAACCAAGTTAGGAGCGAGTCCTTTCCTTATTATTACGCGGTCTGTCGCCCAACAGATGCATAATTCAATTAGACTAGGTGTTTACCTTATCCTGCCTTAACCAAACCCAAGACCGTTTTTCATCCAGTCTGATCCGCCTGCAAGAACGCTAAGCCGAAAAACTCCTTAGAATTCCACCATCAGCGTCACGTATATAAAACTAAGCCAACCAGGCTCAGGAAGCAACTTTTTTCCGGCCTTTTCCCGGGGCTGAAAAAGGTTAAAAACTTTTTATAAATATCTCTTTATAAGTGATTTATAACTATATTGCTCGGGTTCGCCAGGGATGCCAATTTTGCCCCTGAGGACTTGGGTTCATTTGTCCCTATAAGGCCCGGCAAACAACCTGGCGCAAGGTAGCGGTCAAGATAGTATATATCCGAATTAATACCATTAGAATATCTGATTAAAAACCGGGTGACATTCATCGAAACCAGGCCCCATCCCAGGGGGGCAGGCAGTTTTTAATTCAGTTTTGGCTCAGCGGTGGACGGTCCACCGGAACCGCTTCATGACAAAAAAGAGACATCCACTCCTTGGCCGCCAAGCGGTCCTGGCTGGAACCTCCGCGCAATTCCAACCGGCCATCGAGACTTTTTATGAGCTGGGCTCCGCCAAAACAGGCGAGCACCCGCTCATTCGATTGTTTCATCCAATCCCAAAATCCAAGTTTCATACCCAGGATCATACCTGGGTGGGTGGGACAAATACCGTCCGAGCCTTGGTGCAGGTGAAGGATTTTTTGGTTGCCAGGGTTTCAGCCATAAGCGGCTCACAATGAATGGAATATACAATTCAATTCGGCTGGGATTGCCGGTTGATAAAGGCTGGCAGACACTTTTCCCAAGTTGGTGGGACCTGGGTTTCGAGGTGAGTGATGTCCTGCCGGATTCATCCCCTGACAATCTCTTCCCCGTCCAGGATGACCGTATTTGGCTCCAGGCGGAAGTGCGGGCCCTTGAGGTGTTTTACCAAGGCTTCCTTGGTGGGGAAATTGAAACCGATATCCTCCTGGCGCAGTTGGGGGTCCTTCTTCATCATAGCCGTTGGCCAGCCCCCTTTGAGGGTGAATCCGCCCTTATCATTGGTGTCGATAAACCAGGTTCGTTTGACCCCCAAGATCATGGTTTTACCTGATTTCCATGGCTCATTTTTACCTGGGTGTGGTTTGGCCAACCGGTGGGGCGCCTCTTCCAGGAGGCAAAATTCGTTCAAAGCCCCCGGGGTGATGACTTTGTCTGCGAATTCCTCGATGGGCAGATAATGGCTCAACAAGCGAATGACGGTGTGGTGATCCATTTCCAGCAGGGTCGATCCATGTGCGGCATCACGCCAGGGGTCCTCGGCCTCCCAAGGAAGCGGGGATTGCCTGCGGACCGAACGCTGGAAATAGAGCCAGGCAGTGGACCGGATCCGTCGGCAATCGCCTGCCAGCCACACCAGCACGCTGCCATTGAGGAGCGGGGAAAGAGCCTCGGTTACGATCCGGGTCCCTTCCGGCCGGCTTTTGACAGTTTCATACACCAGCAGGGCTGGATCGGGATTCATCTGGTGAATGCCCACAAAACGAAGGGTCAAACAAGCCGGAGCTTGCGCCAGTTGGCCGCCTAACTCATCGACAAACGAGGCCAGTTCGTTTGAAGAATCGCATTCTGGCACAAACAGACAGGGATGTGTCGTGCCAGGCCTGTCTTCATCGCCGCCCTGGCAATTCATCAGCTGGTTCCAGTCGATTTTATTCATGCCGCCATTGTGCCATCAGGGCTATGACAACCGTGGTCAGTCTATGAAAAAAAGATGCAAAACGAGCCGGGGAGACGGAAAACGCGGGAATAATTTGCCTATCATCGTCGGGGGGAACTGGCAGGCTGGGGCAAAATGAAATGCACCGCATGAAAGAAATCGTTCATATTCCTCCGATGGGCCGCCGGGGGGCGGCCATAATTCACCTGGCCTGTTTGGGTTGCTGGTTGGGAGTGGGGGTGGGGCAGGCAGCCATGGAAGTGCCCGCGGTTGGTCCAGGCGAGGATGGCAGCGTGACGACGCGGTGGCTGCCGGATCCGTTTCCGAACGTGGCCCCGCAGGCCAGGGACCGGTATGCGACGGCCGAGGCGAACACCGAAACGCGCACCCCCAGCGTGCTATTCGGTGTCTATGATGTGGAAAATGACCCGTTGACGGTTTCGAATCACACCCAACCGGCGCACGGCACGGCGACGCTGAATCCGGATGGGACGTTCACCTATACCCCGGCCCGGGGCTATGTGGGCGGGGACCAGTTCACGTTCACGCTGAGCGATGGTCGGGGAGGAAAATCGACGGCGGCCATGCAGGTGAAGGTTGTCCAACTCACCGGGGTATGGGCCACTACCAGTTTCACTGGATTGTCCGAACTGCGGGCCGGCGGCGAGCCGATCCGCTTCACTTCCGCGGTGACGCCGCGAGCCCTGGACTGGGACGGTGATGGACGGCTGGATTTGCTGGCGGGGGCGGATGGCGGGGTGACCTGGTTCCGGAACACCGGCACGGCCCAGGCCCCGGTGTTTGCGGCCGGGGTGGCGGTGGTAGCGGGCGGACGGAAGCTGCAATCCGGCAAGGGGCGCGTCGCGCTTGCCTGGGGCGACATGGATGGCGACGGGCGGCGGGATTTGGTGGTGATCGCCGAGGACCGCAAGGTGCGCTGGGCACGGAACCTGGCGGCTGCCGCGGGCGTTCCGGTGCTGGCTGAACCGGTGGTGGCGCAGGCCAAAGCGGGTGGGGACTTTCGGGTGGATGATTTGCGCGCTGAAGTTGCCGATTGGAACGGCGATGGCCGGCCGGATGTGATCACCGGCGCGTCGTCGGGCTCGGTGAAGGTGGCCTATAACGTGGGCGGCGGGGCGGGGCCGGTCTTCGCCGCGCCGGTGGCAGCCCTGGATGTGGACCGGCGAACGGTGGAGGGTTCTTACAACCTGAACGTGCGCATCGCCGACCTGAACCAGGACGGGGTGCCGGATTTGGTCGATTCCTACAACTGGGGCAACATCCAATTCCGGATCAACACCGGCAGCGGCAACGCGCCCCGGCTGCCGGGGACGGGCACCTTCAGCGTCACCGGTCCTGGTTATTCCCACCTGGATCTGCATGCGCTGACCGACGGGCCGATCGTGGATTTCGCCGATTTCGACGGGGATGGAACCCTCGACCTGGTGATGGGGGGCGAGGTGGGCGGCACCTTGCGGTTGGCCCACGGGGAGAGTGGTCGTTCCTACCTGGGCGGCATGGCCGGGATGGTGGCGGCACATCCATCGGATTTGGGGCCGTTCCTGGCCGATCCCGCCCAGGCGGGCGCCAGGAGCCGGATGCAAGCCTTGCAGGGGGCCCTATACGACTTCGTGGCGACGTTTGCCACCCCTTCGCAAAAGCGGGAGATCAGCCGCGGACTGGTGGCACTGATCACCGCCCATCCGCAATATTTCCAATGGCAGAAGCACGATTTGCAGCGGGAGCCGGGAATCCCCTCGCTGGCGGCGCAGGTGTGGCTCACCACGCTGATCGCGG
>CAIMWS010000314.1 GCA_903845125.1 uncultured Verrucomicrobiota bacterium
GGATCAATTGCAGGATGGGCTTGCCCCAAACCTTCAGCATGGGCTTGGGCAGGGCGTTGGTGAGTTCGCGCATGCGGGTGCCTTTGCCCGCAGCCAAAATGACGGCCTTCATTTGTTTTTGAATTCCCAGTGGTGTTCAGCCTGGAAACGGGAGAGTGGCCTCAGCCACCCTCCCCGTTTCATGGCGCTTGGCGCAAAGTACGGATTAGGCCCCGAATTTGTCGAATTGGCGGGCGTTGGCCTGCATCAGCCGCAGCATATACTTGGCTTCAAAAATGCCGAGCGAGCCGTGATTGGCCCCGGTCTCGGTGAACCGGTCCAACTTGTCCCAACCGGAGATGGGAGATACGATCAGCACCGGTTGCGGGTGCCAGGAGTGCCCTTTCATGGGGCACGGGGTCGAATGATCGCCCGTGACCGCCACCACCTCCGGCATTTTCTTCATGAAAATGGGGAGGGCGGCATCGAATTCCTCCACGGCCTTCCGCTTGGCTTCGTAATTGCCATCTTCACCATATTTGTCGGTGTATTTGAAATGAATGAAGAAGAAGTCGTAGTTATTGTATTCCGCCAGGTAGCGCTCGAATTGCTCGGAAATGGTCTGGCAGCCTTCGAGCTTGTTCATGCCCACTAACTGGGCCAAGCCTTTGTACATGGGGTAAACCGCAATGCAGGCCGCCTTCATGGCATAACGGTCCTGGAAGCTGGGGATCTCGGGCTGATGGGCGATGCCGCGCATCAGGAAACCGTTGGCGGGATTCTTGCCCGCAAGCAGCGGCAGCGCCTGTTCGTAAAAGGCGGATACCAGCTTGGCCGTTTTTTTGGCCTTGGCAGACTTGGGATCGACGGCCTTGGATTCGGGAATCGACAATCCTTCCCGGTGTGGATCGGCATCAGTCAGTGGTCCTTCCAGCCCCTTGCCCCGGAAAACCACAACGAACCGGTGTTCCTTGCCGGCTTTGATGAGCACTTCGCAATCGTCAATTTTTTTGATCTTCTTAGCGAGCAGGTCGCACAGCTCTTCGCAGACCTGGGTGGGGATGCGGCCAGCGCGGCGGTCGGTTACGATGCCTTTATTGTCCAGCGTGCAGAAATTTGCCCGGGCCGCCACATCTCCCGCGCGCAAATCCATGCCCAACCCCAGCGCCTCAATCACCCCCCGGCCAACCTGGAATTCAATGGGATCATAGCCGAACAATGCGAGGTGTCCCGGACCGCTGCCGGGGGTAATGCCGGGAGCCACCGGGGTCATGCGCCCTTGCGCGCCATTTTTGCACAAGGCATCCAAGTTTGGCGTACAGGCAGCCTCCAGCGGCGTCATATACTGGGTGGCTTTGGTGGCGATGTCCCCCACGCCATCCATCACGAGCAGCGCCATCTTCGTGCTGGGTTTCAGTTGCAGTTCCGAGTAGAGTGCGTCCAAGTTCATAGTCAGTTAAATATGGTTTACAGGCGTGGCTGGCGAACTGAGCCGGGACCACGGGGTTGTGAAAAAAACAAACCGTCCGGCGGGATCAATTCTGCGTTAATAAAACCGGAGCAAAATGCCTCCCGAAAAACTGCCGAATTTCCCTGTCGCATCTGATTTCCCCAACCGCATGGTCCCGGCTCAACAACGTCAGCCACCCTGCAATATTCTGCGCCGAAGCCGGTCACAAGGTCAACGGTATTGTGCCAGGCGAACGGGCACGGGTTGATGGCCGGGTTGGGGCTAAGGGAATTCCTGCGCCCGGGTGGCAGCGCTCCAGCAAATCCGTCGGCAAGGGGTGGGCGTGACTTTTGGTGGAAAATGATATCCGGCTCACTTCCAGCATATTACATTTGCAGAGCCGAACCGAAATAGCTGGCATTTCCCGCCCTCGGGATTACTGTGCCCAAACCATGGCAGCATCAGGCGAATCAACCATCAACCAGTGCGAAGCCATCCACGGCCTTTGCCCAACCTGTGGCCTTTGCTGCAATGGCGTCCTGTTCGGTTCCGTGCGACTGCATGACGATAACGAACTGCGGATTTGCCAGGACGCGGGATTTGCCTGTAGCGCTGCAGACGAAACCCATGGCTGGCAGTTCCCGCAACCGTGTTCCGCCTTTGATGGGGCGTTTTGCCGAATTTATGACGTCCGGCCAGGACGCTGCCGGGATTTTCACTGCGATCTGCTCCAGCGCGTGGCTGCGGGCGAATGCGAAATGGAAACGGCGTTGAGCCGGATTGAGAAGACCAAAGAACTCGCGCGGAAGGTTCAAAGCCAGCTCCACGAACTCGGATTTGGACGCCAGGATTTACCCTTAAGCCATCAATACCAGAACTACCAGGCCGCCAAAACCGACCGGCCAATAAAAGGCCAGATGGCCTTCACTGACGGCCAGTTGATGGGAACGGTTTTTCAATTGACCCAGGCGCTGAAAACCTTCTTTTTTCCCGAAGCGGGGTTTTCACCGTAGGAGTCAGGAACGCCGGGTTTCACTATCTGATGATTTTGATAGTCCCGGCCAAGCTGCCCTGGCATATCGATGCCCATTATTTTAATCGCCGCGCGGTGGGGTTTGCGACCAAAACCAGCCCCAACAGTCATTAGCTACCCTAAAGCACGCCCGACAGGACATCACCCATGCTTCTTGCCGCTATTCAGGCAAATTATTTTGTTTACAAAGCGGGAGAAAACCGGGAGAAATTAATTGCAGCCTTTGAAAAAGTGCTAGAACCACATATTTAGTGTAACTTGACTATGAGCAAAAAGCAAATGTTCCTTCGGAGCGCCTGGATGGCGGGAGCAGCGGGTCCCGCTTTAGTGGCCATGGCAACCGCGTGTTGCGGTGCAGATGAAGCCAAGCCCGCGACTGCCGCAGCCCAAACCCCTGCAGCCACCGCCGCACCCGCTGCGGCCCCCCAAAAGGAACCTAGTTGGGTTGATAAATCGAAAAATCCGGTTTCCTGGTTTAAATGGGGCGCCGACCTGCGCATCCGGGACGAGTATTATAATAATGTCCAAACCTTGGCCGACCACAATTACCTCGCCAATCCGGCCAAACCTTACAATCCAAATCCCGCGGATAAGAACTACAATCCCACCACCACCTGGCACGAACAGAATCTGCTCCGGTACCGAACCCGCTTCTGGAATTCCATCGAGCCGGTCAAAGGGCTGTCCTTCAATTCACGGCTGACTTGGGAAGGTTACGAATTTACCACCCCCTCCAACCGACGCGATTTTGAAACGCGCAAGCTGGGTTGGGAGGGCTTGGATGCCGGTGATGGCATTGTGGACACCTTGAACATCAAGGCTACCATCGATCCCGTGGCGATCACGGTGGGCCGGCAAGACATGAGGTTCGGCGAAGGCTGGCTGATCATGGATGGCACCACCGCGGATGGATCGCGGACGCTGTTCTTCGATGCCGCCCGCGTCACTTACGATGCCAAGCCGATCAAAACCACCTTCGACATGGTGGGTATTTACCAAAACGCGCTGGAGGATGCGACATTCCCCACCATCCGGCACATGACGACCACCAAACCTTACGTCACGGTCGAGGATGAGGACGCGAGAGGGATGGTGTTCTACGTATCCAATAAATCGATCAAGAACGTCCAGCTCGATGGATATTACATTTACAAAACGACTGATCCTTACCGGGATCCATTCACCGGTCCCAATCAGGGGCTGCCGGTGTCCGGCTACACCTCAGACATTCACACCATCGGCAGCCGCGTGGTTTGGGACATTACCGAGCACATAAAATACCGCGTGGAAGGTGCCTACCAATTCGGCGAACGCAACGGTGTGGATGTCAGCGCCGGAGGTATGAACAGCGAACTGAGCTATAATTTCAAGGATAGCTTGAAAAACCAGGTGCGCTTCACCTACGAGTATCTTTCGGGAGACGATCCCAATTCCAAAGGCACCGATGAGATGTTCGATGTGCTCTGGGGCCGCTGGCCGCGCTTCAGCGAAATCGCGGTGCGGTCTTTTGCCCCGGAAACGGGGAACCGGGCGGCACAATATAACAACCTGCACCGGTTCGGCCCAGGTTGGAGCATCACTCCGCTCAAGAACCTCGATTATTCCCTCGACTATTGGCCGATGTTCACCGATCAGGAAGTTCCTACACGTGCTTCTGCGGCAACCGCGGCAAACAAGGTTTTCAGCAATGACGATAACTTCCGTGGGCATTTTGTGACCACCGGCCTGAAGTATAAATTCAACCAATACATGAGCGGCCACCTGCTGGGTGAATTTTTATTCCCGGGCAACTTCTATAACACGGATGAAATGATGACCTTCCTACGGGCGGAAGTCGTTTTCACTTATTAATCACCAATCAAGGATTGGTAAGGAAGTCAAAGGCCATGGTTCCCATGGCCTTTTTTTTATGTCGATGCCACAGAAAATGAATGGTGCATGGCCGCTTCCACCATGAAATCGTGGCATCCTTCCGGCGCAAATGGTAGTATCAGAGTTATGAAGATCAGTCAGTGCACTTGCGGGTGGAGCGCCTTGTTCAAACTAATTGCGCTGCCAATTGTGTGCAGTTTGGTCTGGCTGGCGGAACCGGTTTGGGCGGAAGGATTTCCGCACAAACCGTTGAATTCCGATTATGCCAGGATGATTGAAGACGATTGGATGCAGCAGGAAAAGCGGTTGGGCCGGGTGCCGGAGGATGCTGCCGCCATCCAAGCCGTCTGGCAGGGAGCGGAGAAACTCCTGGACAACCTGGCGGCGCAATCCACGGTGCCGGATTTGGAGGAGGAAAGAAAATTCCTGGCCACCACGCGGCTGCAAGTTAATAAAGTCCCGCAACTGCCAGCCAAGGCAGCACGGGATTTATATTGCCAAATCCGGTGGACCATCCGGTCCTTGGCACTGAAGAATCCACTGTTGGCTGGCCAGCCTTTGGTATTTATGAAGCGGAACCGTTTTGTGTGCCAGATGCTGCATGAATACCTGGGGTATTACTACGATTACGGGGATCTTTCCGGCGGCGGAGTGTTTGTGCTGGAAAAACCGGGCATTTCGGCGGAAATCCGCGAATTGACCGCCAACCGGTTCCCGAAAGGTAATTTCACCACCCTGGCTTTGGATTTTGATGGGCAGACCATTTATTTCGCGTTTGCCGAGCGGGCCCCCGCCAAACCGGATTATTATTCGGCGGACCGGAGGTGCTTTCATCTTTTTGCCATGGATGCGGCCGGGAACAACCTGCGGCAATTAACCACCGGACCGGATGATGATTTTGATCCCTGTCCCTTGCCGGACGGGACGCTGGCGTTCATGTCGACCCGGCGGGGAGGTTTTGGCCGCTGCCACAACCCTTGGGAGCCGTTGCCCACCTATACCCTGCACCGGCTGGAAGGCGGGCAAGTGCGGACGCTGTCCTACCACGAGACCAACGAATGGCATCCGTTCACGCTCAATGATGGCCGGATCGTTTACACCCGCTGGGATTACGTGGACCGCTCAGCGGCCAACTTCCATGGCCTGTGGATCAGCAACCCTGATGGATCGAATCCGGTCAGCCTGTTCGGGAATTACACCACGCGCATCAACGCCTGTTACCAGCCCCACGCAGTCCCCGGTTCGGATTGCGTCGTTTTCGTGGCTGGGGCTCATCATGCGGATGTGGGCGGCAGCCTGGTAATGGTGGATCCCAAGCGGGTTACCTTGGACCCGCAAAACGGGGAGGACCGTTTTACGGGCGTGGAAAGACTGACCCCGGAGGTGTGCTTTCCGGAAGCACCCGGCTGGCCGAAAAGCTACTTCCACAGCCCCTGGCCACTCTCGAAAAACCATTTCCTGACCGCCTTCAGTTTCGATCCGCTGCCGGGGATGGGGCCCGGCGAGAAAAGGGACACCCGCACCGGGCTTTATTATCTGGATCGTTTCGGGAACCTCGAGTTGCTATATCGGGATCCATCCATTTCCAGCATGTATCCGATTCCGCTGCAAGCCCGGCTTAAACCGCCAGTGATTCCCAGCACGCTGGATCCCGGCATGGGCGAGGAGGGTGAGTTCCTGGTAACCGATGTGCGCCGGAGTTTCCAGGGTTTGCCCCCCGGCCGGGCCATCAAGGAATTGCGGGTCTTCCAAGTGCTGCCCAAGAATGGCACTCATGTGGCCAACCATCCGCGCATCGGCCACGCCAACGCTGAAAGCGCGCGCATGCTGCTTGGCAGCGTCCCGGTGGAAACGGATGGCTCGGCCTATTTCCGTGTTCCCGCCCGCAAGCCGGTATATTTCCAGGCTGTGGATGCCGAAGGCCGCGCCGTACAGACCATGCGCAGTATCACCTACCTGCAGCCGGGTGAACGCCGGGGGTGCGTTGGCTGCCACGAAACGCCGGGCTCAGCATCCGGTGCAGTGCTCACCCTGGCCGGGCAGCGGTCCGCCTCGCGCCTGAAGCCGGGTCCCGACGGAACCAAGCCCATCAGCTTTTCCCGGTTAATCCAGCCCATCCTCGACCAGCGTTGTGTGACTTGCCATGCCGGAAACGCCGGCGCCAAAGCCAAACTGGCGCTTACGGCTGAGCCAACAGGGGAATTCACCCAAGCTTATGTGCAGTTGAAACCTTTCCTGCGCTGGCACGAATGGGGTGAGGCTAGCATCAGCCAGGTGGCCACCCGCCCGGGCCGGCAAGGTTCCAGTGAAAGCCCGCTGATCAACATTTTAAGCGATTCAAGACACCACACTACGGGCCTGACGGCGCTGGAATGGCGCCAGTTTTACCTGTGGCTGGATGCGAATGCACCCTTCTACGGCACCTACTTGCCCGCCTCCCACCTGGCCCAAAAGCAGGGTAAAACGGTGCCCCCGCCGGAATTGCAATAGGTCATTTTCTTATATAAACGACTCAGGGTTAGGATCTTGCGCATGGTATTTACAATCCGCCAGCTTATGGTAAGGTGTGTGAATAGATACGGCGTGCAAACGTCGATTTAATAAAGGATATGAAAAAATTGTTCGCGGTTTTTTTGGCAACAACCCTGGCGGCAACGGCGCAAGCCCAACCCCGCCCCGCAGGCCCTCGTGGACCCGGCCCGCATCACCATGGCGCTGGCCCGGCGATTGGTTTGGCAGCTGGATTAGTGGGCGGCTTATTGGTGGGGGCTGCTCTGGCTGAGGATCCCCCGCCACCCCCAGTCGTGGTGGTGCCGGCTCCGGCCCCGGCGGTGGTATTGGCGCCCGCGCCAGTGGTGATAGCAGCACCAGCTCCGGCGGTGGTAGTAGCGACGCCCCCCTTGGTTCCTGCGGTAGTAGTCGCCGGACCGGTGGGTGTGGTTGTGCATCGTCCCCCTCCCCCGCCTTGGGCGGCTCGTCCGGTGGTGGTTACCAGGGTAGTAACGCAAGAGAGCCGGCCGGTGGTGGTGAACCCGGTGCCTCCCCCACCAGCGGTGAAGGTCACCAGGATTGTGCGATAGCCGGTTTTTTACTGCTTTAAACTCGATATCTTCGGGGACGGTTTGCACGAGCCGTCCCGGGAGCGCCAACGGAAGATCAATCCGGTGGCGTTTGATCTAATCGAGTCTTCTTTTTCAAAAGTACGTTATTATCTAAGTGTTTTTGACTGAATCCATTATGAAATCAAATAAATGTGCTCTGGCTCTATTAGCAACCTTGTTAGCCGTAGCATCGGGAGTCATTTCTCCAGCTCAAGGAGCTTCCGCTCCGGCGGATCCGGTGGCGGCCGGCAAGAAGGCCATCTCCCGGGCTTCCGAAAAAGACAAAGTCCTGCTCGGTTACAAAACCGCTTTGACCGCCTTGCGGATTGGGCAATATGAGGACGCCAAGAAATTTTTAGACGA
This sequence comes from uncultured Verrucomicrobiota bacterium, assembly GCA_903845125.1. Lineage (GTDB taxonomy): Bacteria > Verrucomicrobiota > Verrucomicrobiia > Limisphaerales > UBA1319 > CAIMWS01. The sequence continues at coordinate 7,799 of CAIMWS010000314.1, forward strand.
TGCCTTCGTGCGGTTGGGCAAGCATTATTCCGCAGACAAGGGCTACAGCGAAAACGCCGCCAAGAAAACCTTCCTCGGTGAACCCTATGAACGGGTGATGGCCAGTTACTACCGGGGCATCCTGTTTTGGATGGATGGCGATTTGGAAAATGCGCGCCAATGTTTTAAGAATGGCCAGGCCCAGGATCTTTCAGGCGAGGAAAACGGGACGCAGTCCGACTACGCCTTGCTGCATTACCTTGAAGGTTTGGCAGTGCTCAAGCTGGGTGGGAACCCGGCGGAAATGCTCCAACGCGCAAAGGATTCCGCCAAGCTGAGTTTCCCGTTGGAATACGAGAAGGAGGCCAACGTGCTGTTCTTCGTGGAATTTGGCCACGGTCCCACGAAAGTTGCGGCTGGGGAGTATAAGGAACAGCTTCGCTTCAATCCGGGCAGTTCCCAGTCCAGTAA
>CAIMWS010000315.1 GCA_903845125.1 uncultured Verrucomicrobiota bacterium
ACCGGAGATTGGCACTTTCGTTTGCATCCCCAGTGTAATGGGACATTCTGTCTCATTGTACAAGGCAAATTTTGCCTAGTTGCAACTATTTATACATTATTTCTATTCTCTTTTTCTTGCCAATTTCTAAACGGCATTGGCGCTAAACAGGTCCGAGGTTGGCGTGCCACATTGGTTCCCAACTTCCCAGATTCTTCAGGCAAGAGGTTCGAATCCATCCCCGGTGAACGGCCTGCAAGTTTTTTGGACCTGAAGCTGAATCATCGCGGGGCAGCTCTATAATAATGGCAATTGTTGTCCCAAAGGTTCCAACAAACGACTTACCCCCAAGCCTAGTAATCGAAGTGGCCGTGAAACCAGTTTATGACGGCCCAAAAGAAAACAGCCCAACCGATAAATGTCCCTGGCTTCGGTCAGCGGTTCTTCGACGGTAATCTGGCGTGTCAGGGTTGTGAAATCGCCATAGCGAACCTTTGCCTGGACTGTCCGCGCCCCAAGATGGTGGTGTTTGAGACGGTTCGCAATGTCGGTTGCTTGCCCGCGTAGACACGCCCGGAGCACTTTCCGGTCATCAGTATCCTGCAAAAACGTTTCTTCGCCGCTGATGCTCTTGATCTCTTCACCCAATTCAAGCGGACGATCATCTTCGCCGATGGCAAATTGCCTTAGCTTTGCTCCAAAAGAGCCGACCAAAGCGCGCAAATCGCCGCGGTAATCCTGCAAATTCCCGACCGTTTTTACGCCTACTTGGTTCAACACTTGCTCGGTCACTTTGCCCACTCCATAAAGCACCCGCACCGGTAACGGCCGCAAAAACTGCACCTTTTCGGTCTCCGGAATGAACGTCAGTCCGTCGGGCTTTTGATGGTCGCTGGCGATTTTGGCCAAAAGCTTATTGGACGCGATGCCAATGGTGGCGGTTAATTGGCGCTCCGCTCGAATCCGCTGCTTCAACTGCTGTGCCCAGGGCAGGGATTTCTGAAGGGAGGCATCGACCGTGTCCGCTTGGCTGAGGGCCGACATATCGAGGTAGGCCTCGTCGATGGACATTGGCTCAATGACAGCGCCAGTTTGGGCCATGTTCTCCATGATATGCCGCGATTCGTCGCGGTATTGGTCCATCCGGGGCCAGACGAAGATGCCCTTGGGGCAAAGCCGTCCTGCGGTGGCACTGGGCATGGCGGATCGGACGCCGAACCTGCGCGCTTCATAGCTGACCGCACAAACCACGCCGCGCTGCATGGGCGGCGCCCCGACAATCACAGGTCTTCCCCGCAGGGCCGGATTATCCCGTTGCTCGACCGAGGCGTAAAAGGCGTCCATGTCCAGATGGAAAATCACGCGAAACACGGGTGAGAAACATAAACGACACTCCTGGATCTGGAAATCCAGATTGTGCCGGAGGGCGAGCTTTCCACAACTCGCCCCCCCCGATTGACTGGATCTACTCTTTATCCGCGATAAACAACTTCCATTCCGGAATGCAGTGGGTATTCCGGATAAAGGCTGTCACTGGCAGTTCCTTGAGCGCGCGCGGCAGTTTCAGCAATTTCAGGCCGGCTTCGTGCGGCAGGCGGTTGCCCTTGCGCGCATTCACCTCCCGGCTGGTCCATACTAAGTTTTCCCAGGTGTCCTTACCGCCGCGCGAACGCGGCACCACGTGGTCGAGATTGCCCTCTTCCGGGCGCAGGCATCGGCCGGTGTATTGACAGCGGTTGCCATCGCGTTCGCGAATCGATCGGGCGCAGAGCTTCGGGCGTTTCGTAGGCACCTTGGCGTAGTTCACCGCCACAATCACAGTCGGGATGCGAATCGGACCGCGCACTGTTTGCACCGCTTCGTCCTGCTCGCGGATGGGCAAATGAATCCATTCCTCCCAGGTCCTTGGAGTGAAGAGTGGAGACTCAATATCCAGGCCCGTCGCCACATTGGTGGCCATTTGGCAAAACGCCTCCTGTGGCGTGCGCACGTGGATGGCCTGCCAGTTGCGGTTCAGCACCAGCACAATCGACTTGTTCAGTATATCGCTCATAAATTATTTTCACATGGCCGCAGCGCTTCGCCCGACGAGGTGTTTATTCTTTGTTGAATGGCGGCGAGTGGCTGCCTCGCCTGGTTTTGCTCCAGGTCCTTCGGCTTCAGAGACCGACGCGCTCCTGATTACACTGCGAGGCAATGGTAGCCCGTGTTGGTAATTCTCCAACGTCCGCAGTTTGTGGGACTGCCGCTCTGATTTTGAGATAACGGGCTAAACTGGAATTGGCTGCCGGGGATGGACTCGCACCATCGTCCTCGCCTTCAAAGGGCGATGTCCTACTTTTTAGACGACCCGGCAATGAATTGGTAGAGTCGGAGGTAGTTGCAACCTCACCATGCCGGATTAAAAGTCCGGTGCCGGTCTGCTGTGGCTTCGACTCCATGAAATTGGTGCTCGCGGCAGGATTTGCACCTGTACTGGCGACGTTCTCAACGTCGTGTCTCTGCTCTTGGACTACGCGAGCAAAAAATGGATCCTCCAGCCGGTGCTGCCCCGGCCCAATTTCTTTACAAAAGAAATCCGCAGGCTGCTGCATGGAGGCATAATGGTCGCAGTCCCCAGTGCTGCCCTGGGCAAAGCGGGCGTATGAAACCTGCCTGAGCGCTGACTCGACTGCGATGCTTGCGCATGGCCACCTTTGCGGACGGCCAAAAATGGCGTCCCCAGCCGGTCTCTCACCGGCAACCTGACGCTTAGGACGCGCCTGCTCTATGCTTTGAGCTATGGGGACAAAAGATCAAACCCCCAGCTGGTCTCTTCCACCGGCTCACACCCAGCGCTTTCCAAAGTCTCGAGAGAAATGAAAGGGCTGGGCCGCTCGATCTGCTTCGCGTTCAGGGGTTCGAAATGGTGCGCGCGTCCGGTAACGCTCCGGATCCCGGCACTGATCTAGTGCGATGCGGGGTATAAAGCCGCCGGCTCTCTTTGAGCTACGCGCGCTGGCGGAATGCCGTGGACTTGCACCACACTCCCGTTTCCAGGAGCGCACTGTTTAGCAAACAGGCCCGGCTCGCTTGACCGGTTGACATTCCCAATTGGTCCGCGTGGCAGGAATCGCACCTGCAACCTTTCCGTCTTGAGCGGAACGCCTCTTCTGGTTGGGCTACACGCGGGTGGTGCTCCCGGTCAGATATGCACTGACACTGAGCGGGATTTAAAGCCGCCGCCTCTGCATTGGGCTACGGGAGCGGTTGATGCTGGGCCAACAAATTGGTGCCGCGTGTAGGATTCGCACCCACAACCTTCCCGTTCTGAGCGGGATGCCTCTTGCTAATTGGGCTAACGCGGCAAAATGGCACTCCCGGCAGGGCTCTCACCTGCAACCGCGACGTTCGAAGCGTCGCACTCTGATAATTTGAGCTACGGGAGCGCTGAAATTGGTGAGCCGCCACGGACTTGCACCGTGTTCCATCCGATTAAGAGCCGGAGCTTCACTCTCAAAGTTTGCGGCCCAAACGCGAACGCGAAGGCGGAGTTGGACCGCCGCAATCAGGCCTGTGAGGTCCTGCTTGTCACCGGAATTTCGCGTCGCGTGAAAGGGAATCCCAAGCGCACCGAATCTGGCGCCCGGCTTAGGAGCCGTGCGCAATCACTTCGACCGTGCGGGGTTTCTGCCAGTGGACCAGATTCACTTGGGAAGGTGGTCGAGGTGTTGGCACACGGCAAGCAAGGGTATCGCGCCCAGTAATCCTGCTTGGAAGGTCCTTGCGGACGGCTCAAATCGTGTATCTCTCAACACCTATGCGCTGGAATGAAATTGGAGTCCCGTGCGGGAGTTGCACCCGCCTATGTGGTTTTGCAGACCACTGCCTGGGCTGTTCGGCCAACGGGACTGAAAGGGAAAGACGCGAGCGGAAGCGATCGCTCTCGCCCGCGTTTGATGTGCCACTTCTGTGGCTTGCTTGAACCGTCCGTTATTCACGAACAAAGTCCGCGATTACCGCCGGCACCGTGGAATCGAAGCCCACAACGTCGAGCATGCCGCGGTCGTTCGGGTCGGCGAGGGTGAAGCCGTTGGAGGTCATGCCCACCACTACGGCCTTCGCGTCGCTGACGAACTCGTTGCGATACTGACGCAGAGCTTGGGCCGGGTGGATGTTGCCGGCCCACGTCTCGCTGTCCGTGTAGGTGATGAAGCCTGATACGTTCAGCTTATTGCGAGCGGCCCATACCATCGGCAAGGCACAGTCCGTGCCGCCCATCGGGATGGCCTGAACCTGCTTGATTACCTGATCCAGGCGCATGCGAGGCGAGAGGGCAACCCGAGTGATACCCGATTCGCCCCCACCGTGCATGCCGCCGTAGCCGCCACCAGCCGGGGCCGAGAACGCGATGATTTCGCATTCAGGCTCCGTTGCGGCGGTGACCAACGCCATGGCGGCGCTGGCTTCGCGTGCAGTCAGGCACGAACCAACAATCCGCGAACCATCCATCGAACCGCTGACATCCAGTGCCAGCAGCACCGGCTTGCTGCACGGCTCGACGTTTTGGAACGTGGCGTAAAAGGCCGCATCCAGGGCATCGATGATCTTCGATACCGGCTGCCAGGCGAGGCTGCCTTTGTCACCTCGACCCTGCGCATACACCTTTTGCGCAATTAACACCGCCAGGGGGTGAATGCGGGCGCGCTTGAGCTGAGTTTCGTCACTCAGCTTGTTGACCACGAGCTTCTTGGCGTCGCTGAAGGGCTTGATTAAACCCAGGCTGGTCATCTTGCCCAGGTTTCGAATCATCGCCGTCATCGGCATGCGCGGCAGCAATGCGTCCCAAACCTCGACTTCATTGAGCCACTGGGTCGGAATTGCTTCGCGCGGCAGGTCATGATCGGTGATGAGCTTGATGATCTCGGCCTTGTTTGAAGCCTTCTTGGTCTGCTCGAAAGCCTCGATGATGGTCGGCAGTTTGCCGGCGGCTGCATAAGTGGCCACACGGTCTTCACCGTTGACCTTGCGTTTGACGGTTCGCTCGCCCTGGCCCTCTGCCGCCGAGTGGATCCAGCGGAACACGGCTTCGTGCTCACGGCTCGGAGCCTTCGGGTGGGCCAGGCGGAGCAGATCCCGGTGTGAACAGCCATCGCGCTGTTGATATTTGACCGCTTGGTGCGCCAGGTCGTCGGCTTGACGCTCGACATACCAGCGACCTACGGCGTTACGGAGACCGCGGCCCCAGCCGCGCATGGCGTTCACATACTCGGTGAAGTGGAACAAGTGCGTGCCGATGCGGCAGACCTTGTTCAGGTTCACGAACGCGTGAGCCTTCGCCGGGGCGTCACCGTGGGTCACGACCAGCGCGAGGGCGAAGATTGCGGGATCGTTCTTCGGCGCGCGGCCGCCTTCGCTGATTTCCACGATGCGGTTCACGACGCGAATGCCATCCGTCTTGATGCAACGGACAATCGCCTCGTGGTTTTGCTTCACGAGATCCCTTTCGGTGATGTAATACGTGCCGCCTTCCGCGCCGAGGATCAGGAAGCGGTCGAGCCGCGTCCAGTCATCCACCTGCCAAGAATAGCCGTCTCCCGAGTTGCGGACCTGGGTCGAACCCGGGATCGGCTGCGACTGCCGGGTCGTGTGGCGGTTGAAGAGTTTTGCGTAGTTAATGGTCATGATGACCTCTTTTCAATGGTGCGCCGCCAACTCTCGGCACAGATTGGTTGGTTAAACTGCGGACAAGTTGGTGAATCTGGATGTTGCCTTGCGGCATCGAGTTCCAATCGATAACCCAGGTTCTTCGGCCCGCAGAAGCGTTTGCGCACGACCTCGGCGCTTCGCGCGATTTCACTCGCGGAAAAAAGTGTTTCCGGTGGATACCGTCATTTCGGCCGGAACGGCGACAACAATTCTTAAAAGCAGCGTCCTGAACCGCAGGGACAGAGGTCGTTTCGGCCAAGCTTCTCGCTGAGTTCCTTTGTCACGTGAACGACGCGCACCCCGCGTTTGACCTGCGTTTCGGACGGAAAACCTTTGCGGCGTTTGCTGGTGATTTCGAAGTTGGCGTCTTCCCATTCATGCGGGTTGTATGCCATACAGCCTCCAGGGTTGAGGTTTAAGATAAGCGATGGGCAAGGGTCGAACCGGGATTGCTCTACCGACTGAGCTACCGGGCCATATTGGTGGCCCGAATTGGAGTCGAACCAATGACGGATTACCCGATGTCTTCGGCCCATCACAAGCTGCTTGAACATGGCCATCGATGCGGGCAAGAAACGATGGTGGATGCTTGACTGTTGCTCTATCCAGTTGAGCTACTCGCGCCGAACGCGAGGGCGGATTTGAACCGCCAGCCGACAGTTCCGATAATCCACGATCTACGGCCCGCTGAAGTGCTGGCGCACGGCCACCACGGCGGATAAGAATCGAACTGGGAATTTACGTGCTCTACCCCTGAGCTACCCCGGCAGTGCTGGCGCACGGCTTAAAATGGAGCCGGAGGCCGGACTCGAACCGGCGACCACGTCGTCTTAAACGATAACCCAATCCTACGACCCGTCGTGAAATGGTTGAAATGCAGGGACGGACAAGGGACGACTTCGATGTTTCCGGACGGGTCTCGAACCCGCTTCTTCCCGTTTGCACGGGATGCTCTGGCGCAGTTGAGCTACCGGTGCGATAACCGAAGTGCATCGGCCCGTCCCAATAATCTGCGACGGACAAAAGGCGAGTTGGGAGCCCAGCTATTTGCACGGCTGGGGCAGGATTCGAACCCGCTTGCGGTTTCCCGCTTCCCAGATAACCCAACCTTAGCGGCCCGTCGAAGTGCTTACGCACAGCCAAATGGGGTGACCAGCCGGATTCGCACCGGCACAAACGCCTTCACGGGGCGTGATGCTGCTGTTACATCATGATCACCATTAAATCGCCTGTCGCACCCGGGCAGCCGACGAATACTGGAGCCCCTGGTCGGACTCGGGCATTTTTGTGCTCAAATCGGGCTCTTTTTAACCGATTCTAAACCGCTACACCAGCACAATTTGCGCATACACCATCAAAATTCGACTTAACTCCGTTAAGCACACTTTTAGGCACAGTTATGCACAGTTTTAGGCACACCTCACCGGCGGTCTTGGAGGCTGACTTTTCCAAACTCGTGCGTAACGCACTGAATTGTTGGTGTCCAGTCCCCGACTGGACCGTTCGCCTCATGGCAGGATGCACATTTGAGGTGTTATCACCATTATTACCACCATTGGTGAGTTGTTATCACCATTGAAGCATCATGGGCTTTTAGGGCCTTTTTTCCATATCGCCGCCCCGCCGAATCCTTCACAGTGAATTTTCTCGTCTGTTTTCAGCCGGTTCAAAACCACACGAATCATTTCCCGGGTTACATTCGGACATGCACGCTCCAAATCCACCATCTTGAAACCATCCGGCAGCCGTGCGATGGTGTCCATGACCATGGACGTTTTTGCTCCCCTCACGGTGGTCAACAAACCTGCACGCCTCTCAAACTCTCGATAGGCCGCCAGCAACATCACGCCGAGAAAGTATTCCCACCACGGTAACAAGCTGTGTTTCGTGTCGTGCCAATTCTGCGATGACTGATAGAGCGAATCGTAATAACCCTGCTTGGTTTCCTCGACAATCAATTCCAAGCTGATGAATCGCCCCACTTCATAACAGGCCTGATAAAGTAAAAGCAGGCTCAAAAGCCGTGCCAAGCGTCCGTTGCCATCCCGGAATGGATGAATGCAGAGAAAATCCAGCACATACGCCGGAATCAGCGCCAGAGGTTCGATTTGGTTTCCTTCCCAAAGTTCCCGAAACCGGTCGTGCAAGGAGCGCATCGCATCTTCCGTTAAATGGGGCGCGACAGGCGCAAACCGTACGAGTTTCGTGCCATCCGGTCGAAGTTCGGCAATCTCGTTGGAAGACGATTTCCATTGTCCGCCCTGCTCGGTTGTGAACTTGAACAAGTCGCGGTGCAATTGCAACACCAAACCGACACCGAACGGCATGTGAGCGTGACTTGTATGAATGGTGTTGAGGACATCCCGGTAGCCCGCAATCTCCTGCTCCGAACGGTCACGAGGTTTGGTTTTCTTGGCAACGAGTTGAACAATGCGCTCATGCGGGGCGGTGACACCTTCGATGCGATTACTGGATTCCGTGCTCTGAATGATGGCCGTTTGCCGCAAGGTTTCGAGGGCTTGGGGCGACTGCTTTTTGAACATCTCCTCTTTGCCCTTGAATTCGCCCAGCAAGCGTATGGTCCGCAGCAGATGTTGCGGAATCTGCTGGCGCTCAATAAAACCTGTGGCAAACGAGTTCATATGGACTTCGTTGCTTCATTAGACAACACTGAAAAAACAACCTCAAGCCAATTGCTTGGATGTACGCCTCCTTCATCAAGTCGCCAGGATCAGGATTGTTCCGTTTTTGGGTCAGAAGGCCTAAGAGTGCATCTGAAAAATCAAACTAGCCCAGAAATACACATGTTCCGATAAAAAATGTGACATTGGAATGATAAATAGTCTTGACATCGTCAATCAGGTATTTGTTTCACATTTTCGGCGCAGCCGCCATCGGGGCGGTGAAAACTGCATTTTACGCCACCGATGTGACCGATGCCCAATGGGCTTATCTCGAACCGATGCTACCTCCACGTAGTAAACGAGGCCGCCCTCCCACGGATCGGCGAGTGATCGTGAACGCGATTATGTATGTCCTCAAGGGGGGCATTCCTTGGCATCTGCTACCCTCCAACTTCCCTCCTTATAAGACGGTTTATCATGTGTTTAGAGCTTGGACCGTTGCCGCTCAGGAAAATTGACCCACCTCTGCTCAGATAAATTGAACCACCTTGGCAGCATGTAACACCGGCATTTATGTTTCCAAGTAGTTTGGGAATGGGCCATGCCTGGCAGGTCGGTCCGCGGCGCGACCAAAAGAAGTCCCCATCTGACTTTCTCGACACTGGCGTGCCGATTCGGTAAGACGGGGACATCAAGTTTAGCATCAGCATTCTAAGCGAGAACTTGGGCCTTTTGCAATTCGGATCGCGGAGCATTTTGAGTTCCGGGCGGACTGGTACCGCGGGGGCGCGGTAGCCGCCCTTGTGCTGGAGTATTATGTGCTGCTGCGATCGGTGCTGCACGCCAAGCCTCATCTGCGAGCCTGCCTGACCCGGTGCCGGCACTGCCGGATTTTCTTCCTGACACACACGCGCAATGCCGGGCGACATGATTTGCGTTGCCCTTTTGGATGCCGGGAGTCCCACCGCAAGCAAGCCTCCGCGCAGCGCAGCGCCGCCTATTACGGCGATGCGGCGGGCAAGCAAATCAAGAGCAAGCTCAACCAACGCCGTCCCCGCAAGTATTGCGCCCCGGAACCGCCCAGCGAGGAGCCTCGACCTCGGAGGCCCAAGCGGCGCCGGCTTCAGTGGAACCCACTGATGGTCCAGTACGTGCGGATGGTGGTCAGCCTGATCGAAGGCAGATGGGTGAGTCGTCGGGGGGTATTGCGGATGCTGGCGCGAAAATTGAGACAACACAGCATATGCCGCAGCCGTCAGATCGATCAAACTGTGGCCTGGCTTAATGAAGCGCCCCCTTAAGCGAGCGCCGTATGACAAACGAAATTGAACTGATCAGTCTGGACCTGCGTTACGAGGGTTTTCGGCTCAAAGCCCCGGCCTTGGAGGAGCGGCTATTGGCCTCGATTGCCCTGCGCGGTATCCAGGAACCGCTGGAAGGAGTGGACCTGCCTGCTACCCAAGGGACCGACGGGGTCCCGGACCACCGGGTGTTACTCAATGGATTCAAGCGGTGGCGCTGCGCCCGCAAGCTGGGGCTGGCCATCGTACCCTATAGTTCGCTGGGGCCCGACGAGGCAGCCGCGATCTTGGGCCTGCTCAAGACCTCCAACGACCGGAGCCTGAGCATCCTCGAGCAAGCCGCCTTCATTGCCGAACTGCGCCATGGCCGGGGGATGAACCTTGCCGAGATCGCCGCCGAACTGTCGCGGAGCAAATCCTGGGTCAGCATGCGCCTGGGACTTTGGGTGGAGATGAGCCCCAAGGTGCGAGAGCTGCTCTTCCGGGGTGCCTTTCCGGTCTACTCGTATATGTATCTCATGCGTCAGTTCATGCGCATGAACGGGGTCAAAGCCCAGGAGATCGTGTGCCTTCGGCAAGAGTGAGTGAAGATGTAAAGGGGTTCGGTGTAATGTATGGGCAAAGAAGATATGGAAATGAACACCCCGGTCCAAAAACAGGAAATTGCGGCGGCCGTCGAGCCATTGCGCGAAAAGATCGACCACTGGCGAAAAACCAGAACCGTGATCGGGCGCATGCCCGAAGCATTGTGGCAAGAAGCCACCGTGCTCGCCAAAACGCACGGAGTGGCGGCCGTGCAGGGGATTTTGCGCATCGATTACCAGGGGCTCAAGCAGAGGGTCTTCGGACCGTTGGCCGAGCCGCCGCCTGGCCGGAAAGAGCCGCCCCGTTTTGTGGAGCTGCCGCCGCTGCCGGCAACGGCGGCCCGCCGCCCTGAGCACACGATCGAATTGGAGGATGGGGCCGGGCGGCGGCTGACGGTGAAAGTCAGCGGCGGGAACCTGGCCGATATCCTGCCTTTGGCGCAATCCTTTTGGCGGTTATGATCGCCATCGTTGCGCAGATGCGGCTGTTGGTGGCGGTGGATCCGGTGGATTTTCGCCGGGGCATCGATGGCCTGGCGGCGGTTTGCCGCCAGCGTCTTGAGGCTGACCCGATGAGCGGGGCGCTTTTTGTTTTCGGCTCCCGCTCCCGCAAATCGATCAAGATTCTCTGCTATGACGGGCAGGGTTTCATGCTGTTTCAGAAGCGTCTTTCCCAGGGGAAGTTCGATTGGTGGCCCGAGGGCGGCGGCCAGGCCGTGCGCATGCTCCAAGCGCGGGAGCTGCAACTCTTGCTGTGGAATGGCGACCCGAGCTGCGGTGCCGGCGCCCCCCTGTGGCGCCCCTTGCCGGCTGGGGAATAAAAAACGTCGCAACACGCTAAAAAGCGTAGCGTTCCACAATCCGCCCGCTATACTTCGGGCCGCATGTCCGAAGTGTTGCTGAGTTTTCGGGGCCGTCAAATCCGGCGCGCCGATGTCGAGTTCCTGCGGGAACTGATCACCCTCAATCCGGGGCTGAGCCGTCGGCGGCTTTCGGTCAAAGTGTGCCAGGCGTGGAACTGGGTTCAACCCAACGGCCAGCCGCGCGACATGGTCTGCCGGGGGCTCATGCTGGCGTTGCATCGGGCCGGGCACATCCAACTGCCGCCCAAGAGATCCTCCCCCCGCAACAACGCCATTGCGCATCGGCGCGTGTCGCAGGAGGAGTCCTATGACAGCGCGCCGATCACCGGGTCTCTGGCCGCATTGGGGCCGCTGGAGATCCGCCAGGTGCGGCGGGCTCAAGGCGAGCGGCTTTTCGGGCATCTGCTGTGCCGTTATCATTATCTGGGCTACAGCCGCCCGGTGGGCGAGCATCTGAAGTATCTGGTTTATGCCGGGGCGCGTCCGGTCGCCTGTTTGGGATGGAGTTCGGCGCCCCGGCAGCTCAACCTGCGGGATCGGTTCGTTGGAGCCCCCAGGGAGGCGTATGGGCACAATCTCAACCGCATCGCGTATAACACCCGGTATTTGATCCTTCCCTGGGTGGCGGTGCCGCATCTGGCCAGCCATTTGCTGGCGCGGCTGGCGCGGCGGATCAGCGCGGACTGGCAGGCCCTTTACGGGCATCCCATCCATCTGCTGGAAAGCTTTGTGGATATCGAGCGTTTCCGGGGAACCTGCTACCGGGCCGCCAACTGGACGCTGCTGGGGCGCTCGTCCGGGCGGGGAACCAAATCCAGATCTCATGACCGGACCTCGGTCAAGGAGCTGTGGGTTTATCCTTTGGCCAAAAATCTGCGGGAGAAAATGATCCAATGACCCAGGCCGAAGAACTCAAATCGCTGGCGGGAACCCAGGCCCGGCGGGAGGCTTTTCTCGCGGAGATTGGCGGCGTTTTGCCCGCCGCGCACAGGGAGCGCATTGCCCGGATCCTCGAATTGATCGGGTGGCTGCTGGGTGTTTTGGAAATGAAAAACCTTTCCATTGCCAGGCTGCGGCAGCTTTGCTTCGGAAACCGCAACGAAAGCGCCAGCCAGGTATTGGGCAAGCCGCCCCAGGCCAAGCCCCGGGGCAGCGCCAAAGGGCATGGACGCCACAGCCATCGCTGTTACACCGGAGCGCGGCGGGTGCGCATTGCCCATCCCACCCTGATTGCGGGGCAAAAGTGCCCCCAATGCCAGAAAGGCAGGCTGCGTCCGCACAAGAAACCGGCGATTGCCATTCAAGTGAGCGCCCAGCCGCCGGTCGGGGCGGTGATCCACGAAATGGAACAACTGCGATGCGACGCCTGCGGCAGGCTCTTCACCGCTGCGACGCCGCCGGAGGCGGGGGTTGAAAAATACGATCCCAGCGTCGGGGTGATGGCCGCCATCATGCGCTATGGCA
>CAIMWS010000316.1 GCA_903845125.1 uncultured Verrucomicrobiota bacterium
ACCTGGTTATAACGCTCCACCAGCTGGCGGGCGTGGTCAAGGGAGGATTCCCGGCAGGAAGTCTGCGCCAAGGCCGAGGCCAGGAGCAGCGCTTGAATGGCCAGCCGATAAGGGGCCGCTGGCTGATGGCCCGCTGGATCCGGCCGGGTTTCCGGGATCAGCCGGGCCGCCGCCGGATCGGAGCCTGGCGCCGATTCCATGGCGCCTGCCGGAGCGCCCTGCTCCCGCAGCAACTGCTGGAACCGCTCCTGGAACAGCGGGGCGAAGCGCAGCGGTTTCACCGCGATGAAAACCCGCTCTCCGGGCCCGGCCGGGAGGCGGCAAATGCAGAAATCAACTTTGACCAAGGTGAACATCAGCGAGGCCCCCCCCATCACCATCACGAAGCCGAGATACGCCAGCCAAAGCGCGGAATCCCGGCTTCCCCGCAGCCGGGCCCACCACGGCAGGCCGCGCAAAACCAATTCCCCTCCGCCGGTCAGCGCGAGCGGCGCATCCGTGGTTAATATCCCTGCCGCCACCAGGGCTTTGCCCCGCATGATCCGGGCTTCCAATTGACCGGTCAAACCGCCGGCGGAATCCGTGGTGGCCCGCAAATAGGCGCGCAGGCCGCCCGGGCCGGCGGTGGCATCGCCTTCAAAGCCGGACGTGCCCTGGCTGGCCAGCAAAACCGCCTCGCGGCTGGGAGCCTGGGCGGTGGAACGCCACTCCACCAGGGCGGCGGGGCCGAAATGGGAATCCAAAAACAGGCGGCCGCCCGGGCCTTGGAAGTCCCGGTTCACGGCCAGCTTCACTTTCCGGCCGCCGCCGCTGCCCCCGAGCGAAAGCTCGACCTGGAGGTCCCGGAGGCTGCCCGAGGTGTAGTGGGCCGGCTGGATTTGGTTCAAAGTCAGCGGGGCATCCAATTGGAAAGGACGGGCCAGCAACCCCGGCCATTGGGCGGCCCAGCTGGCGGACGATGGCGGAAGCGTCTCGCCCTGCACGAGGTCCACCACGGCCTCGGTGGCAAACAGAGCCCGCCAGGCTCCCGCCAGGATCACGCACAACAGCCCCAGATGAAACAGGGGCGATCCGGCCAATCCCAACCGGTTTTCCGTCCAGATCTTCAGGCTTGGCTGGGCGGCTTGGGAGTTCGCCGGGCCGGCGGCCGGGCGCACGAATTCCGCCCGCAGCGGCGCCGTTTCAAAATGGGCTTTGGCCAGCGTTCGGGACCAGGCTTGGCGCAGCCGCCGAAGCTGGTCACGGACCACCAGCGCCAGGGAAGTGGCGGCCAGCAGCGTGAGCGCGAGGAACCACGGGCTGCGGAATACATGGTCGAGGCTCAGCCAATCGATGGCCCAGGAGGCCGCCGGGCCGCTGGCGCGCCACCGCGCCACTTCTCCCGCGGTGGCCGTTCCCAGCTGGGGGAAAACCGCCCCGAGCACTCCCGCCACCGAGATGCCGGCGAGTTCGCCCACGATCAGCTTCGGCGCGCGCAGCCCGCGCGCCACCGCCGCGAAGAACCTGCGCTTCTTTAACGCCGGCTGCCGGACGTTATGGGGATCGCCGGGCATGATAGCCGTTTACCATTTGGTGCCGTTGGCCGTCGGGTGTTTGCTGGTGTCGCAGGTGGCGCCGCAGTTGCTCTCGGAATAACCGCCCGGAGTGCTGCCTTTGGTGAAGCCCGTTATGTACAGGTTGGTTTTATTGTTGTTGAAGGCATAACGGGCGGGCATGCCGCTGGTGCTGCGGCCGTCCCCGATCAGGCGGCCCAATTTCCCTCCGTGCGGAATCAGGATATGGCAGCTATAGCAGTAGAGTGATCGCGTGCCATGCTTATTATGCGGCAGGTTGCTGGAAGTATAGGTGTGGCAGTTGGCGCAAAACGAGGTGCCATAGGCGGTGGATAGCGAGGTGCCGGAATTGAAACGCACCGTTGGCGGCCAAAGCGTGTTGGGGCCGCGCAGCATGAACTGGGCGGCCGAACCGTGCGGCCCCTGGGCGGCCGGCGAGGCGGAGTCGGTGTTGTGGCAGTCCGAGCACATCATGGTCTGGCTGCCCAGATTGGAGGCCCAAGGCGCCTTCATTTGGTCGCTGGTCAGGGCGGAGGAGCCGCTGCCGGTGGAGGTCAGGCCGGCCACCACGGGATGGAACGAGCCGTTTTTGGGGCTGAACTCCTGGGCCACGTCGGTCTCCCCGGAGATCGCGTAGGTCTGGCCGGCGGCGGTGGTCCCCGCATAGGCGGGATAAATCGTCAGGCTGGTGGTGCTGGCCACCGCGGTGATTTTATAAACGGCCTGGGGATTGGCCGCATTGACGATCCAGGCGCCCACGAAAACATTGTACCAAGTGGTTCCGGAGCCGGTGACCGTGGTGCTGTTCTGGGTGAAGGTGGCCGTGCCCGTGTTATAGAGCGGAGAGAGCCCGGCCGGAGGATTCCAGATGGCATAACTCTGGCCGGCCTGGGTGGCGCCGGCGTAGGCTGAACCCAAGGTCAGGCTGGTGGCGCTGGGCACCGCCGTGATGGTATAGCCGACGGTGTCGCCGGTGCGCAGGATGGTGGCCCCCAACAGGTCCGCCGTCCACGCGGTGCCGGAGCCGGTGACCGCTGTGCTGCTTTGGGTAAACGTGGCGGTGCCGGTGGTGTAATTCGGGAAACCGTAACCGGTGTGGCACTTGAAGCAAACCTGGTATTCGTTGGTGGCTCCCGTGGTGGCCGGTACGGCGGTATAGAGGCTGGGTGCCACCGTCTGGTAATTGGACTGCGCGCTATAGTTGACCGCCACCCCGGAAACGCCCTTGAGCGGGTTGCTCGCCAGGTTGCGGTTGGTGTTGGCCACGATGATGGCCGTGCCGCCGCTGGTATAGGTTCCGGAAAAAGTTGAGCCCAGGAGGTCGAACGTGTTGGCCGTGACGCCGGTGATGCGCCGGGTGCCGTTCGCCGCGGTGACGCCGCCCACGCTGGCGATCAAGACGGTGTCGTTGTTCACAAACCCATGGGCGGTGGAGGTGATCCGGATCAGCCCGCTGCCGTTGTTCGCGGCGCCGGTGATCGTCCGGCTCGTGCTGCTGTAAGTATGGGCATTGGCCTGCGCCTGGTGCGGATTATGACAGTCCACACAGGCCACCTCCCGGCCCGGGCGTTGTTCGGCAGTGGCCACGGGGTGATGGATGGTTTTGGCGAAATCGGCCTGCACCACCTTGGCGGCCGGACCGTCGGTGTCATGGCAGGTGAAGCAGAGGTTGTTATCGGCGGTTTCCACCAGCAGTTGCGGGTAGTCGGAGCCTGGGCTGGCGGCATTGGGCCAGCCATGCGGTTGGTGGCAGTTGATGCAGGCCCCCTTCTGGCTGACGACGGTATTGGTGGGGAAGGTGGAGCCATTTTGTCCGCCCGGCCAAAGGACGCCGCTGGCCGGATCCAGGTGCGCGGCGGGGGAGGTGGTGTCGGCCAGGGTGTGGCAATCCGTGCATACGGCATTGATGCTCCCCAGCCGGTTGAGGCTGCCATCGCTGGTGCCGGCGAAATGGACTTTGTGGCAGGTTTCACAGCGGATTTTGCTGGTGCCTTTTTCCAGGGGCACCGTGGTTGGGGCCTTGTAGCCGGTGCCGGAGGTGACGGTGACGCCCACCGGGTGGGAGCCGGCGGTGGCACTCGTGACGTTGCGCGACGCATGGCACTGGGCGCACAGTTGCTCCGTGTCGTTGGCGATCCGCATATAATGGCGGCCCGCCCCGGTGCCGGACACAGTGTAGGCCGGGGCGGCGGGATCAAAGGGCGCCAGGGACTGGTCGTGCGGGTTGTGGCAGGTGGAGCAGGCGATCAACCCATTGGTCATCCGGACCAGCAGGTTGGTGTCGGTGGGCTGGTTCAGGCCGGGGCGGACAAAAATATTCCACCGGTCGCCCGTTTGGAACGAGACGCCGGTGCCATTGATGAAGCTCGCGGTGGTGCCGCTATCCAGGGCCACGTTGCTCCCGGTCAATACCGCGGTCCCGGATCCGCCCCCGGGCGAGGTGGCGGTCCAGTTGAAGGTGGCGGCGCCCGCATTGCCCGCGGTGGCGATGGTGAGCGTGTAGGTCTTGGGGTAAACGCCCGTGTACAGCCCGCCCGCGAGAATCGTGCCGGTGGAGGTTCCCCCCAGGGATACCACCCGGCCCGACACGCTGGAATCCCAGCGGTGTGAGCTGCCGGTGGCGTTCGTGCCGGCGGGCAGCCCGGGCCAGGTCACCGCCTGGTCGCTCGCGGGCAAGGCTTTGGCAGTGGCCGGGCCGCCGGATTGGTGGCAGCTTTGGCAGAGGTTGGCGTTGCCGGACAATACCGCCAGGTTCAAATCCTGCGCGTTGTGCAGGATATGGCAGTTATCGCAGGCGTTCGCATCATTGTGGGGGGGATCCAGGGCCAATACCCGGTTGGTGAGGCACACCAACGACCACCAAAGGCAAAGCCAGAAGACCGCCCGGCCGGGCGGGCAGGCCTGCTTGTTGCGCGGGGAATGATGGGTGCGTTTCATAACCGGATCTCCTTCCTGGGCTGATGGGTTTTACGGCTCTTTCTGGCTGGCTTTGAGGCCGTCCCGCGCGGCGGTGTCGCCGGGGTCCAGCTCCAGCGCCTTCGTAAAGGCCTGGATGGCTTCCGCTCGCTTGCCCTGGGCGGCCAGAATGCGGCCCTGCAAGGTGTGCGCGGCGGCCAGCTTGGGGCTCATTTCAAGGCTCTTTTTTACGCTTTCCAGGGCCTGGTCGGGATGCCCGGCCTGCAGCAGTTTTTCCGCCAGCTTGAGCCGCCGCCGCCCCACCTCCTCGTCGCCGCCCTGGGTGGCTTTGGCTGGCTTGAGCACTTTTTCCAGGTCCTGGTCGGTGATCTCATTCAGCAGGCGCCGGATGCGGGCCCGGACCACCTCGATGAAATTGACTTTCGTGAAATGCTCGAAGGCCGCCAGCTTGCCCTCTTTATCCACCAGACACACCACCGGGTGCAGGATCACGCCCAGGCTTCCGTAAACGGCGTCCCTGGCGTCGATCAAGACCGGCATCGCCAGGCCGGCTTCCCTGGCCTCCTTTTCCATATCCGCCTTGGAGACGCGGTCTGAGATGATCGCCACCCAGTGCAGCGGCTTGGCCGCCAGTTCGCGCTGCAGGGCGGCGAGCTGCCCCAGGACTGCGTGTGAATGTTCCTGCCCGGGCTTGACGAAGAGGAGGACGCTGGGTTTCCCTTCCACCAGCAGCGGTTGCTGGCCCCCGCCCAGGGCGGACAGGGAGGGGTTTTGCACCTGCGTGCCGATCTGCGCGTGCGCGAAGGTCCAAGCCAGGGAGAACCAGGCGATCAGCGCCACCCAAAGCGAAAAAAATCGGGGTTTCATGGCACGAGGGATTTATTTTTTGGGAGCCCCGTTGGCTGGTTTTGGTTCCGCCACCGCCACCGTGTTGGTGTAGCTGCGGGTTTCATGGCACGTCTTGGTGCAGGAGCCGCCGGTCGGGGTGGGAGTGAAATTGATGGGTAGCTTCCAGCCCCGGGTGCCGTATGGAACCGAGTCGCGGATCTGGTGCTTTTGCACGGAGGCGTGCACTTCATGACAGGCCCGGCAGGTGCGGCCGCGCTCGGCCTTGTTGACGTGCACGTAATGGAGATTCTGCTTCCCGTTGCGGAATTGTGTCAAGGTGGTGGTCTCCGGATCGGTGACGATGGTGGACTCATGGCACTCGAAGCAGAGCGCGTAGAGCTTGGGATTGTAGGGGGAGTAAAACTGGGCGGGATACTCCTCGTTGAGCAGCCGGAAATTCTGGCCGCCGTGCGGATTGTGGCAGGCGCTGCAGTCTTTGGAGGACACCGGCCCGTGCCATTCCTTGTTCTCCTCCAGCAGCTTTTGGAAATTGGTCAAGGTCTTACCCTGTTCATCCTTGATCCCGTCCTTGCCGTGGCAGTTCACGCAGAGGTCGAAAGCCAGCTTGATCAGCAGGTGCTCCACGTTGGCGCCGTGGGGATTGTGGCAGTTGGAGCATTGGTCGCCCTTGGTCAGCGCTTCGTGTTTGACCTTGGCGTCGATGGTCAGCGCTTTGATCTCCGTGTGGCAGCTCAGGCACAGGGCGCCGGTCTCCTCCACCAGCAGCTTGGGCCGTTTGGAGTTGTGCGGATTATGGCAGTTCACGCAGCTTTCCTTGGCCGCCTCGTGCTTGAACGGGCGGGCCATCACCGTCTGGAATTCCTCGTGGCAGCCGATGCACATTTCCTGCACGGGGGAGCTGATGGGACCCGGATTCTGGGGATCCTTGTTTTTGTGGCAAAGGGTGCAGTCCCCGCTTTCAAATGGGGCATGGGAAACGGCGGCTTTCACGCCTTCGGGCAGGGGTGCCAGGTTGTTTTTGCGCACCTTGGGGATCGGCGGCCGGTCGTTCTTTTCCTTGGGTTTGGCGGCCGCCTCGGCGGCGCCGGCCGGGTTGGCCAGCCAGGCGCAGAAACCGGCCAGGGCCAGGGCGCCCCACCAGCGGCTGCGCGCCGGGTGTGGACGCCGGTTGGAGGTTGCAGGGGAAGCGAAGGCAGCTCCCGGCAGGGAGGCGCCCCGGATGGTTTTGGTATTATTCATAACTTGGGAGGCATTCCTGGATAATAACTGGCGGGGCTGTGGTCTTTTCCGTGGCAGACCAGCGAGCAGGTCCCGCTGCGGTTTCCCGTGGAAGTGTAGTTGATGGGGCCCCGGGAGGAGGCCCGCACATAGGTGGTGTTGAAGTTGATCAAATACGGGTTTTTCTGGACGCCATGGGGATCATGGCAGGTGGTGCAGGCGGCTTTCTGATCCACCACATGCAGCTTGTGGCGCGCAAAACTTTCGTCATTCAGGAGGCTGGTGCGGCTGTGGCATTTGTAGCACAAAGCGTAGGCGGAGGGGCTTTCAACCTGGAAGTCGGTCAGCTCCAGCCGACGTTCCAGCAGGGGGGCGTAAGCGGAGCCATGGGGGCCTTTGGGCCCGGCTCCGCCGGCGCCCGGCCCGCTGTTGTTGTTGTGGCAATCGGTGCAGTACATCACGCTGCTGGCCAGCCAGGGGGCAATGAGGCTGGGCGCCACCGGGCTCTTGCCCGAGGTCTCGACCGGGTGATAGGAGGCGTTGGAGGGCTGGAAGGCCAGCCGGGTATTGGTCTGCACAAACTGGCGGTTCACGCGCGCGGTCCCGCGGGTCAGGCTGTCGGCATGGCAGCGGAAACAGAGCTCGTATTCATTGACAAGCGGCAGCACGGCGGTCCCGGCCGCATTCACGCCTCGGACCCCGGCCAAGGCCCCGGACGCCCGGGGCGCGGCCGCCCCCTGGCCTTGGGACGCATGCGGGTTGTGGCAATCCTCGCATTCCACATGCCGGCTGGGATTGACCAGGTTTTCCGCGGGGTCATGGATGCCCAGGGAGTCCAGCACCGGGTGGGTCGATGGCTTGTTGAACTCGGACTGGATGTTTTTGCGCGCCCCATTGCCGTTGTGGCAGGGAAAACAATTCGACTCCTCACCCGGATAATTCAACAGCCGCTGGCGGGTGCCGGCGCCGTGGGGCCGGTGGCAATTCTCGCAGCCGTTGGCCTGGACGGTGTTTTCAGTGGTGTGCGGCCAGGGATTGGGCAGGACGCCGTTCCAGGTCTGCCCCGAGGTGGCGTGGCTGGCGGAGCGCCAGTATTTTTGATCGTGGCAGGCGTTGCACAGGGCGGAAGCGGTGTTGTTCTGCACCAGGAACTTGCCAAAGCGGTCGCTGTGGGGATCGTGGCAGGAGGTGCACTGTAACTGGCCCTGGTCGTCGAGGCGGACCGGGCCCACCAGCGTGGAAGGATGGCGCAACTGGCCATTGGCCACCGCCAAGGCCGAGTCGTAAACGAACGAGATGGGGTGGTCGTCCGACAAATCCGTGCCCAGCCGGGCGGGGCCGGGAGGCAGATTGCCCAGGCCGCCATGAAATTCCGAGGGGGCCACGTGTTTGCGCGACATCCCGCTGGCCATGCCCATGGCGATCGTCCCGTCATGGCAGCTCAGGCACAGCTTGGAGGACCCGGTGGGCTGGCCGATCACCGCCTTGGTGGTTGAGCTGCGGTAAGGCACGTAGGTTTTGCCCTGGCTCATGAGGCTCCACTGCGGCGCCTGGGAAGGGCGCAGGTGGGCGGTATGGCAAAAGGCGCAGATTTCGGATTCAGTGCTGGACCGCGCGGAGCCCATCCCGCCGGAGGATAGGTTGTGTTTGCTCGCCGCCACGTTCTGGCCCTGGACGGAGTGCAACGCCAGCAGCAGCAGGGCCAGGCACAGCCCCGCCCCCCCGGGTTGGCCCCAGGCGGTCCTGCGCCCATGATAAAATCCCGGTTTCATTCTTTGCCTAGGTATTTGAATATCTGCACACGTTGGTTGTAAGAGTCAGCCACATAGATGTGGTTGTCCCGGCCGATGGCCATGCCTGCCGGCAGCCAGAATTCCCCCGGACCGGATCCGGCCGCACCCACATCCAGCAGGAATTGGCCCGCCTGGTTGAAGATCTGAAAATTATCGAAGAGCGCGTCGGCCACGTAAATGTGGCCCCAGCTATCCACCGCCACTCCTTTGGGCCGGCTGAAGCTGCCGGAGCCATCCCCCTGGCCGCCGATGACGCCGACCAAAGCGCCCTGGGCATCGAAGATTTGCACCCGGTAATTCATCGAATCGGTCACGTAAAGCTGGTTCCGGCCATCGACCGCCAGGTGCGTGGGAAAATTGAAGTCTCCCGGGCTGGTGCCCCGCTTGCCGAAACGGGCCAGGAATTTGCCATCCTTGGGGGCATAGGCCGACACGGTGTGGTTTTGGGCGTCCGCCACCCACAAACGGTCCTGCCCCAAGGCCAGGCCGGAGGGACGTTCCAGCCCTTCCCGAATTTCAAAAAGCAGCTTGCCGCGGGTGTTGAAAGCCACCACCTGGCGCAGGGAGCTATCGGCCACATACAGGGTATTTTGCCGCTTGGCCACCGCCACCGGCGAAACAAAGGCGAGGGAGCCGGCCTTCTCCCAGAGCTGCCAGCGGCGGCTGGCCTGATCGAAAAAGCACACCACCCCCTCGCCGGTATCGGTCAGGCACAGATTATCTGCCTCATCGAGCGCCAGGCCGAACGGTTTGCTCAGCTTTTTTTTGCCCGTATTGGCGCCGGTGATGGCATTGGCCACCCGGTTCCAGCCACTGACCTTCACCCCGGCGTCCACCGGGCTGGCCAGGCTGCGCACAAAAGCGATGCGGGGCTCCGCCGGCGGAGCGGGCCAGGGGCCGGGGATTTTGGCCTGCGGGGCCGGGGTGCTGGCCGCCGCCGGGAAAACCAGCCAGGCCAGGCCGGCCGCGAGCAGCGGGGCGGTTCCGCGGAGCGCCCGGCCGCACCAGCCTCCCTCCAGTCCGCCGGCGGCCATGAACTTGCGAACAGGTTGAGAGAAGCGGGAGGTCATGGCTCTCAAAACTTCCGGGTGGCGCGCACGAAGAAATAGTGCCGCGTCCGCAGCTCGCCCAGGAAATTATCATCCTGGAACTCGTAGCCGGTGCGCAGGTCCAGCTTGCCGAAATGGAAATCGAAATCCGTCCGCGCGGTGGCCAGATCCTGGTCGTAACCAAACCCCCGGGTGATCCGCATGCCGCCCTCGGCGTTGAAGGCCACGCGCGTGCCCAGCCGCCAATTATAGCGGCCGATGAAATCATAGGAGTTCTGGCCCAGGCCATTATCCGTATGCTTGAGCCAGCGCTGCGAGAAGTCGAAGGTCAGGGCGGAGGACTCCGTCAACTCAAAACGCAGTGTCTGAAACAACCGTTGGGCGTGGTAGGGGGATAGATTGGAATCAAAATCTTCGTATTCGGCCCCCGCCTTCAGCCAGCGCCAGGTTATATCGGCGCCCGCCACCCGGTCGGCGATGTTTTGCAGGATCAGCGATTCACCGCCGAAGTTATCCACGAAATTCGCGCGCCCGTACAAGCCCAACAGGCCGTTGAACAAATCCAGCCGCAGCTGCAGATAATTGGCCAGCACCTGGTAGGAATCCGAAGGCTGCCGCAGGGCGGTGTAGTCCACCATGACGGCGGCGCCGTTGGGGATTTTCCCCCCGGCCACGCGCTGGATTTCGGTTTGTTCGCCGCTGGGCAGGATGAGGTAATCGAGCAGTTCGTGGTAAACGATGGCGCCGGAGGGATCCGTGACGCGGATGCTCGACCGCACAATCCCGGTTTGATGCAGGAAGGTCAGTTCCCCGTCCTTGAGGGTGTGGGCTTCGCCCACCACGATGATGAACTGGCCCAGGGTCTCGCGATCCTCCTGGTCGGCGCGGATGCTGTAGCCCAGGTTCAGCCGGCCCCAATCGCCCAGCTTTTTTGTGTAGCTTTCATTCAAGCCCAGGCCGTAACGGGTCGTGTCCTGTTTGGTGTCCGGGCTTTGGGAGGAGAAACTCTGCGCGTGGACGTCGAAGGTCGAGACCAGGCTCTCGTAAAGGCGGTGCCGGATGGAGGCGATGCCGTTGTGGCCCTGGTTTTCCACCGGGCCGGTGTCGCGCTGGTTGAAATCGTAATTGTAGGTGGTCTCCAGCTGCTGGGAATGCCGCAGGGTGACCAGTTCGCTGGCGGAAAAGCTGCTTGAGGGCAGGTTGGTCTGATCCAGTCGCGTATAAAGCATCGTCGTCCGCAGGTTCACCCAATCGTCGCGGCCGAAGGTTTCCATATCCCGCAGGTTGGCGGAATGATAAATACCCTCCTGGTTGTAGTAGCCGGTTTCCTGCCGGTGATACTGGTCCAAGTCGTAGGAGATATCAGTGTGGCTGCCCTGCCGTCGCTCGTTGGACGCGGTGAAATTCAGCGTGTTATCCTTGTAGGTCATCGGGTTGGCCAGCCCGGTGATATGCTCCTCCGATTGGCCCGCTGTAATCCGGAACGGCACCGGGCCTTCGGCATAACCTGCGCTGGCCCCCGCCCGCTGGCTGTCCACCCGGGCGCGGGTGAAAAAGTCGTAATCGCGTGTGTTGCGTTCCTTGTCGGCGAAAAAATTCACCGCAAAAGGTTTTTCCTTGAGCAGCGAGACCATGGCGTGATAGCGCTGCAGATCCCGCAGTCCGGTCTTGGCGCCCTGGCCGGGGACATCCAGGCGATACTCCTGCCAGCCCACTCCGCCTTCCGCGTTCAAGTCGTATTGGAAGAGGTTGGAATGGTAAACCGAACCCCGCACTCCCAGGCCCATGGTGGGAACTACATATACGAGATCCCGGCTGATCGCCGCGGCATCGCTTTTGACTTGGGTCTGCTCGAATTCGCCTTCGGATTCAACGGAGATTTTCGCTTCCGTGATGTTCAGCCGCATCCAGCGCGGCTCTTCGGCCACGTCGCGGCTGGCCGCCAGGCCTCCCCAGGGAGTTCCGAACAGCAACATCCACCGGGCCCAACGGCGCCACCTGCGGCTATATCGGGTCGGTTTCATTTGGCGAGGGGAGGTGGAACGTCAATCAAGACTTTGGAGGCATTGGTCACCCCGGCCACATTGGTCACCCCGGCCACATTGGTCACCCCGGCCACATTGGTCACCCCGGCCACATTGGTCACCCCGGCCACATTGGTCACCCCGGCCACATTGGTCACC
>CAIMWS010000317.1 GCA_903845125.1 uncultured Verrucomicrobiota bacterium
GATTTAGCTCGCTTCCGGACGCCAAATCTTTAGAACAAAAAAGAACATGAGAACTGGAGTTCATCGACCCTGCTTACTCAGAGTTCTCCGGTGTCTTTTTCCCGTGAGTCAACGGGGCAGACCGTGGAGCCACTTTTGCGTAGCCCGGTACTCGGTGAAGATCAGGACGCGCTCGTGGTTCCACTGGCCGTTGGGCCGGAGCGCCTGGTTCAGCCAGTCGATCAGGCACCTGGCTTTGCTGTCGGGTCGCAGAGAGGCTTCACGGCCGTATTCACGGAGTTCACGGAGCAGAGCTTTTTCCTGTGGGTTGGGTTCGTGAAACAACCGACTGGCCGCGTCCACCGCCGCGTGCGTGGCCTCCTCGTAGTCGTCGTCGTTGGCGTAATCTTCCTCCGCTTCCTCGATCTGGCGGCGGAGCATCGACTCGGAAAACCGGTTTTTGCCCGGCCCGGCGCTGGAAACGGAGCGTTCGTGTTTGGCCAGCGTGGCAGCGAAGGCCTCCGGGCTGGAGAACAACCGCTTTTTGAGCAGCTTGAGGACAAACTCGGAGGCGAAGGCTTCTCCAGCGCTGGCGGCGTTCTTCAAACGCAGGGCGGTGTAATCGCGGAGGGCTTCATGGGCGCGGCGCTCGGCGGGGGTGTAATCGACTTCAAGACAATCGACCTTCCGCTCAGCAAACCGCCGGGAACCATCCCACTTGAGCGCCAGTTCCTCCTTCATCCGCCGCACCATGACGGTTTCCAGTTGTAGGCGATTGGGCTGGACCCCCCGGGCGAACCGCTGATTGTCAACCAGCTCCAACAGGGCGGAAAAGCTCTCCGGGTAGCCGTTGTGCGGAGTCGCGGTCAAAAACAGCTTGTGCTCGAAGTGGGGGGCCAGCGCGCGGATGGCGTTCGTGCGATCCGAATCCCTCGCATACCGGCCCCGCCCCGAAGGCGAGATGTTGTGG
Organism: uncultured Verrucomicrobiota bacterium; assembly: GCA_903845125.1. Taxonomy (GTDB): domain Bacteria; phylum Verrucomicrobiota; class Verrucomicrobiia; order Limisphaerales; family UBA1319; genus CAIMWS01. Next base: position 950 of record CAIMWS010000317.1, read on the forward strand.
GCTTCGTCCACAATCAACAGATCATACCGGCGCGGGTAGGCCGGCTCGCCTTCGGCGGGCAGCGTCTCGCGGAACAGCCGCAGCGGGCGCTCGCGCTTCAGGAAGTCGATGGACGTGATGAGGCGCGGGAAATGGGTCCACGGATTGACGTGCAGCCCCCGGCGGCGGCGCAGGCCGCGCATCAGTTCGCTGTCCACGATGCGGAACTCCAAGCCGAACTTGTCCCGCAGCTGATTGCGCCACTGAATCTGGATGGAGGACGGGCAGACGACGACGATGCTGTGAACCCGGTGCCGGAGGATCAATTCCTGCGCGACCAGGCCCGCCTCGATCGTTTTGCCGAGGCCGACATCATCGGCAACCAGGAGGTTGACCCTCGGCATCCGCAGGGCACGGACCACGGGGTCCAGTTGGTATTCCTCGATCTCGATGCCGCTGCGGAACGGGGACTGGAGCGCCCGGTCGTCGGCGGAGGAGATGGCCCCCCAGCGGACGGCATCCAGGAAGGCATCCAGCCGGGCCGGATCATCGAAGGCGGTGGGTTCGGGCAAAGAGACCTTTTCATAGGCATGGGCACCCGGCTCCAGTTCCCAAACGACGCGCAATTCTTCGCCCAGCGCATCGTCCTCCACGGATGAGAGCGAAACCACATGCTGCGCCGTCCCGATGCCGGTCTGGATCGAAGCGGCGGGCAAGGTGGACTTCTGCACGTCCAGCACGACGAAATGCCGGTGGCGAACCGCGACCAGTTGGCCCGGCTCCGGCAGATTCGTGGTGACCGTTACGTTGCTCATGTTGACGCCGGGAATCCCCGCTGGGGTAAACAATCAATAATCCAACCGCCCAACCGCGCCCGGCTAAGGATGACGACCGGCTGGAGGATCCGCCGCGCCCGCTCGCGCATTTCTGGTTCCCGTGGTTGATCGCCTGGCCCGAACGTCCCCGCTCGCAATGGCACGCCCTGGTCTTTATGGCAGCGATGCAGGCACGACCAGGCCGTCCGCAACGCTGCCTCCGCGCCCATCAGGGTGCGGCTGGAGAATTCGGTGAAGCTGGCAAATGGAGTCATGCGCCATGTCTGGCAAAGCCGGGCCCTTCGTGCAGCGCCCCGGCCGGTTCCGGTCCGCGCAGGCCGGTGCGAAGCAGGTCGGGGTAAATCTGGGCGTCGCAGGCCAGCGTGAAGCCGCCCCACGCGCTGCGTTTCGTGGAGCACACCGTCATCCTTGGGCACGGCCAGCCAAAGCGTTCCGCCTTCCGGGATGTGCCTTGCCCTCCAGAACCCGGCGTCGAAGCCGAACCGCCGCCTGTCCAGCGCCGTTTCCCGAACAGCATCAACACCCTGCTCCTGACGGAATGCCCTGGCTTTCCAGCGCCAGTGCAACACGGCATGCGCCACCCCCAGCTTGCGGGTGGGTTCGTGCAACTCAATCTCCGATCGTATGAGCGTGCGTTTACTCAAGACCGTGCTTTCAAGCGACAGTTAACGGAAATCACCTAGAATACTCAAGCCCGAATTGGTTGCAGGCAGTGCGCTAATCGCAATAATAAAAAAACCACTGGTTGGCTGAAAAGCAACCAGTGGTTTGCCACTTAAGGGGCGGCCAGGTTTTGCACACCCCACGATTCATCCCCGATGGGGGGACGGTCTATTTTATGAATTCCATCCGGTAAAACCGATAGGTGGTCGTCAGAGGCTCTGAATCCTCCCAATCTGTTTCTGAAGCGTTTAACTTCAGTGTGGCCTTCGTTTGCCATTGCCCAGCGGCCCCCAGACTGGAAGTTACCTGAATCCGGCAGGTAGCCCCCGCCGGACCGAGGATTTTCAATTGCACAAAGGAACCTGCGGCCCGCTTTACCAGTCCAGCGGCGAGGCTGGGTGCCGGATTGACCGTCAGAATGGCGGTGGTGCTGGAGACCGTCCCCGCTGCGTTGCCTGCCACCACGGTGTAATTCCCGGCGTTGGCGCTCGTCACGTTCTTCAATGTCAAACCTGCGGAAGTTGCTCCATCGATCGGCACGCCATTGAACCGCCATTGATAAGTGATGGGCTCCGGCCCGATCGTGGCCACGGAGAAGTTGGCATCGAAACCAGCGCTAACCGCCTGGTTGACTGGCTGCTGGGTGATCGAGACAAAAGGATTCAAGACCAGCATGGCCCGGGCGCTGGTCACGGCTCCCGCCATATTGCCCACATCCACCGAGTAAACTCCCGTGTCGCCATCAGTCACATTCGCCAAGGTCAGGCTGGACGAGTTGGCGCCCGCAATTGGGGAACCGCTGAATTTCCACTGGTAGGTGATGGGGGCGGTGCCCACGGCCGCCACCCTGAAGGTCACACTGGCGCCCTGGCGCACCATTTGGCTGGACGGCTGCTGCGTGATGGCCACGGGCGTCACGCTCAGGCTTAAAGTAGCCGCGGCGCTGGTCGCCGTTCCGGCAGCGTTGATGGCCATCACGGCATAGCTCGCCGCATGGGACGAGCTCACCGCAGGGATCACCAGGGTCGGCAAGGTTTGCCCCGGCAAGGGGAATCCGTTCTTGAACCATTGATAGGCCATGGGCTCGGATCCGGTAACTTTCACAGATAGAATGGCGGGCGCCCCCAATACCGTTATTCCGCTTTGCGGTTGCACCAGGATCTTCGGAGGCAGGATGACATTCAACTGGGCGGCATCGCTGGTTTGGGAACCGGCGACGTTGGAGACCACCACCCGGTAATGGCCGGCATCGGTATCCGCCACATTGAACAGGATGAGGCTGTCGGAGGATGCACCGGGCAGATCGAGCCCGTCTTTCTGCCAGCGATAAGTCAGCGGCTGCGTGCCGACGGCGGCCACGCTGAGCACCACGGTGGAGTCTGCCACCACGCTTTGGCCCACCGGCTGCGTCGTGATCACGGGCTTCGTTTGCAAGCCCAGATGGGCGGGCAAGCTGATCACCTCCTTCACCGCGTTGGCGACCACCACCACATAGTCGCCTTCGTCGGCGGCCTGTGCACTGGCCAAAACCAGGGCCGCCTGGTTTTGACCCAACAAGGGCACGCCATTCCGCAGCCACTGGTAGGCAAACGGCGGCGCCCCTTGAGCAGCGACGGAAAACTGAACGGCCTCGCCTACATTCGCCCACTGGCTGGCGGGCTGTTGGCTGATCTCGGGGGGCAGCAGCACCGAGAGCAGCACCCCGGCGCTGGAGACGCTTCCGGCCTGGTTCGAAATCATGACCACATAGGAACCGGCATCCGAGGCCCGGACGTTGTCCAATCTCAAGATGGATGCCGCCTGGCCTTCCAGAACTGCGCCATCCTTGAGCCATTGATAGCGCAGCGGCCCGGTACCCGCCGCACTGACCTGGAGGCTGACAAGGCTGCCAGCCAGAACGGTCTGGCTCTGCGGAGGTGATACCACCGTCGGCGGCTCAATGACCACGACGGGAACGCTGGCGCTCAGCACCGAGCCGGCGCGGTTGGCAACCACCACTGAATAGGTGCCGGCATTGGTTGCCGCAATGCTTGCGAATCCGAACAGGGGCCGTGTTTCACCTTGCAGCGGCACCCCGTCCTTCAGCCATTGGTAAGTCAGCGGGCGCGGGCCAGTGGCGGCGACCGACAAGTTTAGCGAAGTCCCCGCAATCACCGGCTGCCCCCCCGGTAACCCCTGCGGCTGCCGGGCAATGACCGGGACCATATCCTGATCCAGGATGGTCAAGGTGGCGCTGTTCAACTGGCCCAGGAGGGCGCTGGCGGGCGCAGTGGCGTGCAGCTTCAGCGACAAACCGACCTTCAAGTCGCCAGTGAACACGCCGTCGGCCAATACCGGAATAGTGACTTGCTGGGCAAAGTTGTTCGGTTTGAATACCACGGTCACCGGGGCCGGCCCATAATTCACGTTGGGCTTTGCCCCGCCGGCGATCTCCATGGGGGTGACCACCAGCTTGACTTCGCCGCTGCCGCCACCGGTGCGCTGGATGTGGATGCTCTCGACGCGGGTGCCATCCTCCCGGACTTTGAATTCGGCAGCCCCAAAACTGAAGGTCCCCACCGTGTCCATATCGGCAATCACCAGCGTGGCCACCGTCGCGCCGCCCAACGCCGCCCCCGCCGGAACTGGGGCTGCCAGGCTTAATTGGAGCTTCACGGTGCGCTCGCCGGACGGGGCGTTGTCGCTCAACGCGGTGCGGGACAAATCCACACTCTTGCTGATTTCGCGATCGGCAAAATCGACACGCAAATCCGTCGGATCATAATTAACCCCGGCCACGGCGGTGCCGGGACTCAGCTTGATGATGACCGAAAGCGGCCCATAGCTGCCGTCTTTCCGGCCCACCAGCAGCGGTTTGAGAACCACGCCATCCTCACCGATGCGCGCCTCGGCGACACTGAAATCAACCGTGCCCGGGCGGGTATCGACGCCGGTGAGGGTGCCCACGGGCGCTTCCGCCACCATTTGGGCCAACTGCTGGCCGGTCTGCGCCACCACGACGTCGTCGATTTGGCGGTTGCCGGAGGCCACACCTGCCAGGCTGTCGGCCGCGGCGCTTTGCGCCACCCCCTGGACCCGGGATATCTCCAGGGCAATTTGGGCGTTGGAATTGGTCGAGTTGGCAATATCCTGTTTTATCTGGTTGATCTCGGCAATCATTTGGGCGGCGCCCTGAACCAGGGCGTCATCCAATTTGACCTCTTTGCCCGTGGCAGCGGCGACTGAAGCGGCCGAGTCGGCCACCAAGCTCTGCACAACGGCGGGCTGGGTCAAATCAATCGAATTGCCGGTCACAATATTCATGGCCAGCACGCTGGCCACACTCTTGGCCGCCTGGTCCTGGCTCACGGCCGAAGCGCCGTTGACCATCGCGCTGACTTGCACCATGGTATCCTGGAGCTTGGCGGAAGCCTCCAGAACCGACGCGGCCTTGGGATCGTTGCTGGCGGCAGCCTTGAACGGATCGTAACTGGCTAATTCGACCTCCGCCGGCAGGTTCAAAGCCTCCTTCACCGACGTTTCGGCCTGGGCCACCGTCATGCCAGCGGTGCCGGAAACCATGGCCGCCACCACCGTCGTGATCGGATTGACCACCGTCGATCCGGCCGGGGCGGTCATGGTGGTTTTCAAATCCATGCCGGTGGCGACATCCACCCCACCCTGCATCACCAAAACGCCCTCGCTGGGATCGATCACCCCGTTTTGGTTCTTGTCATACACCGCCAGCGGCACTTTAAGCTTGAACTGGCCTTGCGCGTCCGTCGTGGTCCTCAGTTCCCCGGCATCCATTACCCCATTTTTATTGGCGTCGAAAAACACCGTGGCACCGAAGATGTAGCCGTCCTGGGCCACCAGAACCGGATCAACCACCTGGAGCGTGAAGCTTTGGCTCGTGGCCGCCCTGGCGCCATCCGTCACGGTCACGGTCACGGTATTGGTGCCGCTTTGGAGCGGATTCATCAGCAAGGTGATCCGGCCCGCTTCGTTATGGATGGCGATGCCCGAGGCCGGCAGCAAGGTGGCATCGGCGCATTGGGCGGTGACGAGCAAATCCGCAGCCGGCGTCCGGTCATCGCTTACATTGAACGTGATGGTTACGGCCAGCCCATTGGTGGTGCTGGCGCCACCCGCCAGACCGGAAATCACCGGCGGGGCATTGGTGGTGACCTTCAGCATCGCGACCTCGCTTTGCTTGAACCCGACCGCATTGGTGACGACCAGGTAATAAAACCCTGCATCGCTGGTTTTTACATCCTTCAAGGCGAGCGTTGGCGCCGTCTTGCCCGGTAGGGAGGCATAGTCCTTAAACCATTGGTAGGCCAGCGGCGCATCGCCGGCAGCGGACGCGAAAAACTCCACATTGGCCCCGGCGTCCACCGTCAAATCCTGGGGCTGGGTGGTAATTGAGGGAGCAACCATGGCGGTCAGCACACCCATGGTCTTGGCGGCCGTGCCCGCCGCATTGGAAACGAGCACCTCATAGGCGCCGGAATCGCTGGCTCGCACGCCCTGGAGGAATAGGGATTTGCCGGTTTGGCCGGCCAATATCACCCCATCTTTGCGCCATTGGTAGGCCAGTGGTTCCGTGCCGGTGGCGGCCACCGTGAAGCTGACATCCGCCCCCACGTTGGTCGTAATATTCCGGGCTGTGGCAACGATCACCGGCAGTTCAAGGACCCTGATGGTGGTTGAGGCACTGTCCGAGCCGGACGGATTCGATACCATCACCGAGTAATTCCCGGCGTCCGCCTTCTGCGCCTTGGCCAGCGTGAGTTTGGCTTCAGTCAGCGCCAGAACCACGCCGTTTTTAAACCATTGATATCCCAGGGAGGATCCCGTGGCAACGGCTTCAACGGTGATGCTCTGGCCCTCTGCCACAACCAGGCTCGCGGGCCAGGCGGCCAGCTTGGGCGCCTCCAGCGGCGTGAGCGACGCGGATACTTCTTGCGATGCGCCAAAGGGATTTGAAACCACCACGCTATAGGTTCCAGCATCCCCTAGCTGCACATTAACCAGGTTCAATGTCGAATCCACCTTGCCGGTCAGGACTACGTTGTTCTTTTTCCATTGATAGCTCAACGTTCCATTTCCCCGGGCCTCCACGGCAAAAACAATGTTGGTTCCTGGGATGAGGGTCTGGCTCACCGGCCGCTTGGTAATAACCAATCCAGCATTATTGACCACCAACTCCACACTGCTGGCCACCGATTGGTAGTTTTGCGCATCGGCCGGAGTAAAAATGGCCGTGAGCGTATGGGTACCCTCCGCCAAAACCGTGCCCGCGGCCGGCGCATAGGAGAATTGACCCGCCACGCTCGCCACCGCATTGAGTTCTTGGGCGCCGAGCGGCTGGCCGGCGGGGATGTTTTCCGGATTGGCCCACGTAACGGCCGGGATCGCACTGGTGATGGTCAAACTGCCCGCCGTGTAAACCGGCTGGTAGTTGGCCGCCGCAATCCCGCTGGGAATTATCGGGTAGGAACCAACCGGGCTCGCGGCAGTTGCGGCCGTACCGATGGCCAGGGGGCTGGAGAAAACGCTCTCCGACTCGTGGTTCACAAATCCCTCGATGGTGGCCGTGAACTCCGGATTTTCCTGGCCATAACCCCGAACCTGGCTGACGGCCTTGACCCTCAGGCCGGCCTTGGCCACGGTTATGGCGTTGGCGGCCACCACGGACTCATAGTTTTTGGTGTCGGCGGGGGTGAAGTTGGCCCGCAATTGCTGCTGGGCACCGGCAGCCAGCAGCGTTTGGGCGGGTGGCTGATAGGCAAAACTGCCGCTTACCGCCGAAGTTGCGTTCAATTGCAGCGCGCTTAAAACGACGCCATACGTGATATCCGCGATGGGGCCCCAGGAGATCTGCGGCGCCGCTTTCAGGACGTTGACACTGACGGACGCTGCCGCCGCCGTGTAGTTCGTGTCGGTGGGGGTGAAACTGACGCTCAATAGCTGGCCTGAGCCAACGGGAAGCACGGTACCAGCCGCCGGCGTATAGACAAAGGCACCGGGGACACTGGCCGTCGCATTGAGCTGGGCTGCGCTCAAGACCGTCCCATAACTAATGTCAGCTGGATTGTTCCACGTCAGAGCCGAAGAGGCTTTGCCGACGTTGATGCCCACCGTCTTGGTGCTGGTGGTGTAATTGGCCGTATCCTCCGGAGAAAAAACCACTTTTAACGGCTGGGAATTCCCAACGCCCAGCACAAACCCCGCCGCTGGTGTATAGACAAAGGCACCGGACACATTGGCTGTCGCATTGAGTTGAGCGCCGCTCAGGGCCGTCCCAAAAACGAGGTCGGCGGGACTCATCCAAGTGAGGACCGGGACAGCCTTACTGACGGTGATGGCCACCGTCTTGGTAATGGCAGCGTAATTGGTCGTGTCGACCGGAGTGAATCTGACACTCAACACCTGCAGTTCTCCCGCATTGAGGACAGTTCCCGCCGCCGGCGTATAGATGAAGGTGCCGGCGACCTTGGCCGAAGCATTAAGTTGGGCACTGTTGAGCGGCGTTCCAAAGGTGATTGGCGATGGGGTATTCCAGGTTATTACAGGATCAGCTTGCACGGAGTTCACCGTCAACTGGCCATTGACATAGGAAAAGGTGTAATTGGGCGACGCTGCACCACCGGGCACGATGGCGTAAACGCCGGCCGGGCTGAGGCTGGTGGCCGTCGTGGTGGCCGTGGGCAAGGTGGCCAGCTGCGCCGAGGTGTCCCCATTGACAAAGCCGTTGTAACTGACCGTCAGCACCGGGTTGGCAGC
>CAIMWS010000318.1 GCA_903845125.1 uncultured Verrucomicrobiota bacterium
CGTGTTGACCCTGGCCATCCTGGCCGATGGCGATCCCGACTGGCGCCCGGACCATTACGAGCGGCAGGTATTCGGCTGCCGGGTGCGGTTTGACTTCCCCACCTGCAAGCTGTTAGATTTGACTGAACGGGCGAAGGCGGAGGCGGCGAAAGGAACGCCATCGGCGGTTATTGTGCTGGCCAACTGGCTGGCGCAGCAGACCCAGCGGAAGATGGCGGAGCGGTTTGATCGGAAATGGGATCTGACGCGGCGTCTTTACGACTTGGGATTGGATAAGGCGGCGATCTGGGAGCTGTATCGGCTGATTGACTGGCTGATGCGGCTGCCGGAAGCGCTGGAAAAAGATTTCAAGCAGCGGATGTTTGACTACGAAAGGAGCAAAGCAATGCCTTACGTGACCAGTATTGAGCGGATGGCCATGAAAGAAGGTTGGCAGAAAGGCCGCCAGGAAGGCGAGCAGGAGGGCTGGCAGAAGGGCCGTCAGGAAGGCAAGCAGGAAGGCCAAATCACCAGCCTGCAGGCGGCGGTTGTGGAAGTGTTGCGGGGCCGGTTTGGGGAGCTTCCGTCTGCATTGCAACAGGTTATTGAGCAAACCCGGGATTCCGGCCGCTTGACCCGGCAGCTGCAACTGGCCATCCGCTGCCCGGATATCGAGGCCTTTCGGCAATTCCTCCAAGCCGGCAATTAGCCTTTTTACCCACCAGTTTCAGGCGGATTTCAGGTTGAAGGCGGGGTAGGTTCTGGTTCGGTTGTCGGGCGGCAGGAATCCGGTCCGGGCTTAACGGTTTTTTGATCGCTGGCATTCAAGCAGAAAGTGGCAGCCTACGAAAGGAGCAAAGCAATGCCTTACGTGACAAGTATTGAGCGGATGGCCATGAAAGAAGGCTGGCAAAAGGGCCGTCTGGAAGGCCGTCAGGAAGGCGAGCAGGAAGGCTGGCAAAAGGGCCGGCAAGAGGGTGCATTGGAGGGCTGGCAGAAAGGCCAAATCGCCAGCCTGCAGGCGGCGGTGGTGGAAGTGTTGCGGGGCCGGTTTGGGGAGCTTCCGTCCGCCTTGCAACAGGTTATTGAGCAAACCCGGGATTCCGGCCGCTTGACCCGGCAGCTGCAACTGGCCATCCGCTGCCCGGATATCGAGGCTTTTCGGCAGTTCCTCCAAGCCGACAATTAGCCTTTTTACCCGCCAGTCTCAGGCGGATTTCAGGTTGAAGGCGGGGTAGGTTCTGGTTCGGTTGTCGGGCGGCAGAAATCCGGTCCGGGCTTATCGGCTTTTTGATCGCTGGCATTCAAGCAGAAAGTGGCAGCCTACGAAAGGAGCAAAGCAATGCCTTACGTGACCAGTATTGAGCGGATGGCCAAGAAAGAAGGCTGGCAGAAAGGCCGTCAGGAAGGCGAACAGGAAGGTTGGCAAAAGGGGCAGCAGGCAGGCCAAATCCTCAGCCTGCAGGCGGCGGTATTGCGGGTTTTGCAGGCCCGATTCACCGATATCCCAGACTCCTTGCGGATGGCGCTCCAACAGACCCAGGAGGCCGGCACTTTGGCCAACTATTTGCAGCAAGCGGCCACTTGCCCGAATATTCGGTCTTTCAGGTTGCTGGGGTCGCCGTGAAGGATGGTCCGGTGATGGGGGAGTGGTTGGAACCAAACTCCGGTGCGGGGTCCGACCGGGAATTTCGTCTTAGCTGGGGCCCGCCAGAGATGCGTTCCCGCGGGTCCGTGGAGGTTCCGGAAATAATCACCGCACCGCTGGACCCAAGGGTACTGGGGATAGGGATGGCGCGTTGGTTGGTGGCGTAATCGTATTGGGCCTGGGCGGACGCAGACAGTATAAGACCCATGCTGCAAACCGTTCGGGAACCCCCGGCCCTTGGCCGCTGGCCGCTGGTGGCCGGATGGTTTTGCCTGGCATGGTCTTGGGTCTTTCAATCCAGTTGGAGTTGGCAGTGGTTTTGGGGATGAAGCATGGGAAATGAAGGGGATTCATAGGGATGCCTGGTGGTTGGGTAACCACCACCGTCTAACGGATTTTTAGCGTTCGTAAAAAGCTTTTTCAGGCCGCCCAAGCAGATCCCTTTGACGGCACGACAACCTTATGACTGCCGGCGATGACTTAGCATCCAGCTGCCCCGGTGTTTTTTCCCAGAGCTTGGGGCGCAAACGAACATCGCCCCCGGCCCCCAAAGCGAGGGGAAAAAGCTGCGCCGGGCTGAAGCACAGGGTGTCTGGTCAACGGGTTTGCAGGCCCGGGTGCTTATTCAGCAAACTTCACTGTCACCGGCGCCCGCTCAAATTGACCGGCCGCCAGGAGCGCCTGCGGCTTCATCGCGCCCAGGGCGGCCAGGAAGCGGTCGGGGAGGATTTCCAGGCGCGTGTTATAAAAGGTGGCAATGTCGTTGAAATAACCGCGGGCCAAAGCGATGCGCTGCTCGGTATCCACCAGGCTTTGCTGGAGGCTCAGGAAGGAATCGCTGGCCTTGAGTTCCGGGTAGCGTTCGAGGACAGCGCCCACCGTGGCCGCCACTGCCTGGGGATCAGCCCCGGGTTCGCCGGGAGCCGTGGCACCCAGCTGGGCGCGGAGGTGGGCCAGCTCGCTTTGGAGATTCTGCTCATAGTCCCGCATGCCCTGGACGGCTTGGACCAGGTTGGGGATCAGGTCCGCCCGGCGCTTCAGCTGCACCTCCACATTGGCCCAGGCCTGCCGGACGCGCTGGCGCAGGCTGACCAGGCTGTTGTAGCCCATCACAATCCACCCCAGCAGCCACACCAGGAAAAATGCCGAGCCGGCGATGGCGTAGGTGGGGATATGCTCCGGGATGGCGCGCTCCAGCCGGGCATCCCGGATCATCCAGCCGCCCACAGCGCAGGCCGCGCCCAACAGCCCCAGCAGCCAGAATTGCCAGCCCAACCCCCGGCGTACCTGCTCCTCCGAGCGCGTGGACACCAGGAACAGATCCGCCTGCGGATCGTGGGCGATCTCCGGCGCTACGATGTCCTGGCGCTCCCGGGCCTGGCCCACGATGTACAGCGGCGCGTGCAGCGGGATGGACCGCTCCACAAACCGCCGCCGGTGGTCGGAGTTGGCCACCGCCAAGGCCGGGCCTTTGGCGTAGTAAAGCGTGTCCAGGCGGCCGCAGGTCTGGTTGAAAACCGTCATGGGTTCGATCTTGGCCCTGGCTGGTTGGACCAGCACCACGCCGCAATCGTCCTGCAAATAAAAGGGCGTTTCCTCGCCGCCCTGGGCCACGGTGGTCCAGCCGCTTTCCGTGCGCGTCCTGGTTTTGGTCTTTCCTTCGCTGTCGGTGTAGGTCTCCGTGACGGTGCGCGACCAGCGCTCCTCCACCTGCCACTGGTAATAAACACACGCTTGCCCGGCGAGATAGCTGACCAGCGGCTGCTGCACTTCCGCCGTGCCCTTCAGCTCCACCAAGCCGATGAACACCCCGGTGGTCTTGGAGGTTGGCAGGTCCGACACCAGGCGCTGGCGCCGCCCGGCGCGCAACGCGAGGAACAGGAACAGGAGCGCCAGCAGGATGCCGATAGCCGGAATGCCTTCGATCATAAGCCGCAGTATTACAGCCGAAACCACCGGATCAAGCCCATTTTCCGCGGCCCGGGGCGGCCGGCGGGGATTTGCATTGAGTGGATCCGCCCGCCCGGTTATTCCTTACCGCCATGAAGCGCACTATTTCCAAATATCCTGCATTAACCCCGGCAGGGGAGCCCGCTGGCGGGGCTGCCACCCGGAGCAGAAGGGCCGGAGCCAGCGTAGCGCGCTGGTTGCTGGCATTGTTGGGGCTGGTTTTCATCACGCCTGCCAGCCACGGCCAGCGGCCGGCCCAGAATCCCCTGTCGCAAACCCGCCAAACGCCCGAGAGCCTGGGATATGAACTGGCCTGGGAGGACCAGTTCGAGGGCCAGTCGCTCGATCCCCGGAAATGGGAAGTCCGCGGGGTGGGGCCGCGGGCGCTGGGTTTTGTGTCGCCGGAGGCCGTCCAGGTGGAGGGCGGGTATTTGAAACTGAGCGCCCTGAAAAAGGATGGCCGCATCCTGCTCGGCGCCGTGGGCACCCAAAACCGTTTCCTGACCCGGTATGGCTACTTCGAATGCCGGGCGCAACTGCAGAAATCCCCCGGGGTTTGGGCCGCCTTTTGGATCCAATCGTCCGAAATTTCCAAAGGGGAGGATCCCGCCATCTATGGCGCGGAGATCGACATCATGGAGTTTTTCAAAAAGCTCGGGCCGGACATCGTCTCCCACAATGTGCATTGGGCCTACGGTCCCCATCAAAAAACCACCCATGGAATGCAAAGCTACCGGCCGGGTGTGAGCGATGGGTTCCACACCTTTGCCCTGGAATGGACACCGGAAAAGTATGTGTTCTATGTGGATGGCTACCCGTATTACGAGGTTACCGAGGGCCTCTCCAAGATCGAGGAATACCTGATCCTCAGCATGGAAATCCCCTCCGACCCCAAGGATATCAAAAACACTGTCTTCCCGGACGTGTTCCTCGTGGATTATGTGAAGGTCTATAAAAAGAAGAAATCCACGCCCTGAAAACCGGCTGTGAAGGATCGGTTTGCAACCCCCCAAACGCCATGACGGCAATCGAACATCTTAAAGCAGCCCAACCATCCGAATTGATCGATGAGGATGGGGAGAGAGTCGCCTTGAAATTGCTGCCGCCGCTCAGCGCGGGCCAGATAGACGCCCTGCAGCAGCAGGCCGGGCTGCCGCTCCCGGAGGAACTGCGCTCGCTGCTGGCATTCTGCTCTGGCTTGGAAGGTTGCCTGGATGTGATCGATTTCACCGGCCAGAGCCTGGCTTTTGCCCAGGAGGAGGTCTTTCCCCATGGCCTGCCATTGGCCGCCGACGGATTTGGCAACTTCTGGGTGCTGGATCTCACCTCGCAAACCACCCAGGTGGCCCCCGTTTTTTTCGCCAGCCATGATGCACCAGTCATCTTATTCCAGAGCCCCGACCTGGCCTCCTTTGTGGCGGAGGTCCTCCGCATGTTCACGCCACCGTATGAATCGCTGGTCAATGACGTGCATGACGACCGGATCTTCCAGGTGTGGCGGAAAAACCCCGGGGTGGTCCGGCAGGCGGAAGCAGCCGCCTCCGCGGATCCGGTCCTGCGCGCCTTCGCCTTGGGATTGCCTGAGCATTTCCAGATTGTGGACCTGCGCCGGGCCGGGCCGGGCATGGGATTTTCCTGGGGCCGCCATGGCCCCCGCACCGAAATCCGCCGCCACGGTTGGGAGCGGATCTTTGCCTATGGGAAACCGCCCCGCACCGGGCTGCTGGCCCGGATTTTCGGACGGTAGAAAAAGGCGCCCTGCTCCACCGCGCGGAAGCAAAGCACCAGGCATGAACGAGGATAGGCAATTTGTGGCTGCCGCCGGGATCCGGGATGAGCGGATCAAACCCTGCTGCAAATGGCTGTTTGCGACCGCGATCTGGAGCTGGTCCGGCTCTGCCTGCACCATGGCGCCGAGGTCGAACGCCGCCATGAAACGGCGTTGGGCTGCGCTGCCGCCTGGGCACGCTCGAAACCGTACGGCTCCTGATGGAAGCCGGCGCGGATGCCAACGCGATCGCAGGCCGGCTGGCGGATTTTCCATCGACCGCCCTGGATGGCCCCTATGACCGGCTTGAGATATGGGAATACCTGCGGCAGCCGGGAGCGAAACCGTGGAAGGAACTGAAACCATTCAACCAACGAGAAATGAAATGCAAAAGCTTATGAAAAGACCGGCTTTGAAAACATGGTGGTACCTTATTTCCTGGGTGGCCCTGGCCGGCAGCCTGCTGGCTGCGGAAAGCGCCGCAACACCCCGGGAGCAACTGGCCAAAAGCCGCGCCAAATGGAAAGACCTGAAAGCTGCCTGCCAGGGGAACTACAGCTACGCGGTGAGATTCACCAGCTTTGCCGGTTTCGGCCACGAAACCCGGATTGTGGTGGAAAACAACCAGGTGGTGGAGCGCCGGTTCCGCAGCTGGTCCGCCCGCCCGGTGCAACCGGAGCCGGGGAAGGCGCCATCCGCCGAGGGCGAGACCTGGACGGAACAGGGCGGCAACCTCGGGAAGCACCCGGGCGCGGCGCTGCCGAAAACCTTGGACTCACTCTACGAAGAGGCGGAAAAGGTGGTGGCCAGACCGGTGGCGCCGTTCGAGCGGCTGTACCTGCAATTCGATCCGCAGGGCTTGCTCAAAACCGCCTTCACGGTGGATACCCGCATCGCCGCCGACGCCCCGACGAAAGGGGTGATCATCGAGAATTTGACTCTGGGTAAAGCCAAGCCTTAGCCAGGCGGGCAGTTCCATAATAAAGTCCGTTGAATGGGTCTGCCTCGAGCCGGCCGCCGCTGCCCCGGCGAGGCGGAGGAAAAGGGGCTAAACCACGGATCTCACAGGTCATACGAAAAAGAGATGGGGAGGGTTCAGGGACCAGGCCTGGGCAGGAAAAGCCAGGCAGCCGGGGATGGGCAGCGAAAAAGCGGGGAACCGAAGGCCATTGAAACGGATGGATTTGACCGGGCGGCGGGTCCGCCTCGTTACCACGGGGGGCTACCCGCGTTTGGCGTGCCCAGTCACCGGAGCCTCCCGCCAGCCCACGGCGGGTAGCCGCCAAGCGCTTTTGCGCCGGTGCTCCAATCCTTGATCGCTGCACCGGGCAACCTGGCGGACGGCGGCCCCGGTGCCCGGCCTGTAGGCAAAAGCCAATATAATTAGATGTGCTTCTTAATGATATTCTTAATTCTACAATTGGCATGGGCCGTGCTATACTCCTTTTGCGGCCTGGGTTTCACCAGGCAAAAAGCATCCGTTTTATAACGGTCCAGTTCTGAAATCGGGCCTTTAGGGGCGGTGGCCGTGGCCGGGAGCGATGGCTCCGGGCACGGTCCGTTTTCGGGCGGCCGAATGGCCGGCACTGGATGGAGCTAATCAAGAAGACGAGTTGTTTATCGACATCAAAAAACCATGAAAATCCGAACCTCAGTATGGAGTTTGCCCGGCTTGTGCCTGGCCGCCGCTGCCTGCGTCCAGGCGGCGGTGCCCATTGTGCATCTGGAAAAATCGGCCACGCTGGATGGGAATTGGCTGGAAGTGCCAGCCACCAGCCTCACCACCACCCCGGAAGGAGGGCTGATGGATACGGCGGATCCCCAAACGGTTTATTACCGCCTGCGGATCCAGAAAACCGGCCAGGACGGAACCCCGGCGGGATTCAGTCTGGCGGAGGTGCCGAGGGAGGCCCTATCCATCGCCTCTGAGCATTTAAAAGGCACGGGTGAGGAAGATTGGAGCAATGCCCGGCTGGGGCCGGTAGCCTACCCGGTCTATAATCCCGTCATCAATGGCGGCAAGGAGCCGGCCTACCTGGAGTTCAAGGTCATTCCCGGCAAAATCGCCAGCGAACCGTCAGACCTCTCCCAAAGCCCGCCGCTGGAGCAAAAGGAAGACCTGGGATTTATCCTGGTGTCGCTGACCCGGCAGGATGTGCCGATCCCCGAATTCAGCACGGAAGGCCCCACGCGGGTTGAAAAGCTGCGGCGCCTGGCCAAAACCACGCAGATGAGAGCGGTGCGCTACAGCCAGGCGGTGCTGCTGGCCGAAAATGCCCAAGGGGAACCGGTGGCCAGCCTGGGGGCCACGCCGTTTCAACTGCCCGACGCCATCCTGGACTTCGCGGACAAAGGGACCGATAGCGAGGTGCAGGAAGGAAAACCGGTGCTGGAGCCGGACCGGCCGGATTTCACGGGGACACCCTACGAGAGCTTCAAACACTTCAAGGAGGTTTACCTGAAAGGGACGGTTTACCAGTATTTGCGCGCCCGGCAGGCCCAGGCGGCGGAACTGGCCTGGATGGTGCAGGACGGCAAAGGGCCGGAGCTGGTGAAAGTGCCGTTGAAGAACACGACGGTCATCCTGCCCAAACAAACGATCCTGCGGTTTGAAGTGGAGGATCCCACCATCGTGGGCCTGGAGTTGGTGCCCAAGGAGACGGGGCTGAAAGCGGTGGGCCTGCGGGCGGGCGCCACGATTTTGACGGTCATCTACCCGGATGGCGCGGGGAACCACTTCCTGATCCAGGTGGGGCTGGGGCTGAAAGCGATCCGGGCGGCGAGCTGGGGCAGCTGGAACACCTATTATGCGGGTGGCTGGGGAAACCAGAAGCGTTATTCTCAGGAATGGGGCCTGGCCGGCTGCTGCGCCAATGCCTGGAGCGGCTGCGGCCCGACGGCGTGGGCCATGTTCTACGGGTATTGGGATGGCCGGGGCGTGACGAGCCTGATTGGCGGATCGGGGGGGACGCCCATGCTGAACAACGGCTACGTGCAGGAGTGCATCCGCAATGTGTTCGGCTGGGTTGGCACCTATTGCGTGAACGGCCAGGCGGCCACCAACCCCTGGCAAATGAACCAGGGTTACCGCTGGGCGGGCCGCCAGGGCGCGGGGATCAACATTTCCACCACGTGGGGCGTGCCCTATTTATCCTCCGGCCCGCGGAATAAAGCCATCCAATCCATCCGGGACTACGGCCGCCCGGCCTTGGTGGGGACCGGTTTTTACGAGCATTACCCGCTGGCTTTTGCATACAAATACCGGGATTACACCTGGTTGGGGATCACCTGGGACACCCAGCGCTACTGGCTGGTGAATAATGGCCATGCCGAAACCGCCGGGATCTGGGTGGACGCCGCCAGTTGCTGGTTCGGCTCGAATGGTTATTGCTACTGACCCGCCCTGGCGGCCTCTTTAATTAAAATTCGAATCACCAGCGGCGGGGGTGATAAATCCCCGCCGCATTTCTTTGTATGCCGGACATGACTCAGGGCGTGTTGACTCAAATTAAAAGACACCGGGGACCTGAATCTGAGAGGCCCGTCCCTTTCATCTGCGGGCCCGACAATGCTCAATGCCAAGTTTAATAGCCAGAGCGCGAACGAAATTCTCTTCCAGCCTCCTCTCATAGCTTGCTCACATTCCTTTCAACTCGTGAAACCCGTCTTTCGGAAAGGCAAGCACTGGCAATTTCGTGCACTCCAACTTCCGCCAAGCGTTCAGATTTACTCGCTCGATGAGAGCCTCACTAACAACCAAGCCCCCATTTCCAGCGTCGAAGATCGCGATGCCAGGCGGCGGTTCCGGGCAGAGGTAAAGTTCGCCCATTGCGAAATAGACATTTCTGCCACACTCCGCACAACGCCGAACGACCGCGTTCTTCGAGCCACGGACAATGATTCGGTGACGACCAACAAAGGTGACCCAACTCTCCAGCGGGCGTTCGTCAGAACCAACAACTTGGCCGAGATAAAGATGCTGGTGGATGATATCCTGCCCGAAGGCAAACAAGAATTCTTTGCGGGCGATTCCGATAGTGCATCCGCTCAGTATGTTCAGGGGAGTGTTGTCCGGCTCATCCTCTTGGATAGCCACGTCAATCACTCCTTGCTCGCGCGGATTCCCACACCCCATGCAAAGCCGCGTTTTCCAAGCTTCCTCTCGAAACGACTTCGCCATCGTGCATGGATTCGTGGTCGTCGAGCTTAATTGAAAATAGAATGGCTTGTCGCTCATGGATGCGGCGTGAAGTTCCCTGGCATCACGTTCTTCAACACGTCCTGGGTGATCTGTGTGCCGTATTTCGTGACAATCGCTCGAGATGCGTTCAGAACCGAGTCGAACTAAAGGTTCAGGCTGAAGTATAGTATTTTCCTCGTGCGCATTCCCGTTTAAGAATTGTTGGCGATGGTTGATTGAGCGGCGCGGACGACGCCAACGTGGGGCTGGGGTGGTTCCTCAGCCATTGGTGTTCCCTCGCCTTGGCACTCTGGGACCTCCCCAAGCCGATGCGCACCGCAATCTATTTGAGGGTCAGCGCCGTTGCTCGCCGCAACCGGGTGGCGATGGCCATTTCCCCTGGGGCTTTCTGGCGTGCCCGAACCAGTTCTTCCTCCGTCCAACCCCACCGGCTCAACTCCCCGGCGAGGATCCCAATAGGCATGAACCAAAAAGCCGGTTTTCTGCCACGCCTGGGCCAGAGTCTTAAGAAAACCCTGGCGATCCACGTCGTCGAGGAAGATTTTTTCGAGGCGATCGCCACGTCTCAGGACGCTGTAAATTGCCCCGTGATATTCATTGCGCAATGGGCGTGGCATGGGGCAATCGTCACGATTTTGGTAGCCAATGTCAAACAAATATTCTCATTATACTTTGGCCCGACCCTTTTTTTCTTATTCCAAAGTGCGGTGCGCCAGCGCCACCCCGCTTCGGGCTGCGTGAAAGAACAGCTTTGGTTGGATTGTTTAAACCACCGGACACCAATGGATCACCTAAACAGTCCTGGGGATGATCGCCCAGGGCGTAATTCATGAGGTTCATTTGGCCTGTAAGTGCCTATTTGAAGTCCCAGGTTGGAAGCTCTTCGTTCCGGGTAATACTGACCCGCTTTTTAACATCCTCGACCACCAGAAGCTCTTGCCTCCCCAATGTGGGTGGAATAACAACAGCCGAGCAATTGCTCATAAAGGCCGTATCGCGGGAATTAAGCACACCCAACCTTACGTAATCAGACATGTTTGTGAACGTGGCCTCCGGGTTTTCATTAAAATATTCTTTTAGCTTATTACCCAGCCTCATTATGGATGTCGTAAACTCCGCCCGTTCATGCCTCACTTGGTTAAAATCCCGCCAATCTCCAATCCGCTTAACCAAAACCAGACTGGCCACAAGGACAACCCCCACGCCTAAAATCCGCAGCCGAACTGTGTGAGCAAACCAGATTACGGTCGACGAAACAACTCCGACAAAACAGGCAAGCAGAGGATTTGGACAAAATGGATGTTCGTAGAGGCTGGTGTGCAGCTGGTCACGGAAACTGGCTGCCCAAATGTTGAACGCCGCGTATCTTGCGCAAATTAGAAACACGGAGAGGAACAACGTTCTCTGCGTTCTCTGCGCGGCTAATCCCCATGCACAAGATCAGGAAATACGCCCTGAGCGCGGCCAGAACGCAGGGCCATCCGGGCGGCATGCTGGCTTTGTTTGGGTTTTTGCCGCAAGCGATCGTAAACACAAGGATCCAACTCATTGCCGTTAAGCA
This sequence comes from uncultured Verrucomicrobiota bacterium, assembly GCA_903845125.1. Classification (GTDB taxonomy): domain Bacteria; phylum Verrucomicrobiota; class Verrucomicrobiia; order Limisphaerales; family UBA1319; genus CAIMWS01. The sequence continues at coordinate 11,108 of CAIMWS010000318.1, forward strand.
GGTTGCATTTAAAATAATCGGCGCATCCATCACGCCGGGAAAATCCGGTTGGTGGTTGTGGCTGCCAGGAGAATAAAACCATTTCCGGGGTCTTTAGCGCAGGCCGGCCAGCCCACGGCTGGGACATTATTCGCAAGTCATGGTCCAAGGGATAAACTCTGATTTGAACCATACAAAATGCGGCTTGGACCACCCCATCCCGGTGCTGCAGGGGAAGCCCCACTACCGGTCCCGCCCTGGCATCCCACAGCCTCGCCCAGCACTCCGTAAGTCTCGATTCCGGCCGCCGGATCCGGGCATCGGCCGGGCCGGCAGAGTGGCAAAAAATCTTGACCCACCGGCGCGCATGGCGGATTAAATGGTCTGCGAAAGCAAAGAGAAACAATCCAGAAAGGTAAACAAATACCATGTCGCGCATGAAACGACGGAATTTCCTGGCCGGCCTTGCGGCCGGAGCCACCACGATGGCGGTGTCACCCCTGGCGGCTGCCGAAGCCACGATGAGCAGCGCGGCCAGCCAACCCGGAGGGCTGGCCGAGCCGGAATTCCGGCCGCTGCCGCTGGGGTCCATCCAGCCCGAAGGCTGGCTGCGGCGCCAACTGCGGCTGCAAGCCGATGGGCTGAGCGGACACCTGGATGAATTCTGGCCGGATGTGAGCCAGAGCCAGTGGTTCGGCGGCAAGGCGGAGGGCTGGGAACGGGCGCCCTACTGGCTGGACGGGGCGATCCCGCTGGCCTGGGTGCTGGATGATCAGCCGCTGAAGGAGAAGATCCACCGCCACCTGGCGCATATCGTGGCCAACCAGCGGGCGGATGGGTGGTATGCCCCCTACCCGGCGGACGCGAGCGCCAAGGCCTACGATCTGTGGTCGATGTTGCTGGCGAACAAGGCGCTGGTGCAATACCACGAGGCCACGGGAGACGCGGCGGTGCTGCAGGCGGTGGCGCGGAATCTGCAGGCGATCCGGCTGGCGCTGGACCGCACGCCGCTGTTCGGCTGGGGGCGCTACCGGTGGTTCGAGGGGTTGATCCCGGTGTATTACGTGTATGAAAAAACGGGGGAAGGGTGGCTGCTGGACCTCGCCCGGAAGCTGCACGAGCAAGGCTTCGATTACCGGAAGTTCTACGGCGGGGAGGATGTGACGGTGCCCACGCCCCGGCGGGGCCTGTGGAAGTGGGACAAGCACGTGGTGAACACGGCCATGGCGATCAAGGCCTACGGGATGGCCTGGCGCCTCACGCGGGCGGAAAACGACCGCACGGTGCCGGCGCGCCTGCTCGCCATGCTGGACCGCTACCACGGGCAGGTGAACGGGATGTTCACCGGGGACGAATGCCTCGCGGGGAAGAGCCCGACCCAGGGCACGGAGCTCTGCGCGGTGGTGGAAACGATGTATTCGCTGGAGCAATTGATCGCGCTGACCGGGCGGGCGGCCTTTGGGGATCGCCTGGAGCGAATCGCCTACAACGCCCTGCCGGCGACGTTCGCGCCGGACATGTGGTCGCACCAGTATGACCAGCAGGTCAACCAGGTCCAGTGCACCATCAACCCGGACCACATGTGGAGCACCAACGGGCCGGATTCGAACATCTTCGGCCTGGAGCCCAATTTCGGCTGCTGCACCTCCAACCTGCACCAGGGCTGGCCCAAATACGCGGCGCACCTCTGGATGCGGACGGCGGAGCAGGGGCTGGCCGCGGTGGCATATGCCCCGAGCACGGCGCAGTTCAAGGTCCGCGGCGCGGCGGTGCGGGTGACCCTGGCGACGGATTATCCGTTCCGGGAAACGCTGAAGCTGACGGTGCGGGCGGACCAGCCGGTGCGTTTCCCGCTGTGGCTGCGGGTGCCCACGTGGGCCGCCGGGGCCAGCCTGCGCGTGGCGGATGGCGCGGAAACCACGCTGCAACACGGCACCTTCCACCGGCTCGAGCAGGAATGGAAGGGCGGGACGGAGATCAACCTGCGCTTTCCGATGCGGGCAAAATTCACCTGGCGGTACAACGGCGCCATCGCCTGGGAACGGGGGCCGCTGGCCTATTCCCTGAAGCTGGGGGAGAACCGCACCCGGGTGAACGCCGACAAGCCGCACCGCGAATTGCCGCATGGCGATTTTGAAATCCGGCCGACCACCCCTTGGAATTACGGCCTGCTGGTGGACGAAGCCCAGCCCGAGAAAAGCATTGTCTTCGAAGAGCAGCCGGTGGGCGAGAAACCGTTCTCGCCGGAAGGCGCGGGCGTGGTAGCCAAAGTCCGGGGCCGGAAGCTGCCGCAGTGGAAACTGGAGCATGGTTGGGCCGGGGAGCCGCCGCCCGGACCGCAAAGCTCCAAGGAACCGCTGGAGGACCTGACGCTGATCCCGTATGGATGCACGAACATCCGCGTGACCGAGTTCCCGCTGCTGAAGAGCTGAACCACCCCCGGCCGGGGTTTATGGTTCGGGAGGCGCCGCGCCCCAGCCTGGGCGCGGCGCCTTGGTGGATCACCCATCGGCTGCCGGGCAGGCGCTCGAGCAAGTTAAGCTTCGCCAGCGCGAACGCGATGAACAGCACGGGCTGGAACCGCGGACCGTGCGCTGGGTGCACCCGGAGGAAAACCCGCGTTCACTTGAACAGCCCGTTAAAGAATACCGTTAAAGAATACGATTGGCATGGCGCCCGGCGGGCGGGGGAACAGCGGCGCCAGGTGGCCACCAACCGGGGCCAATGGCTGGTCCGGGCCAGTGGGAGCGCGCCGCCCCCTGATCGCCTAGCCCGTTGCGCGCCTTGAACTTCCGGCGCCAGGCATACCCAGGTTGAGACGGCCCGGAGCGTTTGCGGGCGGTCATTTTCTCCAAGCCGCCGGGTTCCTGGCGCTTCGCCCAAGGAAAAGGCGGGGGTCCCAACGGAGTCGCGGAGTCGAAAAAGGGGACAAAATAAACTTGTGGGGGAAAGAAATTATGCTACAGTAGCGCGTGAAGCAGCGTAAGACTTTCTTAACCACGAAAACAGTATATGATGCGACTGGCGATTATTTCGAGCTTTCACGGAAGACTTCCTAGCAGCGCGCGGGTTGCCGTTCTGCTGGTGCTATGCCTGGCCTCTCAAACCTATGGGGCCAGCGTGGCGTGGAATGGGGCGGCGGGGGACAATTCCTGGCAAAACGCGCTCAACTGGAGTGGCAAGCAGTTGCCCCGCGAGGGGGATGACGTGGTCGTGGCGCGGGAGAACTTCAACCTGTACGTCAACACTTCGGTCACGGTGCGAGGGCTGGCCCTGAGTCCGAGGGCGAACTTATATGTGAGCGGGACGGGGGTGGTGTTCACGGCGACCGGCGCTTGCCACCTGGATGGCGCCAATATGGAAGTGCACAACGGGGCCACCCTTTCGTTGCCCGGCCTGAGCCAGTACACGGCCGGCAGCGTAACCAACGATTATGTGAATTGGCAGAGCTGGGACGCGGGCAGTTTGCTGGATTTGCCGGGTCTGACCAACCTGGCCGGCTCGCCGGACCCGTGGATGATGCAAATCTTGTCCCGTGGCGGTGGGCACGTGAAACTGGGCGGACAATTCAGCATCCTGAGCGGCGCGGTGAGGTTGGTGGCCTACGACACCAACAGCGTTTTGGAGGCCGCAGGGCTGAAGCGGCTGGCGCCCAATTATTGCGATGTGGCGGTGAACGACGGCGGGCGAATCTCGCTGCCAGGCCTGGCGGAGTATGTGGGAACCAACGCCAGCCGGGGAAACCTCTATTGGACAAGCAGTGGGCCGGGCAGCGTGCTGGAGGTTTCAGGATTGACCAATATCATGGGCGCGCCGGAACCCTGGGAGAACGTGTTCGAGGCCGGGAATGGCGGGCGGATGACACTGGGCGGCCGGTTCAGCATTTTGAGCGGGGGGGTGGGGGTGAACGTCTCGGACACAAACAGCACGTTCGAGGCCCCCGGTTTGCAGCGTTTGGCGCCCCACAGCTTCAGTCTGGATGTTCAAGCTGGAGCCCGCGTTTCCCTGCCCGGCCTGGCCGAGTTGTCAGGCACCCAAACCGGCGGAGGAAGCGCGCGGCTGGCGTGCGCCGGGACCGGCAGTTTGCTGGAGTTGCCGGGTCTGACAAATTTTGCCGGTTCCCCTTACCCCGGGATCACGTACGTGCGGGCCCAGGAGGGTGGGCAGTTGGTTCTGGGCGGGGCCTTCAGCCTGGTCGCAGGACGGGTGGATCTCACGGCCTACGGCACAAATAGTGTTTTGGAGGCGCCGGGGCTGCAGCAATTGGCGCCCAATTATTGCAATGTGGCGGCAAACCTGGGCGGCCAGGTATTGCTTTCTGGATTGACGGAATGGCGTGGTGAAAATATTGATCGTGATGGTGCACGCTGGAGCAGCAGTGGAGCGGGGAGCTATCTGGAGGCAGCCCACTTGACCAACTTCACCGGTTCCCTGCGTCCGCTGGAGGCGCAAGTATTCGCCACGGCGGGGGGCCGGGTGAAACTCGATGGGGCATTTAGCATCTTGAAGGGAGGAGTGAACTGGGCGGCCATGGACCCGGGCAGTCTCCTGGAGGCCCCCGGGCTGCGCCGGTTGGCGCCGAGCTATAGTTTCCTCCATGCGGAGAACGGTGGCCGTTTGTCACTGCCAGCGCTGGCAGAGTATGCGGGCACCAATCCCGATCGCGGCGCCTATTATTGGTACGCCACCGGAGCGGGGAGCGTGCTGACCGTCAGCGGGCTGACCAACTTTGTCGGAACCACCACTCCCTGGGCAACTGAACTGAGGGCGACACAGGGGGGACAACTGCGGTTGGGAGGAAACTTCAGCCTGCCCACCGGGGGGGTTCTCATCGATGTCCAGAACACCAACAGCGTCTTCGAGGCGCCCGGCTTGCAGCGCCTGACGCCCAGCAGCCTCAGCCTGAATGTGCAGGCGGGAGCCCGCGTTTCCCTGCCCGGCCTAGTCGAGTGGGTAGGCGTCCAGACCCGGGGGGCGAGCGCGTCATTGGTGTGCGCCGGGACCGGCAGTTTGCTGGAGTTGCCGGGTCTGACGAATCTGGTCGCTTCCCTTTACCCCGGGATCACCGAGGTGCAGGCCCAGGCAGGTGGGCGGTTGATTCTGGGCGGGGCGTTCAGCATTCTTGCCGGACGGGTGAATCTCGCGGCCAACGGCACGAATAGTGTTTTGGAGGCGCCGGGGTTGCAGCAATTGGCGCCCAATTATTGCAGTATTGCGGCGAACCTTGGCGGCCGGGTGTCGCTGTCCGGGCTGACGCAATGGCGCGGAGAGAATATTGAGCGCGACAATCCCAGCTGGAGCAGCGGCGGGGCGGGCAGCGTGTTGGAAGCCACGAATTTGACCGGTTTCAGTGGCGCGGCCCGCCCCCTGGAGGTGCTGGTGTCGGCGCAAGCAGGAGGCTATCTCAAGCTGGGCGGAGGGTTTAGTATCGTGACCGGGGGAGTGAATTGGGTTGCCATCGGGTCCAATAGCGTCCTGGAGGCGCCGGGTTTGGCGCGTTTGGCCGCCAACTATAGCGGTCTCCGCGCTGAGAACGGGGGCCGGCTTTCGTTGCCGGGGCTGCGGGAATTTTCGGGGGCCAATCCGGATCGCGGCACGTTTTATTGGAGCGCCATAGGGGCCGGCAGCGTGTTGGAGACGCCGGGGCTTACCAATTTCGCCGGCTCGCCGGAACCTTGGGTCAGCCAGTTGACCGCCCGCAGCGGCGCCCGGCTTACCCTTGGCGGCCAATACAGCATCGTCAGTGGTGGGGTAGCGGTGGAAAGCGCCGACACCAACAGTGTCTTTGAGGCGCCCGGATTGCGACGGGTGGCCGCGGAGTATTTCAGCATTGGGGTTTCCGGGGGCGCCCAGGTGACCTTGCCCGATCTACAGGATTACGTGGGGGATGCCGCCGAGCGCCAGGACGTGGCTTGGGACTGCCAGGGAGCGGGGAGCACCATGAGCGTGCCGAGCTTGGCGAGTTTCAGCGGCTCTCCGTTTCCGTGGACCTTGCGCGTGAGCGCGCGGTTGGGCGGGAAAGTGAGCCTCGGCGGCTCGTTTGACATCTTGATCGGGGGGCTTAGTTTCTACGCCCAGGGGGCCGGCAGCGTGGTGGAGGCGCCGGCCTTGCGCCGCCTGGGGCCCCGCAGTTTCGGTATTGGCGCGGAGGAGGGCGGACGGGTTTCCCTGCCCGGGTTGGTGGAGTATTCGGCGATCAACTCGCGCCTCGATTCGGTCTATTTGACGGCCGCAGGAAATGGCAGCCTGATCGATATGCCGGCGGTAAGCAGCTTTGTCGCGCCGCAGCCTCCACAAAACATCTACTTGTCTGCCAACGGTGGCGGACAGATCAATCTCGGCACCGTGCCGGCCATTAATTCGGGCATCGTGTTCATTACCGCGGATGGCCCGGGAAGTCATGTGGATTTGCACTCCCTCGGCCGGTTTGACGAGCTGGATGGCTACGGCACCCTGCAGGCGCTCAACGGCGGCTCGATTGCCCTGGCGGCCATCCTGGCTTCGCGCGGCGTCGAGATGACGACCCTGGCCGCCTGGGGCGCACCGGCCGTATCGGCCAGCGCCTCCCCCAGCCTCATCGTGTCCGCCACCCCCGGATTGAGTTTCGTCGTGGAGACCCGGCCGGCGGGGGGAACCGACAAGGACTGGCAACGCCGCGCCCGGATTCCCGTGGTGGCGAACCAAAATGTTCTGGGCCCCATTCCGGGGGAGGCCCAGGTTGAATTCCGCGTGCGGGAACTGGTGGCCAATCCACCCGAGCTGGAACTCGGCACCGCCCCGGATGGGTCGACGCGCTTGACAGTGTATGGCCTGCCGGGCGCCACTTACCGGCTGGATGTGAGCCCAGACGTCTTTCCCAAGGCCGTGTGGACCCCCGACCAGCAAGTCACCCTAACGCATTCCTTCCTCCAGTTGGACTTCACGCCGGCGGCACCCGCGATGCAGTTTTATCGGGCCGTGCGCCAATAGCCTCGAATGATTCTAAATCACCCAAGGCCGCCGCGGTTGACGCGTCTCAAGATTTGATCGCTCCCGCATAGCACCCATCCAGCGGCGAGCCGGTTCGGGGTTCTGAATTCGCCGGACGCGACGCGCTGCCGGATCTGACCCTGCCTGCGGACCCGCGGCGCACGCGCCCGGCGCCACAGAAAAACGGGTTCGGGGCTGGACTTTCGCGCGGGGGAGGCGGATACTCGGCGGCGACAAATTTCACGAACAACAAACAAAGGCACAACGATGAGCAAAGCCATTACAGGCACCAACCGGCGGGATTTTTTGCGGCAATCAGGAATGGCGGGCGCGGGACTATTGATCCTGGGCAGCCGCCAGCTGGCCCTGGGCTACGCAGCCAATGAGAAATTGAATGTGGCGGGCATCGGGGTGAGCGGCCAGGGCCGGGGGAACGTGGATAACGTCGCCGGCTTGGGGCAAAACCTGGTGGCTTTGTGCGATGTGGACCACGATTACGCAGCGGGGACGTTCAAGAAATACCCGAAGGCCAGGGTTTACCAGGATTTCCGGCGGATGTTCGACGAAATGGCGAGCGGGATTGACGCGGTGACCGTCTCCACACCGGACCACACGCATGCGGTGGCGGCGGTGGCGGCCATGAAACTGGGCAAGCATGTCTATTGCGAGAAGCCGCTCACGCGCACGGTAAAGGAAGCGCGGACCATGCGCGAAACCGCCCTGGCCCAAAAGGTGGTCACGCAGATGGGCAACCAGGGATCGGCGGCGGAAAAGCTGCGGCGGGCCGTGGAGCTGGTGTGGGGCGGGGTGATCGGGGAGGTGCGGGAGGCGCATGTCTGGTTCGATGGGGGCAATGGCCCCATGACCCGGCCGCAGGACAAGCCGCCGGTGCCCGCCACCCTGGATTGGAATCTCTGGCTGGGGCCGGCCGGGGAGCGGCCCTACAGTCCCAGCTACCTGCCGGGCAAATGGCGCAGCTGGCGGGCGTTCGGCAGCGGGATCGTCGGGGACTTCGGCTGCCACACCGGGAACATCATGTTCCGCGCCCTGAAATTGCAGGAGCTGTGGAATTTCCCGGCCGGCCAGCGGCCGGAGCGGGTGGTGATCCGCCTGGAAGCCAAGCCTTCGGAAGTGAACCTGGAAGGGTATCCGCAGGCGTCACGGACGGTGATCGAGCTGCCGGCGCGGGGCGGGATGCCGCCCGTGAAACTCACCCTATACGCCAAGGAACGGCCGCCGGAAGCGGTCATGCTGGGCTTCCCGATGAGCGGCTGGGGCGACCTGCTGGTGGGCAGCCAGGGAACCATCTACTCCGAGTGCCCCTGGAACACGCGGTTCAACCTGCTGCCGGAAGCCCGGTTCGACGGGTTCAAAGGGGGGCCGCCGGAAACGCTGCCCCGGTCGCCCGGGCACCATAAGGAATGGGTGGAGGCGTGCCAGGGCAAGGGCAAGACTTTCAGCGGGTTTGAAATCGGCGGGCCGCTCACGGAACTCATGCAGCTGGCCAACCTGGCCACGCTGGTGCCCGGCCCGGTGGAATACGACACGGTGAGCGGGCGGGTGCTGAACTCGGCGATCGCCGATGAATTGCTGCACCGGCCTTACCGCGAACCGTGGAAATTGTAAGCGCGGCGGGAAGGGGCGCCGCGGGCAGCCGGCGCCGGGATTAGAATTTGCGGCGGTAGGCGATGATCCGGAAGGGCTGATCGAGGTCGTAGCACCGCCGCATGTCCGCCAGCCGCATGAGCACCCACGGCTGGTGGATATCCACGCCGTTCTTGGTGAACACCACCTGGTCGGCGATGTAAACACACATGTGGATGGCGATGCTGGCCTGGTTGACGAGCAGGATCAGATCGCCGTAGATCCAATTGGTGGGCACCTGGTAATAATCGCGCCGCAGGGTTTCCACGGTGTATTTCCAATCTGAAAAACGGTCATCGGGAGGATCGTTGAAAAAATTCATGGCGGACCAGAAGCAATCGGTGCGCTGGTTGTCGCGGACGGGATCGGGGAAGGTGTAAAGCCGCTGCCGGGGGAGCGGCGGGAGGAAGAAGGAGACGTTGGCGCAGGATCCGCCCGGGACTTTGCCCAGGGAATCCAGCAGCGGCTTCATGAGCTTGCCGTTTTCATACTGGGCCCAATATTTGGCGAGCGCCTCCCGGTCGGAATCCGGCCCGACTTTGAGCTGCATGAGCAGGGTGGGCGTTTCCGAGATGCTTTTATTCAGGGCCTGCTTTTCAGCCAGGGTGCAGACGGACTCAATGATGGGGCAGTCGGAAAAATAAACGACGTCATTGATGGTGTAGCTGAGCTGGCGGAACAAAGCCTGGTGCCCGGCATCCAGCCCGGATTGGGCCAGCCAGGAGCCGAACTTCGCCGCGTCGAAACGAAAGGGTGAATAGTGGTAAGGATTCCGGACGGTTTTGCGCAGCTCCTTGTAAATGGCGATGCGCGCCGGGGGCGGCAGTTCACAGACCAGGTTGGTAGGCGGCCGGAGGAGGGTGCCTTCCGGCGATATTTCGCATACGGATTGAGCCATCAACTGCTGCTGCAGAAGTGGCGCCAGGCTGCTTTGGGCCAGCAGCTCCGCCACCTGCTGGCGATCCCGCCCCTCAAAAAACCAAGTCAGGGGGGCGGGGGGGACGTCGTTGGTCGGCAGCAGGGATTCGGGGTATTGCAAATTCAGGTCCGTGAGCTGCAGCTGGCCCCACGGGGCGGCCGGTGGTGTTGGGGTGGCGGCCGGCGACGGCAGGGCGGCGGCCAGGGCGGGTGGAGCCTGGGGCGGCGGGGGAAGCGGGGTCTTGGCCGGAGGCGCCACCCACCATTGCCGGGCCAGCAGGGTCAAAACGGCGCCCAGGCAAAAAAAGACCGCGTACCACCGGTTCAAAGGCACACCGGGGGCGGGAGCGATGGGCGGCAGGCTGGCCGCGGGGGAATTTTTTTTCCTCATGGATAAAAGATTGCTTCCAAACCGCCCGGCAAGGCTGGTTCACCGGTCGTGAAGCGAAGTGTCATAATAGTGAAGATTCCCCAGCCTTTGGCAAGTTTTTCCGGAAATAATCGTGAATCCTCGACGCCCAAACGGGAGGCCGGAGAGGGCTCCTTTTTTCCATGCATCCTGCACACCCCGCTTGAAATCAGCGCGATGACTCCATAGGATGAGTCCGTGCAAAAGTTTCCCAATATATCTTCCCGGATGCGGGCGGCCAAAGCCCGCCGCCAGCCCTGTGCCCGCCTGGTCCCAGCCGTGCTGGCTTGTATCAACCTTTGGTGCGGACCGGCGGTCCCGGCGGCGGATCCCGCCGGCGGACGCCCCCTGGCCCGGCTCGTGGCGAGCCGGATGACCGGTGAAACGGAGGCGCCCGCCAGCGCCCGGGAATTCGCCGCGGCGCTGCAAGCCGTGGCGGGCTACCGGTTCGGCGACAGCCGCCAGGCGCTGGCGGCCGTGGAGACGCTGGTGAAAAAGGGGGTTGATCAGGAGGCCGTGCGGCCGGCGCTGGCGGCCCAACTGGCAGCGTTCCTCGGTTCCGGGGCCACCCTCGAGGCGCGGCAATTTGCCTGCCGCCAGCTCGCCCTGGTGGGCGGCGCCGCGGAGGTCGGGGTCCTGGCGCGGCTGCTGCGGGATGCGGAGATGACCTGGTTCGCCCGGCTGGCGCTGGAGCGGATGGGGAACGAAGAATCCCGGGCGGCGTTGGCCGCGGCGCTGGCGGACACCAGCGGCCGGACCAGGCTGGGCATCATCCACTCCCTGGCGGTGCGCCAGAGCGAGGCCAGCGTGCCCGCCCTCGGGGCGTTGATCGGCGGCACGGACACCGCCACCGCCGGGGCGGCCATCACCGCGCTGGGGGGCATTGGCGGCCAGGCCGCGGCGGACCTTTTGCTGAGCCGGGAGCCAACCCTGGGTGCGGAATTGCGCCCGGTGGCGGGCGAGGCGCTGCTGCGCTGCGCGGGGGACCTTCCTGGCCCGGGGCGGCCAGGCCCAAGCCCGGGCCATCCTGGAGAAATTGGTCCAGCCCGGCTGGCCGGCCCCCTTGCGGAAGGCGGCCTTGATCCAGCTGGCGCGGGCGCTGGGCGATGGGGGCGGCGCGCTGATCGCCGCCACCCTGGCGGGGGAGGATGCCACCCTCCAGAGCGCGGCCGTGAAAGCGCTGCGCGCGCCGGGCAATCCGGCCGGCTTGCGGAAAGCGGCGGAACTGCTGCCCCGGCTGGCCCCGGAATTGCAGGCCCAGGTGGCCACCCTGCTCGGCGAAAACCGCGGCCCGGAGTTCCTGCCGGCCCTGGCCCGCGTGGCGGCCTCCCGCGAACCGGTGGCCCGGCGGGCCGCCCTGGCCGCCCTGGGCCAGGCGGGAAATGCCTCGACGGTGCCGCAGCTGGCCGCATGGCTGGGCAGCGCGGCGGACGACGAAAGGAAAATCATCGGGGAAGCCCTGCAACGGCTGCGGGGCGAGGGAGTGGAGCCGGCCCTGGTGGCCGCCGCCAGACAGGGGGCCCCGGCCGTGAGCGCCGCCTGCATCCGGGCCCTGGTGGCGCGGGAGTGCCAGGCCGCCATCCCCGCCTTCGTGGAGCTGGCCCGCACCGGGCAGGGTGAGGCCCGCCGGGAAGCCATCCTGGCGCTGGGCAAACTGGGGAGCCTGGACACCTGCCCCGCGCTGCTCGAGCTGCTCAGCCAGGCCAGCGCCGCCGAAAGGAACGGACTGGAGACCGCGCTGGGGAACATCTGCCGCCGGCAGGGCCAGGTGGGGCCGGTGGCCTCGGCCCTGGCGTCCGCCAATGAAGCGCTGAAGATTTCGCTGCTCAACATCCTGGCCCAGGCGGGTGGCCCGGCCGCGCTGGCGGCCATCTGCCAGGAAGCCAAAACCGGGACGCCCGAAATCCGCGCCACGGCCGCCGGCCTGCTGGCGGAGTGGCCGGATGCGGCCCCCCTGGACGATCTGGCCACCCTGGGGACCACCGGGGCGGAGGTCCGGACAAAGACGCTCGCGTTGCGCGGGATAGCCCGCCTGGTGCGGCAGGCGAAAGACCGGCCAGCCAGCCAGCTGGTGGAGCTGGTCGGCCGCTGCCTGGAGGCGAAACCGGCCGCCAGCGAAGCCCGGGCGCTGCTGAGCGCGCTGGGAGAGCTGCAGACCCTGGGCGCGCTGGAGGTGGCGGAACGCCAGCTGGCCACCGCCGGCCTGGTGGAGGACGCCGCCATGGCCATGCTCCAGATCGTGGAAGCCACCGGGCGGGACCACCCGGCGGCGGCCAAGGCGGCCATCGATAAAATCCTCGCCGCCAGCCAGGATCCCGCGGTGGCCACGCGCGCGAAATCAGCGCGCCTCATCTGCGGTGGCGCCAAAAACCTGGCGCTGGGCGCCACGGCCACCAGCCTGGATGGGCTGGCGCCGGATGGCCAGGGGGGCGGCCCCCAGGCGGCCATCGACGGCAATCCGGCCACTTACTGGGACGAAACCGACAACCAGAAGCTCTACCATATCCGCGTCCAGCTGGCGCGGCGCTCGCGGGTGATCGGGCTGCGGATCCTGGGCTACCAGCAGCAGGCTTTCGCGCCGAAGGATTTTGAGATTCTGTGCGACCGCCGGGTGGTGCGCAAGATCGAGGACGCCCAATACCGCACCCCCTGGCTGACGGTGGAATTGCCGCCCACGGAGTGCGAGACGGTGGACTTGAAAATCACCGGCTATTATCCAGCCAGCCCGGCCATCCGGGAATTGGAGATCTATGGCGAACCGGTCAACCAGTAGGATTTGCCCATGCACCAGGAAACTCAAAAACCTTTGAAGGAAGCAGGAATGAAATCAAGCAGCCGCAGGACTTTTCTGAAACAGGCCCTCGGGGCCGCCGTGATCGTGCCCACCTTGATCCCCGCCCGAGTGCTGGGGGCCGCCGCGCCGAGCAAGCGCGTGGCCCTGGGCCACATCGGCGTGGGCGGGCAGGGCGGAGGGGTGATGCAAGGCATGCTCGGCCTGGCGCACGGCCAGAGCGTGGCCGTGTGCGATCCCCTCCGCGCGCGCCGGGAAGGCGCCGCCCGCCAGGTGGAGCAGCACTACGCCGCCCAGCGGAGCCAGGAGAAATTCACGGGCTGCACGGCCTACGCGGATTTCCGCGAGGTGCTGGCCCGGGAGGACATCGATGCGGTGGTGGTGGCCACGCCGGACCACTGGCATGTGCCGATCGCCCTGGCGGCGGTGCGGGCCGGGAAGGATGTCTATGTGGAGAAGCCGCTGGGCCTCAGCATGGAGCAGAACAAGGCCCTGCGGGCGGCGGTGCATCTGCACGGGGCGGTGTTCCAATACGGCACGCAGCAGCGCTGCTTCAGCACGCATTGCGCCTTCGCCTGCGAGCTGGTGCGCAACGGCTACGTGGGCGAATTGAAAGCCGTCCACGTGGTGGCCCCCAACGGTGAAACCGGCGGCAAGGCCACGCCCGCGCCGGTGCCCGATGGCCTGGATTACGATCTGTGGCTGGGCCCCGCCCCGGAGGCGCCCTACGCGCATGACCGCGTGATGGGCACGGGCCGCTGGCACATCTACGATTACGCGATTGGCTTCATCGCCGGCTGGGGGGCGCACCCGCTCGATATCGCCCACTGGGGATACCCGCACATCCCGGTGGAATACGAGGGCACCGGGACCATCCCCACCGAGGGGCTGTTCGACACCGTGGTGAACTGGGATGTCCGCGGACGGTATGCCAGCGGGGTGGAATACACCCTGAAGGCCGGCTCGGACAAGACCACGTTCGTGGGGACGCAAGGCTGGGTGGCCGCCTCCCGGGGGGGCATCGAGGCCAATCCCGCCTCCCTGCTGAAGATCAAAATCAAGCCGGACGAAATCCACCTGCTGCAGGACAACCACCATTACCGGAATTTCCTGGATAGCGTGCTCGCCCGGAAAACCCCGGCCAGCGACATCGATTCGGCGGTGCAGTCGGATTTCATGAGCCACCTGGGCGACATCGCCATCCGCACCGGGCAGCGCATCCAGTGGGATCCCACCCGGGAAACCATTGTGGGCAACGAAATGGCCCGCCGCATGATGTACCGCGCCATGCGCGCGCCTTGGACCATTTAGCCGTTCGAACCCGCTGGGGACAAAGCCGCAGGTGGCTCCCCTCACCCTGACCCTCTCCCCGCCCAGCGGGGCGAGGGGATCCACGGCGGGCGGGGCGGGCAGATGGGTCATTTGCCGGCGCCCGCCGCCGGGCAAGCAAACGGGTTAC
>CAIMWS010000319.1 GCA_903845125.1 uncultured Verrucomicrobiota bacterium
CCCGCTTTGGTCAGACCATCCAGCTTGTCGAGGCGCTCCACGCGGACCCGCACATCGAAGTCCCCCTTCCGCTCGGCATAAACAAATTGGCCGCGATCCAGGCTGCTCCCGAGGTCGCCCCCGCCGGACACGAGGTCGAAGTTCACGCCATCGGCGGAGAAGGTGCGGCCCGGCTCGAGGGGATCGCTGGACGTGCCGAGATCGACGCTGGTGAACGGCAGCACGCTGACGGGGACGAAGACCTGCTGAGCCAGTGGATTGCCGGAGGCGTCGGCCACGTGGTTCGCCCCCAGGGTCAGGCCGGGATCGATGGGCTGGGCGAATTGCAATTCCACCGAGCGCCCATCGGCCTTCAAGGTGGCCTTGATGGGGGAGACCCCGCCCAGGGTGTAGTTGGTGGTTTGGGTGGCCGAAGCCGTATCGAGCAGTTTGTTGAAGCGCACCGCCAGGAGGCGGGAGCTGCTGATGGCTTGCACCGCCACGATTTTGGGCGGAGTGGTGTCCGGGAACAGGACGATATTCTCTGATTGGCCGCCCGCCCATCCGCGGACGGGATCAAACTGCCACTGGGCATTGGCGGGATTGAGGAACCAGCCCTGCCGGGTACTCCAGCGGCCCAGGCTGTCTTTGGCACGGACATAGATGAAACCGTTCTCGGCGGCTTCGTCGAAGAGGTCGGTATTGACTTCGCCATCCACCTCCTCAAGGGGTTGGTCAAACCAGCCATCCACGGCGCGCATGGGGGTTCCCGAGCCGGGCTTCGCCAGGGGATCCAGCGTCCATTCCACCCCGGTGAGGTAAAGGGCAGGCTCCACCAGGAAGCTCTGGCGAGTGGTGGAGCTCCAGCGGCCGTCCCCGTCCTGGCAGCGGACACCCACCTGGTGCCAGCCTTCAGACAGGTTTTCCGTGGGGATGTTCAAAGCGCTGATGATTTCCTCCTCGCCGTCCCATTTGCCATCCTCCGGCCGGGCGATGGGATTGGCGGCGCCCAAGCCGGGATCCATATCGATAAACCACTCGGCGGCCACCATTGGCACCGGGGCGTTGACCACAATCCAACTCCCCAGCCAGGGGCTCCAGAGCCCGTTTTCGGTCTGGGACCGCACCTCCAGCCAATGCGGCCCCAATTTCCATTGCGAGGAATCCAGATCCAAGGTGAGGTCGGCGGTCCAATAGTTGGTCAGGAGGTTTTGTTCGCTGGAGATTTGCATGGCGGTGGCCGGGCCGCCGTCGAGGCGCGCCTCAGCTTGGGTAAAGGTGGCGGCAGCCGCCTTGGGCGCCGGCAGCAGCAGCAAAAAAGCGAGCAGGACCAGGGTCCAATTAGCTCGCAGATCTCGGGCTTTCATATCATGCCAGGTGGTTCATATGATGGACGACTCCTCCCACCTTATTTATAGACGCTGGTTTTTGCGCGGATGGCGATCTTAGCCCCGCGAGGCACATAGGGGTTATCCACCGTTACACCCAGGATCAGCGGACCTTGGGTTGGATTTTCAAAAAATCCCAGGGAACCCGGCCCGCCATAAGCGCCTATGTCATTGCGTGAATTGTCGGGATCGTTGTAGGCCATCAAGGGATGGCCAATGTCCCGCAGAGAGCTGTTGGGCATCAACCGGAAATCGAGCTTGCTTTGGTCCAGATTGCTGCCGCCCACCCATTTGGGATCGGAAATGCCTGACATGCCATCCCCACGCTTGATATAAGTAGCGCAATTTCCTGTATAATCTCTGCCACTATTTGATATATTTGAGTACTCAATTTGAATATCCCACTCGCCGCCATAGCCTCCAATATCATAATATGTATTAAAGGCATATCCGGCACATTTGGTTATGGTAGTGTTCCGAACTCTAAACCATTGCCGATGGTTTCTTGTTTGGATTCCGTTGGCCTTCACGTTATAAATGATCGAGTTTTCCAAAGTAAAGCCGCGCCATTGGTTTTCGTGATGACCTATATAAATGCCACAGTCGCCTACATTTTGGATAACTAAATTAGCCATGTAGATAGAGCCATACCAACCGTCTTTAGTCCAAATCCCTTCGCTAAGAGCGCTGATCATAAAGCCTTGGATGGTGGGACTAACACTGCTGCCGGAAATTTCCACGCCATTACCGGTGGAGGAAATATGGGTATAATTGGGACCATAGGGTGCCACGAGTGTCACCGTCCGCGATAAGGCTACTGTCTCACGATAAAGCCCTGGCAATACGATAACGGTTTTGGCCTGGGTTTCGTTGACCGCTTTATTGATGGTATTGAAGGGGGCGTTGGTGGAGCCGTCACCGCCGGTTGGGGCGGTGGCGGAGACATAGACGGTATCCGCCGCCTGGATGGAAAGCATTCCGCAAGCGAGCGCGATGGACAGTGAGTATAGGGGATTCATTGGCTTCATGGGCTTTATGGATGATGTATGTTTATTTGTTGTTATAGTAATAATTAATAAAGATAAATAAATAAGATCTGAAGAATGGCGATTATGGTTTCCAGTTCTGCGGCTTCAATATACTTTCAATAATCCTGCTCTATTTCGGTTGGGTAGCAAAGGTAACTGCGCCGATGCTGCCACCGGTTGGAAACCGAAATAAACCGTCCATCAACGCATTCGCCATGGTTCAAGGCAGTTGGCTGGCCCGATAAAAACGGGTTGCTGTGCCGGGTGTGTGCAGCTCGATCACGTGCACCGTCTGCCCGCCTTCATACACGCCGGGCAGCGGCGTCCAGGTTGCCAGATCCGTCGAGGTTTCCACCTGGAACCGCTCCCCCGGCTGCCCGCGCAAAGTCAGACTCAC
>CAIMWS010000320.1 GCA_903845125.1 uncultured Verrucomicrobiota bacterium
TCCAGTCAGACTATGGCCGCCACGTACAAGTATGATCCGTTTGGCACTACGCTCGCCCAATCAGGCACGCTGGCCAACGCCAACGTCTATCGCTTCTCCAGCAAGGAATTCCATTCGGCTTCCAGCCTTTATTACTATGGTTTCCGGTTTTACGACCCGAATCTTCAACGATGGTTGAATCGGGATCCGATTGGGGAAGCAGGTGGGCTGAATTTGTATGGGTTTGCCGAGAATGATCCGCTAAGTACGGTCGATCCACTTGGTAACTCTGCTATCGGTAAAATCGTTGTACTTGGCTGTAAGGGAATTAAGAAGGTAATAAAGATCGTGTATGATTTTGATGAATTGGTAGATGCTGCAAAAGCCGGTGAAGACATTGCCTGCAAAAGTAGGCGAACGGGATTTGATGTTGCTAGGGCTGCTGGTGGCGGTAAGACTCCAATCCATGAGATTGATAGAAAAACCGGTTCGCCTCATTTCCATATTGCAGACCGTTCAGGTGGACATATCTTCTATGGTGCCGCAGGAGCATTGACTTTTTCTTACTATGCCGAAGGGAATGGCTCTATTGCTGAAGCATCTGGTTTTGTTCTAGATTTGGTTAACCCACTTAGCCTTCCTCAGGACATTTTAGATGTAAAGGATGCAATATTCGGTCCTCAGGCCCCCGCACCGCAAACAACGTTTAATCCGCAATTAATGTCTAGCCAATATTTGTTTGCTGATCCATCTATGACTAGTGTCAATAGTGTTAGTATAAAGGTGAGGTAATGACTATACATTATATTTTGCGAGTATGTGTGTTCTTGCGCCATTTGCTTAAGATTGAAAATGACGATGGAGCAACGGAATATATGGTTGGATACTATAAAAATATTGGACTCTCAGCTAAAACCAAAGACGAAGCTCGTTCAATGGCTGTGTCTTTCATCAATGATGGGAATATCGATTGGGATGAATCATATATTAAAGAAATTGATATTACCTCCTTTGATCGTCAAATAACTGCGAATTGTAAAGATAGATCCAAAACTGGCATATGGTATACGAGTGGGCGTATACTTTTCCCAAATGGATAGATGTTCCCCGATGAACCACAACTCAACATTTAGATAAGGGGTGAACCAATAACATTTTACCGGCTATTGCGGATGCAGCGCTCCGGAGCAGACCACTAACGCCTAAGAATAAATTTGCCAAGGCGGCCGCCGGCTGGGGCAACGTGCAGTTGCCTTGCGGCCCGGATTATGCGGTCAGGAAACAATTCCCGGTGCTGCTGGACCTGCCCGGATATCGGGAATTTCCCACGCTGGCCTGGCAAACCGCCGAGGCCGTGAAAGCGCCAGCCACCCACGATCCCAAGGCCAAGTTTACGCCGCGCTCGCTGAATTATTATGGGCCACCCGGCACGATTCCCAGCGTCCCCTATTTCCTGAACTTCATACCGGGAGCGGTGCCAGCGGATTTTTTCAGCAACAAGGTGGTGTTTGTCGGGGCCCGGCAGTCGGCCGATTATAGCGGCAAAGGCAAGGACGAATTCGCCACCCCTTATTCCTTATGGTGCAAGGAATTTGCGCCCGGTGTGGAAATCCATGCCACGGCGTTGGTCAACTTGCTGAAGGGGGATTGGCTCACCCGGTTTCCGCCGGCGGTGGAGTTGGCTCTGCAGTTGGCCATTGGGGGATTCCTCGGCTGGGCACTGATGCAGACCAAACCGTTTTGGACCCTGATCCTGGCTTGCGGAAGCATGGCGGGAGTAACGGTTTTTGCGCATTTGATGGTTTGGAAAGGGGGCGTTTGGATGAATTGGTGCTTTGTGGTCGCCATCCAGATCCCCCTGGCGCTGTTTTGGTCGGTTTTTTACAACTTGGTGCGGACCCAAATCGAAAAACTGGCGCTTGGAAAATCGCTGGCACTGCATTTGCCTGGCCATCGCGTGAAACAGATTTTAAAAAATCCGTCGCTGCTGGCGCCCGGTGCAGCGGAACAGGAGGTCAGCATCCTATTTTCGGACATTGCCTATTTTTCCCGGATCATGGAACGGGCAAGCCAGGAGCGCTTGGTGCCGTTATTAAACAAATATTTCCAGACCACCATCACCAGCATCCACCAAAACCAGGGCACGGTGATCAAACTGATTGGGGATGCCATCTTTGCGATATGGAATGCGCCTGAGCCGCAGGCCAATCATGCCGACCTGGCGTGCCAGGCCGCCATTTCCTTGCGCAAACGAATTGGCGAGTTCAATCAGGAAAACCAGGTGGAGGTTTCCTTTCTGACCCGGCTTGGCTTGCATACGGATCAGGTGTATGTGGGCAACTTCGGCAGTACGGAGCGGGTCGATTATACGGCCATTGGCAAAGGGGTCAACCTGGCTGCGCGCCTGGAAGGGGCCAATAAAACCCTGGGGACCGAAGCTCTGATTTCAGATGATTTTTTATGCCGGGTTAAAATTGGCTGTGTGACCCGCAAGATAGGCCAGCTAATATTTAAAGGATGCGATAAGGTGGTGGTAGTCCACGAATTACTGGGGGGGCTGGAGGTGGAGGAATCCACTCAAGCCTGGCGCAAAGCTTTTTCCGATGCCCTTCGTGGTTTTGAAAAAAAACAGTTCGAGATGGCGGCGGCGGGCTTTCGGCGAGCGATCACCTTGCGCCGGGAGGCAGACCAGAAAGGTTCGCTATTGGCAGCAGCGGACATTCCTGACGATGGCCCGTCCCGTTTCTATCTGGAAAGAATCGGCTTGTTCCACCTCGACCCACCGCCCGAAGAATGGCTTGGAGAAATCAAGCTGGATGAGAAGTGAAACAGGAGGATTGGGGTATTACCTCCACCTCCTGCGCACTACGGGCAGGGGTCGTTTTGAGATCACGGTTTCTGAGCCACGCGCCAGTAGCGTTGAGCAGCGGGACGCGTGGCACGGAGACGGTTGACCAGGGTGCCCGCGCCCTGGATCTGCTCTTCGTCGTTCCAATTTTGCAGATCCGCCGAGTATTGAAGAACGTAGCGGGTTCCCACATGGGCGAAAAACTCGAGTTCCACCGCGGTGTAAATAGCGACGGTCAGTGGCAACCGCTGGAGTTGGAAATTGACGCCGGCGGAGGTCTGCCCTGCGCGCACATCGGTGGTTGTGGAGCCAGTCTGATAGCCCGGGCTGGAGGCGGTGACGAAGGCCAGGCCGGCGGGCACGTTGGCCAGCCGGTAATCGCCGTTCGCATCAGTCTGGACCGTTTGGTCGAAGGCGCTCACGGTGGCGCCCGCCAGGCTCCGGCCGGTGCCTTCTTCGCTGACGTGGCCGCTAATGGTGCCGGATTGGAGATTACCTTTGAGGTTGATCAACAGCTTCACGAAATCGATCGCGTAGCCATCACCGGCGCCGGTCGTCGGATCATCGAAAAGCAAAGCAATCTGCCCGGAGGCCACCTCCGGCAGCAGGCTGGGGCTGACCGGAACCGTGATCAGCTTGCCGATGGGCCCGGTCTGAACCAGGCTGTTGATGACCACTTCCAGCTCGGGATAGCGCTTCCCGTTGAGGGTTACCTGGTATTTGGCGCCCCAGACAGGCGCTTGGAAATCATCCACGAAAATTTGGAGCGCCGCATTCACGATCTGGATTCCCGTCGCCGGGTATTGCAGGACAATGGGCCGCGGATTGTTATCAGGCCGGGTGGTGCCGCTATAGCCATCTGAACCGGCCGGCGGATTGCCGTTGAAACTGCTCACCACCATGATGCGGTCCGTGCCGGAGTAATCAGCCGGTTTGGGGGCCCAGGGAAATCCATGGCCGGGAGTGTCGTTTCCCGAGAAAGGATCGAAGGAGGTGGGCCAGCCAAAACCGAGGTTGTCGATGTCGCCCACCCGGACCATGAGCTGGGCTTCCGGGGTGTTGCTCAAAATCACCACGGAGGCCAGCCAATCGCCATCGGTCGCCGTGGTTTGGCCGAATCCCTGGCGAGGAAGCCAGGAAGCTAATACTAGCAGGGCTATTAGGAATAGTTTTTTGAGTTTCATAAACTGTTTGTCTTTTTGTAAGGCCGGGGCGCCGGAGTGGGGATTAAAAGGAAACCGCGCGGATTTCACACCTGGCCCGGTCTCCGTTTTCCCAATACAAAAGGTAATGCTGAATGGAAGTTCGTCAAGTTTGGACCCGGAATGGGGGATGCTTTGAACCTGCCACCCTCGAAAAAACAGGTCTCGCCCTCACCGGGGCTGGTCATTCCCACTTTTTTCCCTGGGGAAAAAGGGCGATTTTTCACAGGCCAGGATCGATTTGAACCCCGCCGGCTTTTCCGTAGGGAAGCGAAAGGCGGCCGGTCCGCCCGCGAAGCGCCTCACGATCCCAACGCGGACCTGATCCGCCCCCAATCCCTGGCAAGAATCGCCTTGCCAGGATTCAGGGTGGCCACGTAGCTTGTGCGGGTCGAAACTGAAGGCAGCATGGCAACGCATGAATCAACCGAGTTCCTCGCGGGAGTCATCGAAGGCTTCTACGGGGCTCCCTGGTCGCCAGCGGAACGCTCCGAATTATTCGAGTGGATGTCCCGCTGGGGGCTGAACACCTACCTCTACTGCCCCAAGGACGACCTCAAGCACCGCACCATCTGGCGGGAGCCTTATACGCTGGAGGAGGAAGCCGCCCTGCGGACGACGATCGAGGGCTGCCAGCGGCGCGGCCTCCGGTTCATTTACGGGCTGGGGCCCGGGCTGGACATCCGCTACGGCCAGGACTCGGAGCTCGAACACCTGCGCCGTCGCTTCCAGCAGGTGGGCGCCCTCGGCGGCCGCGATTTTGCCCTGCTTTTCGACGATATCCCGGACGCCACGGAAGCCGCGGATCGCCAGCGGTGGGGATCCTTTGCGGCTGCGCAGTGCCACGTGGCCAATACGATGGCCCAGTGGGCTTGGGAGCACACCCCGGACGGCCGGTTCCTGTTCTGCCCCACTCCCTACTGCGGCCGCATGGCGGAACGCCAACTGGGGGGCGAGGGCTACCTGGAAACCCTCGGCCGGGAACTCCTGCCGGCCATCGATGTGTTCTGGACCGGGCCGGAGATCATCTCCCAGGAGATCACCGTGCCACACGTCCGGGAATTGCGCCAGCGGCTGCGCCGGAAGCCGGTCATCTGGGACAACCTGCACGCCAACGACTATGACGGGCGCCGGTTTTATTGCGGCCCTTACGCCGGGCGCCCCCGGGAGCTGCGCGGCGAGGTCAATGGCCTGCTCAGCAACCCCAACAATGAATTCCCGCTGAACTATGTGCCTTTGCGGACCCTGGCGGAATTTGTCCATGGCCGCGGCCCCTGGGATCCCCGCGCTGCCTTTGAATCCGCCCTGCGGGAATGGCAGCCGCGTTTTGAAACCGTCCATGGGCCGCTGGCGCTGGAGGACTTGGTTCTCCTCTGCGATGCCTACTACCTGCCCCACCAGGAGGGGCCGGAAGCGGAAAACCTCTTCCAGGCCATCGCCGGTTTGCTCGCCGGACGGCTCCCGGCCCAAAAGGAAGCCGTGCAGGCCTGCCGCGCCCAAGCCGCACGCCTGCGCCAGGTCTGCGCCCGCACGGCGGAGATCCGTTGCCGGCCGCTCTTTTACGCCCTGAGCCGGCGCGTTTGGGAACTGCGCGAGGAACTGGATCTCCTCGACCGGATCCTGGCCGGCGAGACCGAGAAAGGGATCCTGAACGAGAGCTGCAGCTCGGATTTCCACCTGCCCGGAACCTACCGCGGCGGCCTGGCCAGCCGGCTGCAGCAATTGCTGGTGCAGCACGCGGACGGCACTTTCACAGCCCGGCGCGATCTGGCCGGCCCACCGCCTGGCCCCCTGGCCGGGCCTGCCCATCATACCGCACCATGAACGACTGCATAATCCGCCCCGCCCGCCCGGGCGATGAACCGGGCGCCTACCACGTCTGCTTGAAGACCGGCGATTTCGGCAAAGACGGGGAGCCATTCTTCAAGGATGATCCCGATGCCTTGGGACGCATCTTTGTGGGCCCTTACCTGGCCTACGAACCCGGATTAAGCCTCATCCTGGAAGACCACCAGGGCATCTGCGGCTACGCCCTGGGGGCTTTTGATTCCCGGCAGTTCTACGCCCGGTACGAAGCCGGGTGGCGCCCGGATCTATGCGCCCGCCACCCCGCGCCGCAGGGCGATCCCGCCCAGTGGACGCGCACGCAGCAGATCCATAATTGCTACCACCACCCGGACTATTTTTGCCCCGAGCCATACGCCAGTTATCCCTCCCACCTGCACATCGACCTGCTGGCGCGAGCCCAGGGCCGGGGCTTTGGCCGGCGGATGATAGAGATGGTCATGGCCCTGCTCAAACAGCGGGGCTCACCGGGCGCGCACCTGGGGGTGAGCGTGGCCAACACAGGCGCGGTGGGATTCTACGAGCGACTGGGCTTCCAGGAACTCGTCCGCGCCGGCACGGGCCTGGACGCCTGTATTTACATGGGCATGAAATTCAAATAAGGCGGCCCCGATTCCGCGGCCAATCCGGCCGGTTGGATTTCGCGCAGCCGCCCTGGCAATAACCTGATCCATACCAAACCATGACACAAAAACTCGCTTTGCTGGGGGGGGAACCGGTCCGCACCCAACCGTTTTCCCCCTGGCCGGTCTTCGGCAAAATGGAGGAGGAGCGCCTGCTGACCGTGCTGCGCGGCGGCAAATGGGGCAAACTGAACGGAGCCGAAGTGGCCGGTTTCGAGGCGCGCTTCGCCGCTGCCCACGGCTGCCGGCACGGGATTGGGGTGGTCAACGGAACGGTCTCCCTGCGCATCGCCTTGCTGGCTGCCGGCATCCAGGCGGAGGCGGAGGTGATCGTCCCTCCTTACACCTTTTTTTCGACCGCCTCGGCGGTGGTGGAGAGCAATGCGGTTCCCGTGTTTGCGGACATCGATCTGGACACTTTCAACCTGGACCCCAAGGCGGTGGAGGCGGCCATAACCCCCCGCACTCAGGCCATCATACCGGTCCACTTTGCGGGCCAGACCGCCGACATGGACGCCCTGATGGGAATCGCCCAAAAGCGCGGCCTGGTGGTGATCGAAGACGCCGCCCATGCCCATGGTGCGCTCCTGGGGAACCGGCCCGCGGGCTCCCTGGGCCACCTCGGATCCTTCTCCTTCCAATCCAGCAAGAACCTGACCGCCGGCGAAGGCGGCATCATCACCACCAACGACAACGCCCTGGCGGAGGCCTGCCGCTCCATCCACAACTGCGGGCGGATAGCCGGCGGAGTTTGGTATGAGCACCATGCCATCTCCGGGAATTACCGCCTGGGGGAATTCCAGGGGGCGATCCTCAACTGCCAACTGGACCGCCTGGAGGAGCAGACCCGGACCCGCGATGCCAACGGCCAATACCTCGCCCGGAAAATATCCCAACTGCCCGGCATCCACCCGCAAAAACGGCCGGCCGCTTGCACCCGGCACAGCTACCACTTATTCATGTTGCGGATGGAGGAGGCCTTATTCGGGGTTCCCCGGCCCGCCTTGCTCAAAGCCCTCCAGGCGGAGGGGATCCCCTGCTCCGGCGGCTATGCATTTTCACTGCACCAGCAGCCGATTTTCCGCAATCGGGCCTTCGGGCCGTACCTGGCGGGCGCCGCCAACCGGCTCGACTTCAGCCAGGCCCATTGTCCCCACAGCGACCTGGTCTGCCGCGAGCAGTGCGTCTGGCTCGAGCAAAGCCTGTTCCTCGGCCCGCGCTCGGACATGGATGACCTCGCCCGCGGTTTCGAAAAGATTTTTGAAAACCGGGAGGCCTTGGCGGCCTGGTCCCGCCAAAACCAAAACGGCTGAACCCCGGAGGCGATGTGAACCGAGCGGCGACCTTCCTGAACCGATACCTCGTGCCGGCGCTGACCGCCCTCAGCGAAAACACTTACCTGTCCGCCATCCGCGCCGGCATGGTTGCGGTGGTGCCGCTGACCATCATCGGGGGCCTGTTCACGGTGGCCTCCTATCCGCCCGTCCCCAGTTGGGCCAAAGCGGTGGAATCCCACCTACCCCTGCTCCAGATCCCGGTCACCGCCACGTTTGGC
The DNA here is from genome assembly GCA_903845125.1 of uncultured Verrucomicrobiota bacterium. Lineage (GTDB taxonomy): Bacteria > Verrucomicrobiota > Verrucomicrobiia > Limisphaerales > UBA1319 > CAIMWS01. Next base: position 8,053 of record CAIMWS010000320.1, read on the forward strand.
TTGCTGGCGGTATTCGCCTGTTTTGCCATCGGCTATGACCTCGGCCAGCGGCTGAAACAGGAGGCCATCATCAGCGCCTCGATGGCCACCCTGGTCTTCCTGATGCTCCAGCTCGAGGTCAAAGGCCAGACCCTCGCGATGAATGGCCTCGGATCGGCGGGGCTCTTCACCGCCATCCTCATCGCGGTGGCAGCGGTCAGCACGCAGAAGTTTTTCACCGACCGGAACCTGGTGATCCGGCTGCCGGCGAGTGTGCCACCGATCGTCTATGAGTCGTTCCTGTCGCTGGTACCCATGTGCGTGCTGGTCCTGGCCTTCTGGATCCTGCGGTTCGTGCTGGGCATCGACATCAACCAACTGCTCCAGACCGCATTTGCGCCGCTGGTGTTTGCCCTGAACTCCCTGCCCGGCATCCTGGTTTACGCCTTCCTGGTCACCCTCCTCTGGTCCGTGGGCATCAATGGGGACAACACCCTGGACGCCATCGTGGCCCCCATATTCCTGCAATACCTGGCGGCCAACGTGGAGGCCACCGCGCACGGGCAGCCGCTGCCTTATGTGACCGCCCTGGGATTTTTCACCAGTTTTGTGAATGTCGGCGGCACGGGGGCCACCATCGCCCTGGCGCTCATCATGGTGAACTCCCGGGAGCCGGGCTTCCGCAAAGTCAGCCGCATTTCGCTGCCCACCCAGGTTTTCCAGATCAACGAGCCGATCTTCTTCGGCTTCCCCATTGTGCTGAATCCCATCTTCATGGTCCCCTACATCCTCAACGCCCTGATCCTGACCGCCGGCAGCTACCTGCTGATGCACTGGAACTTGATCCACCGGCCGTTCGTCAACGTGCCCTGGACCACCCCCCCCATCATCGGCCATTACCTGGTGTCGGGTGGGGATTGGCGGGCCGCGCTGTGGGGAGTGGTGTCCCTCGGGATTGCCATGCTGATTTACTACCCGTTTGCCAAGGCCGCCGAGCGGCAGCGCTTGAACGCCGCCGCCCGCCAGGCCCTGCAGTAGATTGCCACCTCCCCATCCAGCGCCGGGAATTTACGACCCCATAAATATAATCCGTTGTAGTTAAGAAGGTTGCATATCGACGTATAAACAGCAGTTGCCAAAGCGAGGATCATTAGATAAGGTTTTCCATCGAAGAGGAGCATTTCCAGTCTCCTTATATCTCCAACAATTGGCTGACGCATAATCATTGTCTATGGATTGGTTGATTGAATTATTCAGGGGCGACTCGATCGCCAAAGCGGTGCTGGTCTTGAGCCTGGTGGCGGCCTCCGGGCTGTTCCTGGGCAGCCTGCGGGTTTATGGGGTTAGCCTGGGCGTGGCCGGGGTGCTGTTTTCGGGGCTGGTATTCGGCCATTTCCATATCACCATCGATCCGCACGTGATGGAGTTCGCGCGGGAGTTCGGGCTGATCCTGTTTGTTTACACGATCGGGATGCAGGTGGGGCCGGGCTTCATCGCCTCCCTGCGGCGGCAGGGGCTGCCACTGAACCTGATGGCGGCGGCAGTGGTTCTTCTGGGGGTGCTGGTTACACTGCTGGTCGTGTATGTGGGTAAGATCGATATGAGCGTGGCGGTGGGGTTGTTCGCCGGCGGCACCACCAACACTCCCGCGTTGGGCGCCGCCCAGCAGGCCATGCCGCAAAACCTGGCGATGAACCCCGGCCTGGGATACGCGGTGGCCTACCCATTCGGCATCATCGGCATCATCGTGACCATGGGCCTGGTGCGGGGGTTCTTCAAGATCAAGCCCGGTGCGGAGGCGGTGGAATTCACCCGGGAATTCCACGCGAACCAGCCCTCGGTGACCACCCTGAACCTGGTGGTGAACAATCCCAACCTCAACGGCTTGCAGATCCGCAAGATACCGGCGTTGAGCCAGTCCGGGGTGGTGATTTCCCGGGTTTACAAGGGAGGATCGCACCAGAAGGACGGCACGATCCAGGTGGGCACCCCGGAGACGGTCATCAACACGGGGGACGTGGTGCTGGTGGTGGGCCCGCAGGAGGCGATCGACCAGGTGCGGCTGATCATCGGCACGCCCACCGAGGTGGACTTGAAAGAGCTGCCCAGCCACCTGACCACCCGGCGGGTGGTGGTGACCAAGAAAAACATCCTGGGCAAAACGCTGGAGGAGCTGGACCTGCACAAGGCCTACGGGGTGACCATCACCCGCATCAGCCGGGCGGAGATCGAGTTCACGCCCACGCCGAACTTCCGGTTTCAGTTTGCCGACACCGCCCTGGTAGTGGGTGAGGAATCGGCCATCGACAGCGTGGCGCGGGAGCTGGGCAACTCGCCCAAGACCTTGAACCACCCGCAGATCCTGCCGGTGTTTGTGGGCATCGCCCTGGGGATCATCCTGGGCAGCTGGCCGCTGCACGTGCCCCACATGCCGGCGGCGGTGAAGCTGGGCCTGGCGGGGGGGCCGCTGCTGGTGGCCATCTTCCTGAGCCGGCTGGGCCGGCTGGGGCCGCTGATCTATTACATGCCGCTGAGCGCGAACTTCATGCTCCGGGAGGTGGGCATCGTGCTGTTCCTCGCTTGCGTGGGCCTGAAATCCGGTGGCCAGTTTGTCTCCACGCTGACCCAGGGCCCGGGGTTGTACTGGATGGCCTGCGCGGCACTCATCACGCTGGTGCCCCTGATGGTGGTGGGCTTCATCGCGCGCTCGATTTACAAGTTGAACTTCATGTCGCTCTGCGGGGTGCTGGCCGGCAGCATGACCGATCCGCCGGCGCTTGCCTTTGCCAATTCGATGGCCGCCTCCGACGCCCCCTCCATCTCCTACGCCACGGTATACCCGCTGACGATGCTGCTGCGGGTGCTCGCCGCCCAGCTGCTGGCGATATTTTTCATTGCTTGACGCTGACGCTGTTTCCCAGCATGCAATCGTTCGCCGGGGTACAAATTCGGCTTGCGTCAAGCCAGTCCGCAGTTAGCATGATCGAGACTGCATGAGTCGATGGTTCAGTTGATGTGCGGAAGGTTCCATCCCGGAGTGTCCGGGGGAAAAGGCCCGGCCGGGAAGCGGGCTGGGCACGGATCGGAAACCTTGCGCCTGATGCGGAAAGTAACGATATGACAGAGCAAAAACGTTTGAACAAGGGGTGGTTGATTTCAGCCTGGTGCGCGATGGTGGCCACCTCCATGACCCTCAGCGCGCAACCCGTGGCGGTGGTGTCACCGAACCTTTCCCTGCGGAACGAAATCCAGCACGCGGTCGATAAAGGCATCGCGTGGCTCAAAACCCAGCAGGCCACCAACGGATCCTGGTCCTCGGAGGACCATCCGGCGGTAACAGCGCTGGTGCTCACGGCCTGCATGGGGGAACCTTCGGAAAGCATCCGCTCCCAGCGGCCGGAATTCATCCGGCGCGGGTATGATTTTTTGACGAGCTGTGTGAAGCCGGACGGCGGGATATACCGGACGAACCTGGCCAATTACAACACCTCGCTGGCGCTGATGGCCCTGGTGGCCGCCCGGGATACCCAATATGACACCATCATGCGGCGCGCGCGGAATTTTGTGGTGGGCCAGCAGAACGACCTGGGCGAAAAAGGCAAGATGGATACGCCGTGGGACGGGGGCATCGGCTATGGCAGCAAAGGGGATCATTCGGACATGTCGAACACCCTGCTCGCCCTGGAAGCGCTGTATTACAGCGAATTCCTGATGAAAGACCCAGGGGAATCCAAGTCCCCCGTGGAGATGAAGGATCTGAACTGGGCGGCCGCCATCGACTTCATCCAACGGTGCCAGAACCTGCCGGGCCAAAACAAGGAAGCCTGGGCCTCGGACGATCCCAAAAACAAGGGCGGATTCATCTACACTCCGGGCCAGAGCATGGCCGGCGAGGAGAAGCTTGAATCCGGCAAGGTGGCGCTGCGCTCCTACGGCAGCATCAGCTACGCGGGCATGCTCAGTTACATCTACGCCCATGTGAAACGGGACGATCCACGGGTGCAGGCGGTGTTCGAATGGCTGCGCTCCAATTACAGCCTGGACGAAAATCCGGGCATGCAAACCCAGGGCCTCTATTACTATTACCACACCATGGCCAAAACGCTTTCCGTTTACGGCACGGACGTCCTGGAACTGAAGGATGGAAAAACCATCCAGTGGCGCCAGGAACTGGCCAAACGGCTGCTGAACCTGCAGGACAACAAGGGTTACTGGGTCAACCCCGTCAACCGCTGGTGGGAGAAGGATCCGGTCCTGGTGACGGCCTACACCATCATCGCCTTGGATTACATCGCCGGTGGCATGAAGTAGCCGCCCGCCGATCCGCTCTTTCAAACACCCCGCGGACGGTTTTCCGGCACGGCGCCCGCCGTGGCCAAAACCGCCGCAGGGTTTCCTTTTTTCCAGTTTTGTATTGCGCCCCGGCTCCGCCTCGGGCTTAGGATGGCAGGATTGTATTATGGCATGGCAAATCCTGCGGCGTAAAAGCATCCCCGGCATCCTGTCGGAAACGGCCCAGCCCGGCGGTGTGTCGCTGCGGCGCACCTTGGGCACCTGGGATCTGATATCCCTGGGCATCGGCGCCATCATCGGCGCGGGCATCTTCGCCACCATTGGCACCGCGGCGGCGGGCGACGCCACGCGGATGGGGGCGGGCCCGGGGGTGATCCTGTCGTTTGTGTTCACCGCGGTGGCCTGCGCTTTCAGCGCGTTGAGCTACGCCGAATTCGCCGCGCTGGTGCCGGTATCCGGCAGCGCTTATACCTACGCTTACTCCACCTTGGGCGAGCTGGTGGCGTGGATCATCGGGTGGGATCTCATCATCGAATACGCCGTGGGCAACATGGCCGTGGCGATCGCCTGGGCGGCCTATTTCCACCAGCTTTGCGCGGGTCTGGGCTGGCACATCCCCGCCTGGCTGGCGGTGGATTTCCGCTCGGCGAGCCAGGCGGCGGACGTGATCTCGCAGGCCACCCTGGCCCAGGCGGCGGGATATGTGGCGGCGGGCCCGCTCGGCCTGCCCATCCCCTCGGCGGCGGCCTTGACGCTCCTGGAGGATGCCACCCGCGCGCTCCCGCTGGAGGCGTGGCTAGGGCACCCGGTGTGGCTGGGCATCCCGGTGATCTTCAATTTCCTGGCGGTGGCCATTGTGGCGGCGCTCACCTGGCTGCTGTGCATCGGGATCAAGGAGTCCGCCCGGGCGAACAACGCGATGGTGATCATCAAGCTGTTCATCCTGCTGTTTTTCATCGTGGTGGGGGTGTGGTATGTGCGGCCGGGCCTGTGGAGCCCGCTGCTGCCCAACGGCCTGGCCGGGGTATGGAGCGGCGCCAGCGCCATCTTCTTCGCCTACATCGGCTTCGACGCCATCTCCACGGCCTCGGAGGAGTGCGTCAACCCGGCCCGGGACATGCCCCGGGGGATCATCGGCTCGCTGGTGATCTGCACCATCATTTATGTGGCCACGGCGGTGGTCCTGACCGGCCTGGAGCCGTGGCAGAACCTGGGGGTGGCGGATCCGCTGGCCTACGTGTTTGTGCGGCTGAACATGAATTGGGCGGCGGGCATTGTCTCCCTGGGGGCCGTGGTGGCGATGACGGCGGTGCTGCTGGTGTTCCAGCTGGGCCAGCCGCGCATCTTTTTCGCCATGTCCCGGGATGGCCTGCTCCCCCCCTATTTCGCCCGGGTTCACCCGCGCTGGCGGACACCCCATGTCACCACGATCTGGACGGGTGTGGTGGTAGCGGCGGTGGCGGCCGCGGCCAACATCCAGGAGATCGTTGACCTCGCCAACATCGGCACGCTGTTCGCCTTCCTGCTCGTCAACGCCGGCATCATCGTACTGCGGAAGACCGACCCGGACCGGCCCCGCCCTTTCCGCACCCCGTGGGTGCCCGTGATTCCGCTGCTGGGAATCCTCACCTGCGTGCAGCTGATGATCCACCTGCCGGCGATCTCCTGGAAGCGGTTCGGCATCTGGCTGCTGGCCGGCCTGGTGCTGTATTTCTGCTACGGCTATGGGCACAGCCGGCTGCACCGCGCTGCGGGATCGGGGCCCAAGACGTGAGCCGGGAAACCCACGGCCACCAGCTGGATTGATCGCCCCGTGGATCGGGTATAGGCTGACGGCCATGAATTGGAAAAAATACGCGGCCGGGTTGCCATGGCTGGCGGCCCTGGCAGCCTCCAGCCTGGCACAAACCGCCCTGACCATCGAAGGGGTGGCCGATAAAACCGTTTACAAAGACCGGGTTACCTTCCGGGTGCCGGCCTGGGATGGCTACGATTACGACGTCCGATTGAACGGCAAGGCCGTGCCCACCGACGTGGGATGGTTGGTGAACACCGTGGATTACCATGAGCTATCGGTGCGGCGGACCACCCTCACCACCGGCGCGCAAACCAACCTCCTGATCCGGTTCATTGTCCGCGCCTCAGCCCGCGGGAATACCGAGTGGGGGCTGCCGCCCTGGACTCCGTACCCATGGGTCAGTTCCGCCACCAATGAGTTTGCCGGCGCCCGGCTGCGGGTGGTGGCGCCCGCGGAATACCCTGCGGACCTGGTGGCGCCGCTCGCCGTCTTCGTGGAAACCGCCACGGGGGATCCGGTGCGAGTCAACGGCTGGCTGACAACTCCCGGACAAGCCTCCATCCCGGTGCGGCGGGGGGTGGGCTCCGGCAGCCTGAAGGCGGCGGCCCGGGATGAGCAGGTGCGTTACGAGCCGCGCCTCGCCAGCCTGACCGCGTCCACCACGATCCGGTGGCGGACCAATGAGGCGTGGACCCTCGCGAGCGGGACGCTTCCGGGCAGCCTGGTTTGGAGCGCCAACTCCCGGATCGCAGTGGTCAAGAATATCATCATCCCCAAAGGCGTGACCCTGACGATCGAGCCGGGGGTGGTCGTAAAGCTGGGGCCGCAAGTGAATATCCAGCTGGCGGGAAACCTGGAGATCCGGGGCACGCCCAGCCAGCCAGTGGTGCTGGCGCCCGCCAATCCCGCCCAGGCTTGGGGCGGCATCATCACCACGAGCGCCGCGCCGGCCCGCATCACCGCGCAGTGGGTATTTATGACCGGCAGCGGCGGCGTTTCCGACTGGTTCAAGAACACGACTTACTCCGTGCACCGCACGGAGCAGGCCTTGCTGCTGCTGGATGGCACCCAGGCCACCTTGGATGATTGCTTCCTGCTGGATGGCCTGGGCCAGGTGGGCCACGGCCATAACTCGACCCTCCGGCTGAACCGGTGCCTCGCCCAAAGATTCATCACGGGCGGCGAATACGTGGGCTGCACCTTCCAAATGGACCGGAGCGCGTTCCTCGAGTTCCCGCGGGATGACGACGCGTTCGATGATGGCGATAACGACGGCCTCTATTTCACCGAGGGGACCTATACACTCCAGAATTCCCTGGTGGGCTGGGCCAAGGACGACTGCGTGGATGCCGGCTCCGGCGGAGCCGGTTCGGTGACGGTGAGCAATTGCTGGTTCGAGGCCGCCTACCACGAAGGGCTGGCCTGGTCCGGCGGCGGCCGCTCCACCACCACCCGCCAGTCGGTGGTCATCAACTGCGGCCAGGGGATCGAGTGCGGGTGGAGCACGGGCGCCAATTCACCGCTTTGCCTAGTGGATGGATGCCCGAGCCTGGGCAACCTGGTGGGCGCCCGCTTCGGCGACAACTATGACTGGAGCTACAACGGTTTCCTGCGGGTGACCAATTCCTTCCTGCTGGCCAACTACCGGGATATCTGGGGTTTGGCTTGGGACAACTGGACGGATCATTGGTCCAAAATGGATATCCAGGGGAATTTCCTGGGCCTCAACGATGCCCATCACACCAATAATTCCACCTGGCAGCCCGCGGCGGATGGCGGCCGCCTGGCCGCCTTTTTTTCCATGGCCACCAATGGCCCGGTAGGGCTCGGCTTCGCCGTCCGCCAAAGCCAATTCCCACTCCATCAGTGGACCAATCCCATCCCGGTGGGCCTGAGCCATTTCTCCACCCGGAAAGTGTCCGCTCATTATTTGGCGGAAACGCCCCAGGCCGTTCTGGCCGAGGGACCAGTGGAATTTCAACCGGGCGAAACCATCAAAATCCTCAAATTGCCTGATGGAGCGGCGGGCCAGAGCGTCATCCGTTTTTCCCTCAGCAATCCGGCCGAGGGGGAGCTGAGCGGTATTTCCCGGATTTATTTTATTCAGCCGGCAACCTCCGGGCTCAAATTATCCTGGACCCGTTTCGCGGACGAACAGTTGGTGTATTGGAACGATGCCGATGGCCAGCTGGAACAAGCCTCGGGGGTATTAGGCCCCTGGGTGGACGCTTCGGCGAATCACAGCCCCGTGGTATTGGAACCAGGAAATGGAAGCCGGTTTTACCGGCTCCGCAAAACCCCGTGAAAAAAGGGGCCGGAAAGGACGCCAAGGATCTCTGGCAGCAGTTCACTGGCCCGCGAAAGGCGGTCAATACCGGATGACGGCGTAGAAGCCGGAGGTGCCGGTGCGTTCGAGGTAGACGGTGGCCTCGGCGCCATCCCCCACCAGGGAGGGGACATTGACCTGGCCGTCCAAGGTTGGGGAGAACATCACTGGCGACCAATCCGTGGCGCCGAAAGTGGTCTTGAACCGGACTTCATAATTCAAACCGGTGACCGTGGGGAAACTCAGTGACAGTCGGCTGGCGCCACCCGCCGGTTGAGCTACGCTGCTCTTGATGCTGTAGCCCAAGCCGGGGATTTCTATAGCCAGCAAGCTGGCGCCATCGAATTGGGTAGCATACCTGGCCAATGGCTCGGTGGCGGGTCCCCGGACCACTGAACCATCCACCTTAAACTGGGAGCCATGGCAAGGACAGGGTAATACCCCTAAACTGGCGTTGAAGGTATTCACGGTGCAACCCATGTGGGTGCAATAGGAGGAAACGGCGTGAAAAACGGAACCGGCGCTGCGGGTGACGATGATTTCCGGGAAAGTGGCCGACATGCCGGTGACTTTCAAGCGCACCGACCCATTGTCGGTCTGCAAAGCGGGAAAGTCGCTGAGATTCATCCGGAACAGGCCGGTGGCGGGGGAACCGTTGGCCTGAATATCGCCGAGGACTGAGTTGGTCCAAGCCCAGGAACCCAACTGGGATGAGGCAGTGGCGAAGGCAAACATTTTCAAAAAATGACGGCGGTTCAAGTCGTTGTTATAGCTCATATAAACAATTTTATCTTATATTCAGTATTAATAGTACCTCAATGATACACGGTAGCACAGGTTTCCTACCACGCAACTGGTACCGCCAGAAACCAGGAAATTGACCTCCCCGGGCGAGAGGATTAAGATCCGCCATGACCTTGAGACGCACGATCCGGCCGGCGGGAGAAACCGGCCTGGCCACCCTGGTGACACAATTCACAAATCCGCAAGGAAAAGCGGCCGGGAGATGGCTGGCGGTCCTGCTGTGCCTTTTTGCCGCCCACGCACGCGGAGCAGACAATCGCCTGGCCATCGGCCCGGCGGAGGCTGGCGTGTATCCGGCGGTGGGGCTGCCCCTGTCCAGCAATCGGCTCTGGACGCTGGAAGCGTCCACCAATCTGCTGAACTGGTCGCCCGCCGCGGTACTGCACAGCCCCGCCGCGAACCCGGACACCGGCCAGCAGGCGCCCCTAAGCTTCCGGGATCCGGCGGGGCCATTTTTCGGCAGCCGTTTTTACCGGGCGAGCTCCCGCCTGCGCACCACGCTGGACGACTGGAAAAACCAGATCCAGCTGGCCAACGAGCCGTTCTTCTCGGCGCTGCAGGGGCTGGGAATGAATGAAATCCGGTGGATCAAGTTCGCCATTGTGCTCAACGAACCGTTCCGGGTTTACTTCCAGGACAGCGCCAAATACCTGCTGCACTACGATTTTGCCCGGGTCCGCCTGCCCCAGTTCAAGGCGCTGAGCCGCGCAGAATTCGACGCCATTTCCCTGTATACCAACGGCCAGCAGGTGGTGCTCGGCAGCATTTTGCTGCCGTATGAGGGAACGGCGGCCGGGGAGTATGGCATCCAGTTTGTGGGTTTGAACCCCTACCCCGCGGAGGAGGTGGCCCGGTGGTTTGATTGGGTGCGGTCCGCGGTGAGCGAAGCCATCCCCGGGCGGGCGATTTACATCCCGGTATTTGAGCAGAGCCCGGCAGCGCAAGCGCAGGCGGACTATTTGCGGCAGCACGGGGTGGAGCTGGGATCGACGCTGGCCTGGACCAGCGGGGATATCGTTTATTCCTCCGGCTGGGCCATTGGCCGGCTGAAGTATGTCGCGGGCGCCACCATCGCGGCGGCCTATGCCGCCGGACAATTGCTGCCCACCGACATCCTGCTGACGGACACCGTGCCCGCGGAAGTCCCGTATGTGGCCGGCATCGTGGCCATGCAACCGGCCACACCCAATTCGCACGTGGCCATCCTTAGCCGCTCCTACGGCATCCCCTTCGCCTATCTCTCGCTGGCGGCGGACCGCTCGTCCCTCGCCGCCCTGGAAGGGCAGGAAATCCTGCTGCGGGCCAACGCGGACTACTGGCAGAGCCAGGTGCGATTCCTGCGCCTCACCGGGCAGCTGGCGGAAGGGATGCGCCAGGAACTGGCGGCGCTCAAAGTCCCCAAGCCGCTGGCCATCACCCCGAAAGCCAGCCTGGGGAAAATCAGTGCCGGCACCGAGTCACTCACCCCGGCCGATATGCGTTTCTTTGGGGGCAAGGCTTCCCATTTCGGTTTCCTGCGCCGGGCGGTTCCGTCCAATTCGCCCCCGGCCATCGCGTTTTCTTTCGACCTTTGGGACGAGTTTCTGGACCAGCCTTTGGCGGGCGGCAAGACCCTGCGCAACGAAATCCACGACCGCCTGGCGGGATTCACTTATCCGCCGAACCAGGCGGCGGTGCAGACAAACCTCGCCACCATCCGCAAGCTCATCACCAAAACGGCCCAGTTCAGCCCGGAGCAGAAATCCAACATCCTCGCCGCCCTGACGGGATTCGATCCCCGCCGCAACGTCCGGTTCCGCAGTTCCACCAATGTGGAGGACAGCGAGTCCTTCACCGGGGCCGGATTATACGACAGTTTCAGCGGCTGCCTGGCGGATGACCTGGATGGCGACGAGGCGGGACCCAGCCAGTGCGACCCCTCCGAGCCGGAAGAACGCGGGGTGTTCCGGGCCATGCAAAAGGTGTATGCCAGCTTTTACAATGACAACGCGTTCCTGGAACGGCTGCGCCGAGGCGTGGATGAGAACGCGGCCGGCATGGCCATCCTAGCCCATCATTCCACGCCGGATGAAAACGAAATGGCCAATGGGGTGGCCACATTCAAGAAAACCGGGGCGACCTCCAACGAGGCAGACCTGGTCACCCAGGCGGGAGCGGTATCCGTCTCCAATCCCGACAACTCGGCGGTGGCGGAAAGGGTGCAGGTTTACCGGTATGCCACGGAGACCTATTACTCGTTGCGGGAGCGGTCAAGCCAGGTGCCCCTGGGGCAATATGTGCTAAAATGGCAGGCGGAATACCAAAGCCTGTACAGCCTGATGTCCAGCGTGGCCGCCGCCTACCAAAAGTATTACCCAGCCAAAACCGCCTTCAACCTGGATTTCGAGTATAAGAAGGTGGAGCCAGGGCAGCTGGTATTGAAACAAGTCCGACCTTTGCCGCCGGAGGCAACGGGAGCCAGCCTCACGGCCTGGCTGCTGAATGAACCGAGTGTTTTAACCGTGCAGCAGGGCGAATATGGTTCGGTCTTTGCCAAGCACCGGCTCAAGTCCCGCTGGCAAATGGCCACGCCGAATTACCGGATGACCGCCGCCAGCCTGGCTGCGGGCCTATACACCAACACCGCCCTGGAATACGTGGCTGCCGCCGCGCGCCACTCCGTGACCAACGGACTGGGTACGTGGCCGGACGCCAAACACAGCGTGAACGCCGGCCAGGTGACCGACACCTGGAGCCTCCCCATGGCCGGGGGCCAACGCCGCTTTGAACTCGTCACCCAGGTGACCAGCTCGGTCACGCCGCCGGCGACCCCGATTTTCACTCTGCGGGACTTCCAGTTCACCTTGAATGTGACTTATGAAGCTCCGCAGGTGGCGTTGGGCTACGACGGCGCCGCCACCCAGGCGACCAACGACACCGTGCGGCTCCAGATCCAGCCGGTGCTGACGCCCGCCTGCCTCCGGCAGACGCGCACCATCACCGCGGGGGGGGTGCGCATCGACACCATTTTCTATTGGCCCGAGCCGCCCAAAGGCCCCACCGCCGGTTATACCGCACCCTTGGCGGAGTGGGTGGAGACCCGCATCACCGGCCTCACGGCCACGCCGTTGGTCCTGCACGATTACTTCGCGCAAACCTACAGCGCCGGACATCATAACTTTTTTGAAGATTTCATCTTTGAGCCCCAGCTGGATCCGGAAATTCCGGCCGCCCAGTTGGAAGAGCTGGCCAAAGCCAATGTGCGGTACATTTATGGCGCCAACGATGGCGTTTTCAGCGGCACCAGGATCGCGATCCTGGGCCAGGACAACAAATTCAGGTTTTTGGGAAAGTAGGCGGACTCCCGCCGATCCGGCAAGATCCACTCGCCGGGCAGGATCCGCACGCCGTTGAGCGCCGGGCAGCGGAGGGCTCGTTTTACGGTTGGCTGAGCTGCGCGGCGGGCGCGTTAGCGAGCCAATTGCAGCTGATACACGTTGACGGGCCGCCACTGCCCGGGGTTGGCCGGCTCGAGCACCAATTGGTAAACCCCCGGTCGGGCAAAATCGCAGTCGCCAAAAGAGGTGAATTCCGGCTTGAACCAGCCAGCGGTCCGGGGGATGACAGCGGATAGTTCCCGGCCCGCCACGGATATTTTCAGGCCGCTGCCGCCGTTGGCGGAGGAAAACTCGCCCCGGACCAGGTAACGCCCCGGCTCGGGGATCCATACCAGCCAATGCGCCCGCTCGGTGGGACGATCCCAGAAACCGATATTGGGGCGGCCTTCGTTCACCTGGGTTTTGATTTGGCGGCCTTCCAGAGTGGCCCGGTCCGGAGTGAGCTGGATGGCCTCGGGCTGGTCAAACCGGGCCAAGGGATGAACCGAGGTTTTGAAGCCGGTCAGCTTGAACGCGAAAGCTGGCCCGTCAGCCTGGGTGGCAGGCATGCGCACCACCAATTGCTTCCGGTCATTGATCTGGAAGTCAAGGGCTCCGCCCCCCAGCAAATCCACCCGGGCATCCGCCGCGGCCGCGTCCACCTGGATGGAGCGGACGGTAAATTCCCGGTCGGGCCAGCCGAGGGCGAGGATATAAAGAGCCTGGTGATCCTTGGATTGGGTGAAACGCAAATCCCGGGCGGTGTAGCCCTGGCGGGCCCGCTCCTCGCTGAAAGCGCCGCCTTCCAGGCGCGTGGGTCCCTCGCCGTAGATTGCCCAGGGCCGGGTGTTATAAATGGCCTCGCCGTTGGTGCGCAGCCAGTCACCCAGCCCCAGCAACAGCGCCTGGCCCTGGGGCGGGATGGAGCCATCAGCCGCGGGGCCCACATTCAGCAGCATACAGCCGTTTTTGGACACGATGTCCACCAGCACCTGGATCAACTCGCCAGCCTTCTTGAAACCGAGAATTTGGTGGTGGAACCACGGGCCCACGGAGGTGTCGGTGAGCCAGGGATAAGGAGTGAGCCGGTCCTCCCGGCCCCGCTCGAAATCGAGGATGCCGGTGTATTGGTGGATCTCCCGGTGTTTATGCGCGATGCCGATGGTGCGCTGGTTCCGCTCCGCCCAGTTGTAGGCAGTGGCAAACATCCGCCGTTGATAATCGGGGCTGATCACCGAACCCAATTCAAAATCGAACCAGATCAGGTCGGGCCGGTAGTTTTCCAGAACCTCGTCCACCTTGGCCAGCCAGAGATCCAGGTAGCGCGGGGAAGGCGGATCCTGGGGCTGGTGGGGTTCGGAGTAGAGGTCGCCAAATTGCGGATCGGCGGCGTCATAGGCGAAAGCCGGCTGGAAATAGCGCCAGGCGAAGCCGTGGTGGAAGGTGGTGATGAACTTCAGGCCCTGCTGGCGGATGGCCCGCTCCAACTCACCGGTCAGATCCCGCTTCGGCCCCATGGCCTGGCTGTTCCAGCGGCTGACCCGGGAATCCCAGTTGGCGAAGTTGTCGTGGTGGATGGCCACCGGCCCGGCGAATTTGGCCCCCGCGCGGGCAAACAGGCTGGCCCATGCGTCCGCGTTGAAATTCTCCGCCTTGAAAAAGGGGATTACATCCTTGTAACCGGTGGTTTTCTGGTCCCCGAACCGCTGCTGATGGTATTTGAAAGCGGGATGGTTCGTGAGGTAAAGCTGCTGCCCATACCATTCCATCTCCGCCGGAGCGGGATCGGTGGCCACGGTGATGGGACCCCAATGGTTGTAGATGCCGAATTTGGCGTCCCGGAACCACTCGGGATCCTGGTGCGTCTTCAGCGAATCCCAGGTGGGGTGGTAGGGTCCGGCGGCCACGGTCTGGGCCACCCGCTGGAAGATGGCTTCCGCTTTTTCATTCCCGGCGGCCAGGGCGCGGGATTCCCAGGACGCCAGCGCGAGCGCCAGCAAGACTAACCGGGTGCTGCAAGCCGTTGTATTTGAGTTCATCGCCCGAGCATAAACCGGCGGCGGCTTTTGCAAAACTATTTTCCGCGGCCATGGCCAATCCTCCGGTGTCTTTTTCCCGTGAGTCAACGGGTCCCGGTCAGGAAAGGGTCAGGCAAGGGTCAAATGCGCCACGGTGAAATGGATCTGAAAAAAGGCGGTTTGGTGGCCAGGAAGAGGAGGTTCGTGGGGGCATCGCCCATCGCCCGCATCCAAGTGGCGTTGGGTAACCTGGTGCGCAACCCCCAGCTCCACGCCGCGGATCCCGACCCGGGGGGCCTACGGGCCAACTGGAGCAAATCTTCAACCCATTTTTCCTCCTGGAGCTGGCCTGAAGTCGGGAAACCGGGGGGGCGGGCAGGAACTGACGATCATCGAAGCGTGCGCGGAAACCGGCCAGGGATCGGCAACCGCCCGCAAGCGGCAGCCATCGGGCCTGGAAGTCGAGATCCGGCTTCCCGCCCGGCGGCGCATGATTCGCTTGCCATAAACGCCCGTTCTGAGGGAAGATCGACCCCGGGTGCGGATTTGGCGGCCAGGGCCGGCGGGCAAGCCCGTTCCGGCGCCAGGCCAATCCCCAACGCGATGGATTGAATCATGGCCAGGGCAGTATTGAATAAAACCTTGAGCTCCAAATTGGCCCGCGTCCGGATCCTGTTGTGCGATGTGGATGGGATCCTGACGGATACGGGCATTTGGATGGGCAACGACGGCGAGACCAAGCGTTTCTGCGTGCAGGACGGCTTGGGCATCCGGCTGTTGCGGGAGGCGGGGCTGAAGGTGGGGTGGATTTCGGCCCGCATTTCGGCCGCCACGGAACAACGCGCGCGGGAACTCCAGGTCGATTTTTTGCACCAAAGCCGCAGCTGCAAGGTGGCCGCCGCGGAACAAATGCTCGCCCAGAGCGGCCTGGGGTGGGCGGAGGTGTGCTACATGGGGGACGACATTGTGGACCTGGGCATGCTCAAACGGGCGGGCGTGGCGGTGGCGGTGCCCCACGGGCACCGGGAGGCCAAACGCCTGGCTGATTACGTGACCCGGACCCCGGGCGGCCACGGGGCGGTGCGGGAGGTGGCGGAACATATCCTGCAGGCCCAGGACAAATGGCAGCCGCTGCTGGCCCAATACTCGGCCTGACGTCCGGCCACGGCGGGCGGGAGAATGATTGCGCCGGACCACGGATTGAATAAACTGAAGCAAATCGGTTGGTTGATCATATGACGAACACTTTGGTGCGCCCGTTGCGCCTCCCGCCATGGCTGGTCTGGCTGGCCATGGCCTGCCTGGCCTATTCCACCCACGGGCAGCGCATGGTGGCGGGATCGATGAAGAATTTCACCGTGCCCGATTATTATCCGACGAAGGTGGATAATACGAACTGGCTGCGCAGCATTCTAACCGGCGAAGAGGCCACCCCGCGGTTCAGCGGCATCCTGGACATCAACAAGTTACGGCTGGTGATGTTCAAGGATTACAGCCGGGAATCCCGGAAACTGGAGACGAACCTGGTGATCGAGGCCGATTATTGCGCCTATAACCAGGCCACCCGCGTGCTGAATTCCCCCGGCAAGCTCAAGGTGCGCAGCGGCGACAACCGGATCCTGATCGAAGGGGAGGGATTTTATTACAGCCATACCAATTATTACCTGGCGGTCTCCAACGAGGTGGCCACCACCATCGAGCAACCGCATCAGCAAGCCAGGATATTCGCCAACAGCCTGGAATACCTGGCCACGAACCTGTTCACCCTGTCGCCGGTATCACCCCCCACCAACCGCGTGGTGGTTTACCATGGCGACGTCCGGATCGACGATCCCCAGTTCCTGCTCAACTGCGGACGGCTGGCCATCCAAATGCCCGAATCCGGCCAGAGCCTGGAAAACGTGCTCGCCTGGGATAAGGTCAAAGTCACGGGCAAACAGGACAAATACCAGGCCCAAGCCCAGCGGGCCCGCTATTCGTGGACGGCCACCAACGAAATCCTGGAATTGGAGGGGCAGGCCACCTGGCAGCGGGGCCTGCAGGAGGGGAACGCCGGCCGGATTTCGATCGACCGCAAGCGGCGTGCCTTCGCCGCCCACGACCAGGCGCGAACCCGCATCCCGAAGGGGGATTTCAGCACCCCGGTTTCGCTGCTGGCCCCCCTCGCCGGCGAAACCAACGCCCCAGCCTCCACCAACCAGTTCCTGGAAATCTACAGCGACCATTCCGAGGTTTCCGCGGAGGAAGCGTTGTTCCGGGGACACGTGCTCCTGGAGGAGGTGGTGTCGAACGCGCCGCCCGCGCAGGTGGCCTGCGGGGAAATGGTGTTGTGGGTAAACCCGAAAAACAACCAGGCCAAGGTGCTGGTCCTGGGACCGGAAATGATCACCAATATCACCTACGTGGCGGCCACCAACAAGGTGCGGATGCCCGGCCAGATCCACGATATGCTCACCAGCGGCCCGCTGGGATTGCTGGCGCCGAGCACCAACCTCTCGACCATCCCGATCATGGTGAAACAGGGAGAAAACTGGGTTTCGGGCAACCGCATGATCTTTTGGAGCACCAACCAGGTGGCCGAATTCACCGGCCAGCCGCGCATGCAGGCAGGATCCTTTTACCAGGGCCAGGCCGACCGCATCCGCTTCCAGGCGCGGGAGAAGAAAATCCACGCCCGCGGCGGGGCCAAGCTGCGCCTGCCGATGGCGGCCTTCAACCTCCCTGGCCCGCGGTCATCCGGAGGGGGCACCAATGCCGCCCGGTCCGCCAGCACTCCCCAGCCCGTGACGTGGATGGAGATCTCCGCCCAGGAATATGTGCTGGAGATGGGCCAGGCGAAGTTCATGGACAAGGTCAAGGCCGATTGCTTTTCAGATCATCAAAAAGTGGCCTGGATGACCTGCGAGCAGATGGTGGCCCGCCTGACCCAGCCTGGCAACACCATCGAAAACCTGCAAGCCGAGGGCAATTTCCTCATGGAAATCGGCCAGCAAAACCCGGTGCCGGGCGGGAAGAATTTCTTGAAGCTGACGAGCGGGAAAGCGTGGTTCGAGCCCAAGGCCCAACTGGTCAACGCCGAGCAGAATGTGGAGCTATTCCTCCAAGGCGCCCGGCAGTTCACCAACGGGGTGTATGGTTCGGGTAAAACCTTCAGCTGGAACATGCCCCTGGAACAGATCAAGCTGGACGGCAATCCCGCGGTCCGGCTGATGCCGGGTGAAATCAAGGGGCCGGTGATCCTGCTGGACATGGTGCTGGACCGCGCGTTCGTGGTCGGTGGATACCAGTGGAACTATCCGCCACCCGCCAAAACCAACGTGGTGCAAAAAACCGCCCGCAAAAGACTTTTCATTTTTTAACCGCCATCGATCGGAGCCAAGCTTGATGAAAGACGACACAGACAACGGAACGACGCAGCCCGCAGGCCAGGCGCCGGCGCAAGCCACCGCCACCCAGTCCATCCCTCTGCTGCGCACGGACCGGTTGGTCAAAACCTATCGCCACCGCCGGGTGGTGGACGAAGTCTCGATCCAGGTGGGGCCAGGGGAAATCGTCGGCCTGCTGGGCCCCAATGGCGCGGGTAAAACCACCACGTTCAACCTGGTGGTGGGCCTGATCCGCCCCGAGGAGGGGGACATTTATTTCCTGGACAAGGAAATCTCCCAGCTGCCGATGCACGGGCGGGCCCGCCTGGGGATCGGCTACCTGACGCAGGAGCCGTCGGTGTTCCGGCGGCTGACCGTGGAACAAAACATCCTGGCCATCCTTGAAATGTGCAAGATGGGGGCCGAGGAGCGGAAAATCCGGCTGAAATACCTGCTGGATGAGCTGGATCTGACGCCGCTGGCCGATCACCTGGCCTACCAGCTAAGCGGCGGCGAGAAACGCCGCCTGGAAATCACCCGGGCGCTGGTCACCAGCCCCCGGCTGCTGCTGCTGGACGAACCCTTCAGCGGCATCGACCCCATCGCCGTGTATGAGGTGCAGAAAATCCTGCGCCGCCTGCGGGAGCGCGGCCTGGGCATCCTGATCACCGACCACTTCGCGCGGGAAATGCTGCGGCTGGTGGACCGGGCCTACCTGATCCATCACGGCAAGGTCTTGCGCGAAGGCAGCGCCAATTTTCTGCTCAACGATCCCAAGGCCCGGGAAATCTACCTCGGGCCGGATTTCAACATGTGAGGCAGCCATGCTCCCGGAACTGGTGACCGTCGAACGGTTTTACAAGGAAAACGCCCGCCCGCTGCAGCTCAGCCTGGTGGCCGGGGCCACCGGCTTGAAACGGGTGATCAAGGAGCCGACCGTGAACCGCCCCGGGCTGGCTTTGGCGGGTTTTACCCGTTATTTCGCCCACAAGCGGGTGCAGGTGATCGGCAGCGCCGAGTCGAGCTTCCTGCGTTCCCTGCCGGTCCAGGAACGGGAAAAAAGGTGCCTGGGGCTCTTTAAATTCCGCATTCCTTGCGTGGTTTTTTGCCGGGGCATCAATCCCGATCCGCTGCTGTTGAAGGTGGCCGAGCAGTTGGAGGTGCCGGTGCTCAAGTGCCCGCTGATCACGATGCGGTTCATCAACCAGGCGACCCTCGCCCTGGAAACCATTTTTGCCCCGCGGGGAACCGAAATGGGCAGCATGGTGGACATCCTGGGCGTGGGGGTCATCATCCGCGGGGAGAGCGGCATCGGCAAAAGCGAATGCGTGCTGGAATTGATCGAGCGCGGCTACAGCCTGGTGGCCGACGATATCACCCGCGTGAGCCTGGTGGATGGCAAGGAAGTGCTGGGCACCAGCCCACCCATCACCCGCAACCACATGGAAGTGCGCGGCATCGGCATCATCAATGTCGCCGCCATGTTCGGCGTGAAGAGCATCCGCACGGAAAAGCGGGTGGACCTGGTGGTGACCTTGAAAACCTGGCAGGAGGTGACGGATGTGGACCGCCTGGGCATGGAGGATGAATACATCACCCTGCTGGGGGTGCAGGTGCCCCACATCACCATTCCGGTCCGGCCCGGCCGCAATCTGGCGCGCCTGGTGGAGGTGGCGGCCATGCAGGTGAAATTGAAAATCCTCGGGCATAATCCCGCCCGGGAATTGGACAACCGCCTCATCGCCGAAATGACCGGCAAGGGCAATTCCCCCCCTCCGCCTGGCAACCCATAATTAATTTCTGTCACGCAAATTGTTCTTGGCAAATAACCTGGGAAACGGCAAATTGAGCGCACTGAGCGATGAGTGCCGGCAAAAAACAGCGGGTGGACAGGGAGATGACGGTGACCAATAAATATGGTCTCCACGCCCGGCCTGCCGCCATGTTCGTCAAAGCCGCCAACCGCTACCATTCCAATATTCTTGTGGAAAAAGACGGCGAAACCGTGAATGGCAAAAGCATCATGGGCCTGATGATGCTCGCCGCCGGCCCGGGCTGCAAAATCAAGGTGCATGCCGAGGGCACCGATGCCTCCCAGGCAGTGGGCGAATTGGAAGAACTGGTTAATAACAAGTTCAACGAGGATTGACCGGCCCCATCGAGCCCGGGCCTGGCCCGATGGCTGGATTATTTTGCATAGCCTATCTTCTGCCTTCAGGGATCCAGCCGGGATGGGAGTGCTCCCGGGCCGGCAATCCGCTTCATTAGCAAGCCACAAACCACTCTGAACCA
Organism: uncultured Verrucomicrobiota bacterium; assembly: GCA_903845125.1. Taxonomy (GTDB): domain Bacteria; phylum Verrucomicrobiota; class Verrucomicrobiia; order Limisphaerales; family UBA1319; genus CAIMWS01. Next base: position 28,284 of record CAIMWS010000320.1, read on the forward strand.
GTGGTTTACAGCAGGTCCCCGGGTTTACTCCAGGCGGGGCACGGACCCTCAATACCGGCGCGTCCGCCAACCGGGTATCGCCCGGGCAGAAAGCACGCTTGCGATCGATTTCAGCCGGGCATATAAAGGGGGGATATGTTGCCAATGTTGCTTTCGCATGGCGGATTGATCATGTGGGTGCTGCTGGTGATCAGTGCGGTGGCGGTGGCGGTGTTCCTGGAACGCTTCATGCATTATCACCGGGCCCAGATCAACTCCTCCGAGTTCATCAACGGTGTGCGCACGGTGATTCGCCGTGAGAACATCGTGGAGGCCATCTCCATCTGCGAGGCCACCCCCGGACCCGTGGCCCGCCTGGTTAAAACCGCCATCCTGAGCCGGGAGCGCGGCCGGGAAGGGGTGCGGGAAGCCTTGGAGGAGGCGGGCCTGGTGGAAGTGCCAAGGCTGGAGGAGAAGCTCAACCTGCTGGCCACCATCGCCCAGATCGCTCCCCTGCTCGGTTTGCTGGGGACCGTGCTGGGATTCATCAAGCTCCTCACGGCTTTCCAGGCCAGCGGCCCGTACGCCAACTTCATCAACCTGGCCGGCGGGCTGTGGGAAGCATTGATCTGCATGGCCGCCGGGCTGGCGATCGCCATCCCCTGCTATGCCGGCTATAATTACCTGGTCAGCCGCGTCAACGCCATTGTCCTGGACATGGAAAAAGCCGCGACCGACATATTGAACGTGGTGACGGAAATCCCGAACCACAAGCTGCCATGAAGTTTCCGCGGAACGCCAAATTATTCCGCGGGCACCTGGACGTGGCTCCTTTGGCGGGAACCTTTTTCCTGCTGGCCATGTTCCTGCTGATGCACACCCACATGGTTTACCTGCCAGGAGCCAATATCCGCCTGCCCCGCTACAACGACCAGGCGCTGCCGGGCCTGACCGGTCCCTTTGTGGTGCTGGCCATGGATCCGCAGGGCATCCTGTATTTGGATAACCAGGTGGTCGAGCAAGCCGAGCTCGTGGCCCGGTTGCGCAAACAGGTGGAAAAACGCCCCGCTGTCACCCTGGTGATCCAGGCGGACGAAAAAGTGCCGCTGGAACGGTTCTTCAAAGCCAGCCAGGCCGCCACCGAGGCGGGGATTGAAAAGGTATTGATAGCCGCCCGCCCGCGCGGCAAAGCGGAAGCCCACTGAAGGCCATCCCCATGCAGCCGCCCACCCCCACCCGGGATCTGAAACGCTGGACCTTCCGCCAGTGGCTGGGCATGGTGGCCTTGGTGGTGGGGCTGCACCTGTGCCTCGTATATTTCTACTCCGACTGGACCCGCACGATGCCGCGGCGGCCGCGTTTTTATTCAGAGCAGAGCCTGGTCCTGGACCCGGCGGCCCAAGCCGACCTGGCCCAGGGACTGGCCTTGAGCGATCCCACCTTGTTCGCGCGGGCCAGCGAGCGGAATTTTTCGGGCGCGGCCTGGCTGAAGGTGCCGGCCCTGCAGCACACGGTTCCCGATTGGACCGCCCCCAACCATTGGCTCGAGCGCCCGCTGCAAGCCGGAGAGCGGCTCCTGCCGGAAGCCGCCCCGGCCCCCGAAACCGTGCATCCCCGCTTTCCCCTGCTGGCCACCGCCCCGGTGCCAGCATCCCTCACCGCGCGGCCCGCCCGCCCGGCAGGCATGGGCCAATCCCAGGTGCGCCTGGAGGATCCAGCAGGCCGGACTCTGGCCGCGCCGGGCAAGCTGCCCGCCTGGCCGTATGATGGCCTGCTCTCCAACAGCATTGTGGAAATCCTGGTGGATGCCGAGGGGCTTCCGCTCACCACGCGCATGGCCGCCGTGTCCGGCAGCAAGGAGGCAGACCTCTGGGCCCTGCGCTGGACCAAAGGGGTCCGACTGCAACCCACGGGGCCGAATCCCACGCCGCCGCCATTTGCCCTGGCCCGGCTGGTTTTCACCTGGCAGACCGCGGAGCTGAACGCCAGCAACCACCCTCCCAACCGCCCCGCACCATGAGCATCGACAGTCTCCTTCTCGCCTACGTGGTTTCTCTGCTTGCCGTTTTGGGCGCGCTGGCCTTATATTCGGAATTCAGGCGTCTGAGGATAGAACCAGCGCCCAGCGAAGACCGCCTGTTCCGCTGTGAAGCATGCGCGTATGTCTATACGGACGACGCCGATGTGGAGCGTTCGCGGTGTCCCCAATGCGGCACCCTCAACACGCAGATCAGCTTTTAGCGGCAGTTTGGCCGCCAGCTTTTGGCTTGGCAAAGGGCGCGGCTGCATTTGAATTTTTAAAAATTGAACAACAAAGGATCAATATATGGGAATGTGGATCGGCCGTAACCGCAAAGCTCGGGTCACGTATGGTTTTGACGAAATCGCCCTGGTTCCCGGCGATATCACCATCAACCCCAACGAGGTGGATACTTCGTTCATCATCCCCCGCAAGGATGGCGGCGACATCAAGCTCAAAATCCCCATTATCGCCAGCGCCATGGACGGCGTGACCAATGTGCGCTTCTGCATCGAGATGGGCAAATTGGGCGGCCTGGGCGTGGTCAACCTGGAGGGTGTCCAAACCCGCTACGAGAATCCGGACGAAGCCCTGTCCCGGATCGTGAAAGCGGACAAAACCGAGGTGACCGCCCTGCTCCAAAAAATTTACCAGGAACCGGTCAAGGAAGACCTGATCAGCCGCCGGGTGCAGGAATTGAAGGCGGCGGGCGTGCTGGCAGCGGTCAGTTCCATCCCCCAGCGGGCGGAGCGCTTCGGCGCCATCGCCCAGGAGGCCGGGGCCGACATCTTTTTTGTGCAATCCACCGTTTCCACGGTGCGCCATATCTCCACGGAATACAAATCGCTCGACCTGGCGGAATTCACCAAGACCATGAAAATCCCGGTGATCATCGGCAACGCGGTCACCTACAACGTGACCTTGGAACTGATGCAATGCGGGGTGGCGGGAGTGTTGATCGGCGTGGGGCCCGGGGCGGCCTGCACCAGCCGCGGTGTGCTGGGGCTGGGCGTGCCGCAAGTGACGGCCACGGTGGACTGCGCCGCCGCCCGCGACGCCTACTACAAGCAAAGTGCGCGGTATGTCCCCATCATCACCGATGGCGGCATGAGCAAGGGCGGCGATGTCTGCAAAGCCCTCGCCTGCGGTTCGGATGCAGTCATGATCGGCAGCGCGTTCGCCCGCGCCAAGGAAGCACCCGGCCAGGGCTACCATTGGGGCATGGCCACCCCGCATGCCAACCTGCCCCGGGGCACCCGCATCAAAGTGGGAATCACCGGCCAGATCAAGGAGATCCTCTACGGCCCCGCCTCGGTGGACGACGGCTCGCAGAACCTGGTGGGCGCGATCGCCACCTGCATGGGCAACGTGGGCGCCAAGGATATCCGGCAATTCCAGGAAACCGAAATCATCATCGCCCCCAGCATCAAGACTGAAGGGAAGCTTTTCCAGATGGTGCAGAGCGTCGGAATGGGGACTTGATCCCAACCTCCATAAAATTTGACGGCGCAGGCCGCCTCCCCTGGTGGCCTGCTGGCTTTAAATGGCCGGCCCGGAAGAATCCGGGCGATCAGGCCTTGGGCTTGATTTCCCGGTTGGCCAGCCCCCGGCTGGTCTGGTCCTGGCGGAAGCGGTTGTAGGCCTGGCGGAACTGGGGATATTTATTGCCCAGGATGGCCACAGCGAACAGGGCGGCGTTGGTGGCCCCCGCCTTGCCGATGGCGAGCGTGCCCACCGGCACTCCCGCCGGCATCTGCACGATGGACAGCAGCGAATCCATGCCGTGCAGGGCCTTGGATTCCATGGGCACACCCAAGACCGGCAAGCTGGTTTTGGCGGCCGCGACCCCGGGCAAATGGGCGGCCCCACCCGCCCCGGCGATGATCACCTCCAACCCGCGCTTCTCCGCCGTGGAAGCATAGCGAAAGAGCAAATCGGGGGTGCGGTGCGCGGAAATCACCTGCACCTCGTGCGGCACGCCCAGAGCCTTCAATTGTTCAGCGGCATGCTGCATGGTTTCCCAGTCCGATTGACTGCCCATGATGATGCCGACCAGCGGTTTGGTTTTCTCAGCCATAAAAATCTGCCATGTTGCGCCGCCTTATACAAAAACCCAGCCGCCAAGACAAGCCCGGCTGTGTCGCGGCCATCGGGCTCCGTGGTGCTGGGCTGGATCTTTTTGGGCAAAACCATCGTCCTTCGCCACTTGCAGAACGATTCAGGAGGCGGCCGCGGCCCGTTCCCCGACTCGCCTAAAAATCTGTGGGGCAATCATTTCCCTTCCAACTACCGGCCCAGGAATCCGGCTGGGGAGTGAAGGGGCCAAGCGCAAACCCACCTGCAGCGCCGGTCGCGGCGCTCCTCCAAAGCCGCCGGGGTGGTAGCGGAGTTGGGGCAGTTGCCCGACTCCAAAAATGGGTGGTTGGAAAACGGCAGAGGATGCCACCCGGCTTCGGCCAGGGGCCGAAACCGGGATGGCTTTACCGGCGGCATTGTTCCAGGCCGTTCAGGCAAGCGCTGGCGCCAGGAATGAAAGTCGGATTAAAGAGCGGCCTGGATGACCTTTAGCAGCTCATTTTCGCGCTGCAGGCCGGAAAGGCTTTGAACGATCTGGCCGTTCTTGAAAAGGATCAGGGTGGGGATGCTGCTGACATTAAACTGAACCGCCAGGTCTTGCTCATCGTCCACGTTCACTTTGGCGATGACCGCCTGGCCCGCCAATTTGCCCACCAAGCCCTCCAGAATCGGGGTTTGCATGCGGCAGGGGCCGCACCAGGGGGCCCAAAAATCGACCAAGGTCACCCCTTGGGCCACTTGGGCGGAAAAATTCCGGGCATTTAATTCGATCAAACCTTCGGCACTCATGGCATCAATTCCTTATCTCTTATCAGTTCAAAACACCTGCCGGCCGGGACTACCGGCCCAGGAAGGATGAAGATAACACAAGCCGGTTGGTTCCGCTCGAAAAATCGGCAGGAGGGCGGGCAGCAGATCCGCGGTTTTGCCCGCCTGACCCGCGATCCGGGATTGCATTCGAAGGGGAGGTTGCCGATGATCACCACCCAGGAAACATGACGGCGGCAACGATCCAACGGGTATGCCCGCTTTGCGGGGGAGCGGACCAGGAGCCGTTCCTGCGCAAAGAGGAATTGCGGCTGGCCCAGTGCGGCTCCTGCCGGATGGTGTATGCCAGCCCCGTGGAGGAGGACCTGGCCAGCGGCCGGTATTACAACCGCCTGGGCGTGCCTTTCTACCTGAGCCCGGACAAGCTGGCGGGTGATTACGCGCCGGTGCGGTTCGAGCGGGAGCTGGCCTTGTTCCGGCGTTTCTGCACGAGGGGCAGGGTGCTGGATGTGGGCTGCTCGACAGGCGGGTTTCTTTACCAACTGCGGCACCGGCACCCGGGCGCCTACGAGGGGCTCGGCATGGACGTGGCGGGGGCGGCGCTGGATCACGCGGAAAGCCAGGGAACGACGGTGCTGCGAGCAGCTTTCCTGGACCATGATTTCGAGGACGCGCGGTTCGCTGCGGTGAGCTTCTGGGCGGTATTGGAGCACCTGGTGTGGCCGCGGGAGTTTTTCGTCAAAGCGGCCGGCCTGCTCGAACCGGGCGGACATTTGTTTGCGCTGGTGCCGAACCTCGAATCCCTGGCAGTGCGAATACTGGGGGCCAAATACCGCTATATCATGCCGGACCATGTGAACTATTTCTCGGCGGCCACCTTCCGGCGGCTGGCGGCGACCGCGCCCAGCCTGGAGCTGGCAACTTCCGGCTCGTGCCACTTCAACCCGGCGGTGATCTGGCGCGATCTCCGGGGCGGGACCCGGCGGGTGGCGGACACGGAGCGAGCAAAACTGTTGAAACGCACCACGGCTTGGAAGCAGAATCCGCTGTTGAAGCCGGCCCAATGGATGTATGGCTGGCTGGAGCGGTGGCTGGGCCGGCGGGGCCTGGCCGACAACCTCTATATGGTATTGCGAAAACGATGAAATGCTTTGTCACCGGAGCTTCCGGATTTGTGGGGGCCAATCTCGTGCACGAACTGGTGCGGCAGGGGCACCAGGTCAAATGCCTGGTGCGCCCGGGCAGCCCGTTGCGCGTGCTGGAGGGTGTCCCGTATGAGCCGGTCCCGGGGGATTTGACCGACCGGCCCAGCCTAGCCCGGGGCCTGCGGGGCTGCGAATGGTGCTTTCACGTGGCGGCCAGCTACCATTTGTGGCTGCCGGATTACGCCCCGATGTATGCCGCCAACGTGGACGGCACCCGCCACGTGCTGGAAACCGCCGGGGAGGCCGGCTGCTCGCGCATCGTCCATACCAGCACCGTCGGCTGCATCGGCCTGCCCAAGCCGGGCACCGCCCCCGCCCCGCCCAGCGATGAAACCACCCCACACCACGAAGCCCAGCTGAGCAACCATTACAAGCGCTCCAAGTGGCAGGCCGAGCAGGTGGCGCTGGGCCTGGCGCGCCAGGGATTGCCGGTGGTGATCGTGAATCCCAGCGCGCCAGTGGGCCCCCGGGATGTGAAACCGACCCCCACGGGGCAGTTGATCGTGGATTTCCTGAACCGGCAGATGCCCGCCTACCTGGATACCGGCCTGAACTGGGTCCACGTGCGGGATGTGGCCATCGGCCATATCCTGGCAGCGGGAAAAGGGCGGGTGGGCGAGCGCTACATCCTGGCCCATGCCGGGGGGAATTGGAGCATGAAAAAAGTGCTGGATGAGCTGGCTGCGCTCACGGGCCTGCCGTCTCCCTCCTTCCGCGCGCCCTACGCCCTGGCCTGGGCGGCGGCGTGGATCTCCGAAGCGGTGGCCAGCGTCACCGGCCGGCCGCCCAAAGCGCCTCTGGCGGGGGTGCGCATGGCCCGATACAAGATGTATTTCAACCCCGCCAAGGCCATCCAGGAGCTGGGCCTGCCCCAAACGCCTCCCCGGCAGGCGCTGGCGGATGCGGTGGAGTGGTTCCGCCAGAACGGTTATGTGAAGAAATGAGCCGCTTATGAGCAAACCCGTTGAAATCCACGAAAAAGCCGCCGTCGAACCGGGCAGCCTCCTGGGGCCGGGAACACGTGTTTCGGCTTTCGCCCACATCCACGCCGGCGCGCGCCTGGGCGCTGATTGCGTGGTGGGTGAAGGGGTGGTGGTGGAGCCGGAGGTGGAGATCGGCGACGGCGTGTGCATCGAGGGCGGCGTGCGCCTGCGCCGCGGCGTGCGCCTGGGCGATGCGGTGGTGGTGGGCGCGGGGGTGGTGTTCGGCCGGGAGCCTTCCCCCGGAGGGCCGCCCACCGGGGTGCCGCGGACCGCCGCCACCTGCGTGCGCACCGGGGCGGTGCTGGGGGCCAACGTCACGCTGTGGTCCGGCATCACGGTGGGGCAGCACGCCCGCGTGGAGCCGGGCGCGGCGGTCACCCGCGATGTGCCCGCCTTCGCGGTGATGACCGGCAACCCGGCCTACGTGTGCGATTATGTGGTCACGGTTCCCAAGGAGGATCCCGCCCTGCGGGGCGCCCCGGGGGCGGGCCTGCAGCCGCTGCCGGTGGGAGGCGCCCAGATCGTCCTGATGCCGGTATTTTCCGATTTTCGGGGCACCTTGTCCTTTGGCCAGGCGCCCAGCCACCTGCCGTTCATTCCGAAACGGTATTTCATCACCTACGCGGTGGCGCCCAGCCAATCCCGCGGCCAGCACGCCCACCGCCAGCTGCACCAGTTCCTGGCCTGCGTCAAAGGCTCCTGCTCGGTGCTGGTGGATGACGGCCGCCACCGGGCACGGGTGGAACTGGACCAGCCCAACAAGGGCTTGCATGTGCCGAACTGGGTTTGGGCCGCGGAGTTCAATTTTTCCAGCGATGCAGTGCTGCTGGTGCTGGCCTCGGAAGGGTTCGACAAGGAAGACTACATCGGCGATTACGACATCTTCCTGGCGGAGCTTCAGAAACGGGCTTGAACGTCCGCCCCAAGAAAGGGTAAACAAGACTGTTCCCAAGCTCGAATGTCCGTTTTTTTAGGCGATGGATAACAAAATGAAAAATGCAAGTGCTTGGCTGGCCGCCGGTTTGCTTCTGGCGGGGATTGACGCAATGGCGGAAGGGGAACTGGAGTTGGCGGCTCCAGGTGCGAAACTGGAGAAACTCGCGGGGGGCTTCGCTTTCACCGAGGGTCCGGCCTGCGATGCCCGCGGCAACATTTATTTCACCGACCAACCGAACAACCGCATCCACTGTTGGAGCGTGGAAGGGAAATTATCCACTTACCTGGAACCGTGCGGCCGGGCCAACGGGCTGGTGTTCGACCACGTGGGCAACCTGGTGGCCTGCGCGGACGAGGAAAACCAATTGTGGTCCATCGCCCCCGGCGGCCAGGTGACCGTGCTCATCAAAAACTACCAGGACAAACCTCTCAACGGGCCCAATGATGCCTGGGTGCGCCCGGATGGCGGGATTTATTTCACGGACCCCTATTATAAACGGTCTTACTGGAAGCGTGGTCCCAAGGAGCAGGATGGCGAACACGTCTATTTCCTGGCCAAGCCGGGGGAAAAACTGAGGCGGGTGACGGATGACCTGCGGCAGCCCAACGGCATCACCGGCACGCGGGATGGCAAAACCTTGTTCGTGGCCGATATCGGCGCGGGCAAGACCTACCGTTATGCGATCCAGGAAAACGGATCCCTGGCGGAGAAAACGCTGTTTTGCTCCATGGGTTCGGATGGCATGACGCTGGACGCCGAGGGCAATGTTTACCTGACCGGCCGGGGCGTGACGATTTTTGACAAGACCGGCCGCAAGCTGGCGAACATCCCGGTGCCGGAGCAGTGGACGGCCAACGTGGCTTTCGGCGGAGCGGACGCCAAAACCCTGTTCATCACCGCCAGCAAAGGATTATATGCCATCAAGATGAAGGTGGCCGGCGGTGACCTGCCCTTGAATTTCGGCAAATGACCGGCCGAGGACAACTCCCGATGTTCAACTGATCGCTGGTTTGGGCTTGGGGAGTGGTCGGTTTGGCACCGGCGGCGGGCGCCCGCACCTTTCCGGTGCGCCCGAATCATCCCTGCCAGATCGAGGCCTGGGAAACGGAGGGGAAATGGCCGGAGAATCCGGCCCCAACCAAGGTCCAAGCCACCGGCAGGGAATTTGCGGCCTGGCACGCTCAAGAGCCTGGTGCATTTCGCCGGTCGGCAAGGCACCCTGTTCAAACCAGCGGACGTCCCCGGCCCGGCCGGCCCAGCCGTTCAATTCCTGATCCCGGCGCGGAAAAAGACCCCGGGCAGGTTGGTGTTGATGTAGGTGGAAAACGGGAAGGTGGATCCGCTCACAGTGTTCGTGGCCACCGGATTCCAATTCTTCAGGTCGGTGGAAGCCTCCACCACCACCGCGCACCCCATCGGCACGCGGGGCATCGTCACCATCATGACCCCCGGGGCCCGGCCAATGCCTTCAAACTGCGGCGCATCCAGCACGGTCAACACGGCCGCCTGGCTGACCACGTTCCCGGCCTGGTTGCCAACCAGGACGGTATAGTTCCCGGCATCGCCCGGCTGGATCTTCCCGAAACTCAAGCTGGGGCCGGTGGCATTAAGAATATTGGCGCCATTCTTGCGCCACTGGTATTGCAATGGTGCGGTGCCGGTGGCCACCACGGTGAGGACGACGCTGGCGCCCGCCACCACCTGCCGGCTGGCGGGTTGGACGGTGATGGCTGGAGCTACGTTGGTGGACCGCTTGACGGCGTCGATTTTGCTCCGCATGTAAGTGGCGCCGGGGTACCCCGCCTGGCTCATCAAAACCTCCCATTGCTTGTGGGTGGTGGAATTGGCGGCGCCGTTGATGATCACAAACAAGGGGATCGCATCCTCGACATTGAACTGGTTCCAGGCCAACCCGCTGAAATCGTCAGCCACCAATTCCAACCCCCCGTTCTGGATGAACTGATCCGTGCTGGAGGGCGATTCCGATTCGATGTTCACCGACAAAACTGTCACGGGAATGCCGGAAGGATTGCCTCCGCGGCTGCGATAATACTGCTGGATGTTGACCTCCACATCCGGCGAGGAACGCGCGCATGGCCCGCACCACCAGGCGAAAAAGTCCAGCACCACCACCTGTCCCGCAAAGTCGGTGAGTTTGACCGGATTGCCGGTCTGGTGGTTGGTGAGGGTGAAGTTGCGGGCCACGCCGCCCACCGGGGTTACCTGCGCCAATAATAGGCCACAGCCAGGAAATACCACGGCCAAGGTTGCAATCAGGCGGAGAAGTCTTTGCATGTTCAGTTTTTTAATCATAAACATGCCTCTTGTCAATCCGAGATAACCGATCGACCAGGCGCATCTTACCCGCTGAGTTCGACCCCTCCCCCACCGAAAGTTCAGCCCAGCCTATCCGTCCCCGAGCCGTGAGCCAAGCTTTTGGCACGAACGCGCCCTTGGGCGGCGCCAAGGGAGGGGAAGCCGGAACCAAACCGATCCAATTCGGCCAAACATTTTCCCCCCGGGCAGCACGGCTTCTGGCCAACCACCCACAGGAAGTCCTCCTCACTCCGGGCCGGCGAATCCTGGGTGGGAAATAATTTGAGTCGATTAAATGGCCGCCGACTTGGTTGCAAAAGCGGGTGACCTGATAATTTCCGCGCTGGAGCAGGATGATTTTGCAGCTGGCGTAATAGGCGTCAGCCGTTAATCTTTCCTTGGCAAATCGAAATGGACCAATGGTGGCATGAAACGCACTCTGAAATGTTTTGGCGGACCTCAATGGTTGGCACTGCTGTGGGTTTTAATAATTTGGAGATGGCCCGCCGGACATGCGCTCGCCGGGGACGTTTCGGATCGCTTCTATGATCCCAAAGTGGTGCAAACCATCCAACTGGAGATCAAGCCCGAAGACCTTGACCGCTTGCTGGCCGCCTTGCCTCAGCGGATTTCTGTCCCGGCCGTCTTCCGCTGGAATGACCAGGTGTTCCCATTAGTGGGAGTGCGCTACAAAGGGAACAGTTCCTCGATGCCGGGCGCTTCCCACAAGAGGGGTTTTCTAATTGAGTTTTCGGAGTTCAAAAAGGGCCAGCGCTTCCTGGGATTGCGGCACGTGGCCTTGGACAATGGCATACAGTTTGGGTGTGTTTTCAGTGAGCGCCTGGTTACCGACACACTGCGGGAGCTTGGCGTGAAGGCGGCGCGGTGCAACTACGCTCGTGTTTACCTGAACGGGAAATATGCCGGCCTCTATGTGAACGTGGAGCGGATCGACAAAACCTTCGTTGCACGGCACTTCGGAACGGAGGCCGGAACCCTGTTTAAGGCAGACGAGGGTGGCCCGGGCACCGATTTTCATTATCTTGGCGCCGATCCCGCGCTCTATCGCAAAGGCTTTGAATTGCATGCCGGACGCGAAGCGGAGGCCAATGCCCAGTTGGTGGAATTTATTCGCACCATCGACACTGCCACGGGCACGGAGGCCGAATTGAGCCGCTGCCTCGATGTGGATGCCTTCGTGAAGACCACCGCGGTGATGCTCTTCGCCGGCGCGTTCGACCAATATACCGGCTGGGGACCGCATAATTACTATTTATATCGGAATCCAGCGGATCAGCGCTGGACCTATCTCCCGTGGGATTTGGATGTCGGATTTGCGGACCAGGCGTTCGGCCGCGTGCCCGTGCTGGAAGGATGGTCTGCGGCCTGGCCAGCGCCGGTGCCAGGGCGTCCGTTAATGGAAAGGTTGATCGCTCACACCAACCTGCTCCAGCAGTATCGGAGCCAGGCCAGCGCCATTTTGGAGGCATCGTTCCGGCCGGAGATTCTCATTCCGAAGCTGCGGGCGTTATATGAGCAGATTCGGCCGGCCCTCGAGGAGGATCCGTTTCCTCCGCGGCGGGTAACCGTTCCTACCGATTCTGGATATGCCGATATCCTCGCGAGCATGGAAGCCTTCATCCGCCAGCGATACACCCTGGCTCGGGCACAGCTGGACGCCCCCGGAAACCGACCCAAGCCTCGGCCAATGCTGCCACCGCCTCATGACGAAGGCCCCAAACCCGGTCCTCCGTCAGACGATGCCCCGGGCGATTTGCGTGCGGTCCAGGTGACCGACTCGAGGGTGGAATTGCGCTGGACGAATAAGGCTGTGGGCGATGTGGCTTCGGTCGTCCAGCGTTGCCTCGGCGCAGCTGGCACTGATTTTAACAACACCATCGGCCGGGAGGGAGCCGGCGTCACCAGCGCCATCGATCGGGATGTGAAGCCGGGCATGACCTATCGTTACCGGGTTTATGCGGTCCTGCCCACCCCGCAGGGTCCGCGAGGCACAGGAGTATCCAATGTAATCACGGTGCGCATTCCCGAACGGTTGCCGGCAACCGGCACGCTGCCGAACGAGTTGGAAAGATGAGCCCCAAGCCGCTCTTGCCAACCCTCACCCCACAGGGCCGCCCAGGTGAGGGCCCTCCCCCTGATTTGCCGTGCCGCCAATCATTGAGCCACCACTATTGGAGTGGGCGGTGAACACCCCGATCAATCCCCAGTAAGCCCCGGAACTCCCGGGGCCCAAGGCTGATGACTGGCTGGCTGGCATGGGCTCCCATCTGCGCGGAGTCCAACCAATCCATGCATCAGGGATTCCCCAGACTGCCAAACCGTGGCCGCCCTGGCAAATATCAGCAATCCGCCGGGTTCCCGCGTGGAATGAACCCGATGGCTGGTGATAGCAGCGCCCCAACCCGCGCGGGAAATCCGTTTGGGAAAAGAAGCGTTCGGTGATAGCGGCAGATTTCTATTTACGCTCGCTCAACCGGTAAAAAAGGCGGGGCAGGTTCAAGCCTTCAGAAATCTCAAAAGAAATGTGATTGGAGGGCGCAATGAAGGCGGTGAGGTCGGTCCATTGGAGCAAATTGGTGGTGGATTGGACCATATAACCATTCCCCCGCTGAACGTTTAAGGAGACGCGCAATTTCTGATCAGGCAGTCTAACCAATGGTTGGATGCTGGGTATGGTTCCCAGGTACTGGGCGAGGGTGTCCTCGATTTGGTCCGGATCCAGACCTTCAACCAGGCCGCCAAAAGTGGGGTCTGGCAAGGAGCCCAGAACAAAATTATTGCCCCGAACCGCCGGCAGCCAGGCGCGCACTGGGTTGCGTCCGCTGAAGAACGGAGCCAGGCACACCCGATAACTATCCGCCACCGCCAAGGGCACGGCGCCGGCGAGGGAGCTGTTCAAATCAATGAGGGTCTGGCGGAATTTTTCTTCGCCGCTGGCATCACTTGGATCGAAATTAAACAGGTAATTCACCACCTTCGCCCCGCGCGCACGAATCCTTTGCGAGCCTTCCAGGTAACGCGCAACCCCGGCTTGGAAAGCCGATTTAGCGGAGACCAAATCGTTGGTTGAGGAGTATTGCAGCAGATGGGGATAATCCATCAACAAACGCTCCAGGCTCAATTGCTCATTGGTGTAGAGCGTGCGAATGGCTGCCAGCCGGGCATCCAGATTCCAGGAATAAAAATTATAGCTCAGGCATTCGGCGGCCTTGAGCATGGCGCGGAGTATTTGCAGATCCCCAAAATCGAGAGTGACCTCCACGGTGCGGGTTTCCCGCGCGGACAAGACCAGTTGGAAATTAATGTCGGTCACCTTGGCAAGGCAGGCTTCCGCCGCGATGAAACCAGGCGCCAGGTTGGTTCGCAGTATATCGGTAATATCCCGGGCATTCAGGGTTTCCGAGACCAGTGGCAACCCGCGGGAGTCGGAGGGAACCTGGGAGGTCCATTTATAGATATTTCGGCCAGCCGCCGGGAATTGCAGGGCGGTCAGGAAATTGCTTCCGATGGGTTGGTCAGGCCAGGCCAGCAACTGGGAGGCCGCATGCAGCACGTTGGCCACCGGATGGTTGGGCGATTTTACGACGGCGTTGGAAAACGAGAGGTTGGCGGCGAACATGTTGGTGGCGGCCAGAAAATCCCGGCCTTGCTTTACCAGATCGTCCGCGGTTTGCGCTGAAGCAATGGATCCTATCGCCAGGGCCGTCCCGATGGCGGTTAACACTTTATGGTTCATGGGGGTTTTTTGGGGGTTGAGGTTCTTCGATGATTACGGAAGGGAAAATAAGGAACTGATCTGGGGGCCAGGATTAGCCCGGGGGCCCTGCAACCGGTAATTAGCGGCCGGTATTTCGACCAGGTTGGCGCCCGAAATTGCGCGAACGCCATTGGCCAGCTGCCAGCTGCCATCAGGCAATAAGCGGACCAAACCGGCCTCCAACAAATTGGTTTTGGCGTTCTCATTCCGAAGCACGAAGTTCCTTAATTCAACGCGGGTGGCTTTATCCGGTTGAATCCAATGGCTGAGCTGGGCCATATGGCTGGCCAATATATTGGTATTCCGAAGGCTCAAAACCACCCCATCCAACACGAGCACCGGCATCATTCCGATCTTGAAAAACCCTTTGCGCTGGAAATCCAAGTGAATATTGCTGACGCTTAAACCCGAACTCCGAGATAGAAAATGAGGTCGTAATGCGCAACCTCCTGAGGCTATAAGGTTTAATGCAAAACAAACCCGCTTCAGACTCGCA
>CAIMWS010000321.1 GCA_903845125.1 uncultured Verrucomicrobiota bacterium
AATCCAATTCGCCTACGCCATCGGCTACCCGAATCCGGTTTCGGTGGCGGTGGACACCTTCGGCACGGGCACCGTGAGCGACGAAACAATCACCCAGGCGGTGCAGCAAGTGTTCAGCTTCAAGCCGGCGGACATCATCAAGCAATTGGATCTCCTGCGCCCGATTTATTCAAAGACCACGAATTATGGCCACTTCGGGAAAATCGACGATTTGAAGGCCATCACTTGGGAACGCACCGACAAGGTGGAGGCCCTGAAAAAGGCGGTCCGCTAAAGCGGGGCGCAGTGGAAAACTTTTCCCATTCAAACACATGAGCACAGCAAGCAAAACAACAGCCAATAAAGCGGATTTCAAAGTCAAGGACATCAGCCTGGCCGATTGGGGCCGCAAGACCATCGAGGTTTCGGAGCACGAAATGCCCGGCCTGATGGCGCTGCGCCGCAAGCATGCGGCAGGCAAACCGTTACAAGGGGTGCGGATCACCGGGTCGCTGCACATGACGATCGAGACGGCGGTATTGATCGAGACCCTGGCGGAATTGGGCGCTTCCGTGCGCTGGGCGAGCTGCAATATTTTCTCCACCCAGGACCACGCAGCCGCGGCGATCGCCGCCCGGGGCATCCCGGTGTTTGCCTGGAAAGGCGAATCGCTGGAGGAATATTGGTGGTGCACTTACCAGGCGCTTTCCTTTGCGGGTGGCAAAGGGCCACAATTGATCGTGGATGATGGCGGCGATGCCACGCTGTTGATCCACAAGGGTTACCAGCTGGAAAACGGTGACAACTGGGTGAATACGCCGGCAGAAAAGCACGAGGAAAAAGTCATCAAAGACCTGCTGAAAGAGCTGCACCGGGAAAATCCCAATCGCTGGCATGAAATGGTCAAGGAATGGAAGGGCGTGTCCGAGGAAACGACGACCGGGGTGCATCGGCTTTACCAGATGATGGAGGCGGGATCGCTGCTGGTGCCCGCGATCAATGTCAACGACTCAGTGACCAAATCCAAGTTCGACAATCTGTATGGATGCCGGGAATCCCTGGCAGACGGCATCAAGCGGGCGACCGATGTGATGGTGGCGGGCAAGGTGGCCGTGGTTTGTGGATACGGGGATGTGGGCAAAGGCTCGGCGCATTCCTTGCGCGGGTTTGGCGCCCGGGTGATTGTGACGGAGATCGATCCCATCAACGCCCTGCAAGCGGCGATGGAAGGCTTTGAGGTCACCACCATCGAGGATACCCTGGGCAGAGCGGACATCTACGTGACCGCCACCGGCAATTGCGACGTAATCACACTGGAACACCTGACCCGAATGAAGGACCAGGCGATCGTGTGCAATATTGGCCATTTTGATAACGAGATCCAGGTGGATCAGCTGAACACCGCGCCGGGCGTTAAAAAGATCACCATCAAGCCCCAGGTGGACAAATATATCCTGCCGGACGGCCGGAGCCTTTACCTGCTGGCCGAAGGCCGGTTGGTGAACCTGGGCTGCGCGACGGGGCACCCGAGTTTTGTGATGTCCAATTCGTTCACCAACCAGGTGCTGGCCCAACTGGACCTGTGGAAAAACCGGAACGAATACAAGCCCGGTGTTTACCGACTGCCCAAGAAATTGGACGAAGAAGTGGCGCGGCTGCACCTGGAGAAAATCGGGGTCAAATTGACGCAATTGACGGACAAACAGGCGCAGTACATCGGGGTGCCGCAGGAAGGCCCGTACAAGCCCGAACATTACCGGTATTAATTGAGGGATAGAACCAGGAAGCGAACGGTGCAAACCGTTCGCTTTTTTGTTGAGGGAGATCCTCCCAGGGGGCAAACGGCTGCACCCAAACTTGCGCAAAGGCGGCACTTGGGTTATTAAATATTGTGCTACGGGATAACAAAAAAAGCCTGATAGAAAAGCTATCACGCTCGCAGATCTACCAGGATTACGAGCAGGCTTTCAGCCAATCCACCGGCCTGCCGCTAGCCTTGCGGCCGGTGGAGGTGTGGCAGTTAGTGCACCAGGGAAAAAAGAACCAAAGCCCCTTTTGCGCCCTGATGGGGCAAAACAGCCGGTCTTGTGCATCCTGCCTGGAATCGCAGCGCAAAATTGCCGCCAAGTCACTGGATGGCACCAAGGTAGTCTGCTGTTTTGCGGGCTTGGCGGAAGCAGCCGTTCCCCTGCGGGTAGGCAACGAATTGATCGGCTTTCTCCAAACGGGGCAGGTTTTCCTGAAAAACCCATCGCCGACGGATTTTTCCCGGGTTGCGCAGCAGATCATGGAATGGGGTTTAAAGGTGAACCTGACCCGATTTGAGGAATCTTATTTTCACACCCGGGTCATCAATCCGGCGCAATTCAACGCGATGGTCAAGATGCTGCATATTTTTGCCCAGCACTTGTCCCAGGTGAGCAACCAGGTGATTGTGCAGCAGGAGCACGCCGAACCACCCACGATCGTCCGGGCCAAAGAATTCATCCGCGAGCACCAAGCTAATGACCTGTCACTGGCGGAAGTAGCCAAGGCTGTGAACACCAGCACCTTTTACTTCTGCAAGATGTTCAAGAAAGCCACCGGTTTCAATTTCACGGATTATCTGTCCCGGGTGCGGATCGAAAAAGCCAAAAACTTGCTGATCAATCCGAATTTGCGAATCAGCGAAATTGCCTACGAAGTGGGTTTCCAATCGCTGACGCATTTCAACCGGGTATTCCGGAAAATGGTGGGGCAATCCCCGACGGAATACCGGGATCAACTGCCCAAGCTGTGAGGCTTGCTTGAGCAGCCCCTGTTGTCCCTCCGTTTCGCCTATTTGGGGGCGTCTTTAACCTCCACCAAGCGGGTGGTGACCTGCTGGGCGAGACGAATGGTGGCATTCTGGCTCGCGGCGTTCATCTTCATGACCATGTCCTGATTAGCCACCACTTCGCTGACCATGCCGAGGCTTGGGTCATACCAAATCCTGCCCGATGAATGGCCGTTCTCAACTGTCATCTTGATGGAATCCTTGTCCTTGCCTGGCTGGTTGGTGATGGAACCGGTATGTTCCAGGAGGGCACACTGAGCCTTGCCTTTGGCCTCCCAGCCTTTGAAAACAGATTTCATGTTGATGTTGATTTTGCCCATGGAACCCAGATCCAGATCAACCTGGGAAGGCCAGGTGTCGCCCACCTGAACCGGCTTGCCTGGCAATCCGGGAGCAGCCAGGCCCATGCGTTTAATATTCTCCTCGCTGAGCATGTTTTTAAGCATGGATTGGACTTCGGCGGAACCCTTGGAGGTGGCTTGATCGAGGAAAGCTTTATAATTTTCGACCTTTTGGATGGCCCCGGCAGCATCCGTCAAGAATTTGACCTTGATCCGCAGGATATTGCGAAAAGCGGCGGCAACGGGATTATTGCCATCCTCCTTGGGGTCGGTCGTTGAATCGAACTTCATCAAGGCTTGGTCACCCATTTTGACTTCCATTTTCTGGCTGACGATTTCCATTTCCAACTCTTTGCCTCCCCCGGCCAATTCCTTGAGGGCGGTGAAAGCGATATCCTGATTTTGCGAAACCACCTGCTTGATGTTTTGGGAAAGATTAGGCGCGGAAATTTCCTGAGTCTGAACCATTTCCATCCGCTGCAAGTAGCGTTTGCCCACCTGCCATTTGGCCGTCAGATCAATGGGGCCGGTGGGGGCAGAATCAGCTGCATACATGCTGGATGCGGCGCCCACA
Source organism: uncultured Verrucomicrobiota bacterium (assembly GCA_903845125.1). Taxonomy (GTDB): domain Bacteria; phylum Verrucomicrobiota; class Verrucomicrobiia; order Limisphaerales; family UBA1319; genus CAIMWS01. Next base: position 3,710 of record CAIMWS010000321.1, read on the forward strand.
GCCCACAGGGCCAGGATGGTAACTGAAAGCAGGCGGCCCAGGGGGATCACGCAAGATTTGCCATTAAATTCACGCTTCATATTGGGACTTGAGTTAAACACCCTGATCTGGCCAAGGCAAACCTAATGTGAATCAGGCCGTGACTTCACCTTGCGGGGCGTGGGCACTTCAAAGTAGGATCCGTGTCCGAAAACACTGCATGATCCCCAAAATGAAGGCCCACGTGATCATCAATCCTGCGGCGGGACAAGGCCAGGCAAGCAGGCTTTGGCCGGCGATTGAAGCCTTGCTCCAAGCCGCCGGAGTGGTGGCCCAGGGCACCTTCACCCAGGGCCGCGGCGATGGGATCATATTGGCGCACCAGGCCTGGTTGGCGGGGGCGCGGCATTTCCTGGTCCTGGGTGGCGACGGGACGATCAACGAGGCCATTAATGGACTGTTTCAGGAAAACAAGGTCGGGCTGGAAATTCCAACCGTGGGTTTAATACCGTGCGGAACCGGTTCCGATCTGGCGCGATCGCTGGGCATTGCCAGAGATCCCATGACGGCGGCCAACCAGGCGTTGCAGGCCCTTAAAACGGGCACCAGGAGGGTGATCGATATGGGCTGGATGGCCAACCAAACCAGGGATGGCCGTGCCGAAAGGTACTTTGCCAATGTCGCCGGTCTGGGTTTGGATGGCGCGGTAACCCGGTGGATGGCCATGAAAGGCGGGGCCGGCCGTGGCAAACTGGCCTACTTACGGGCGCTATTCGCAGCCCTGAAAGAGAATTGCAATACCGAGGCAATCGTCAGCATAGATGACCAACCCCACCGGGTATTCTTGAATTCCATATTTGTCTGCAATGGGAACTTTTTTGGAAGCGGCATGCGCGTGAGCCCCACCGCGGTGATTGATGACGGTTGGTTTGACGTTGCCTGGTTAGAAAACGTCGCTTGGTGGGAGGTGATCTGGAATGCCATGAGCCTATACAGCGGCACTTATGTGCGGCATCCCAAAGTGAAATGTTTTCGGGCAAAAAGCGTGAAAGTGGAGCCAGGCCAGCCGATGCCGATCGAAGCGGATGGCGAATGGCTCAAGAATGGGGCCAGCCAATTCCGCATCCTGCCCAAGGCGCTTGGCATCCTGGTTTCATGACTCACGATTCAGGGTTTTCAAGCCCTCACCGCCCGGTTACCATGGGCGGCCATGAATCCAGTAGCTCTTATTACAGGTGGTTCACGCGGCATCGGGCGCGGCATCGCCTTGGAATTGGCGGAGGCCGGTTACAACCTGGTGATCAATTATAATCAGCAGGAGTCCGCCGCCGTGGCCACCGCAGCGGATTGCCTGGCGCGGGGAAAGGCAGGAAATGGTTCAATCCAGGCAGAAATCTTCCAGGCCGATATCGCCCAAGGACCCGATCGCCATAAATTGCTGGAATTTGTGCGCGCCAAGTTCAGCCGGCTGGACCTGCTGGTGAACAATGCTGGTGTAGCCCCCGCCGTGCGCGCTGATTTACTCGAAAGTGGAGAAGAGAGTTTTGACCGTTTGATCCAAGTGAATGTGAAAGGTCCCTATTTCCTGACGCAAGCGGCAGCGCGATGGATGATCGAAGAAGTCCAACGGGGGGAATGTCCCTGTGGGCCGCCGCGAATCGTGACCATTTCCTCCATCAGCGCTTACACAGCGTCAGTCAACCGCGGGGAATATTGCGTGGCCAAAGCGGCCTTATCGATGCTGACCCCCTTGTTCGCCGCACGCCTGGCAGAATATGGAATTGGAGTTTATGAAATACGTCCCGGCATCATTGCCACGGATATGACCCAGGGAGTCAAAGAGAAATACGACCGGTTGATAGGCGATGGATTGACCCCGTTCAAACGGTGGGGAACGCCGGAAGATGTGGGCAAAGCGGTGGCCGGCCTGGCGCGGGGATGGCTGCCCTTCAGTACGGGTGAAATCCTGAATGTGGATGGCGGATTTCATTTGCGGAGACTGTGAAAACAGGCTAAGATTCCGTCCTCATAATATTGGAAGGTTTGCTTTAGCTTATGGCCTTGAAAATTGATACGCAAGTCACGCCTCAGAAGCTCTTGCCGGCGCTCACCCGGTTGTTCGATGTGTCCACCCAGAAAATGCACAGCCTCCAAAAGACCTGGGATCCCGTACAGGGAACGCCGGTCTTCACCAGCCAGGGCAAATACACCGCACGGGGTTGGACGGAGTGGACCCAAGGTTTTTTATTTGGGTCTGCCTTGCTGCAATACGATGCCACGGGTGAACCTTCCTTTTTGGAATGGGGACGCGCCCACACCATGAAGCACATGGCCGGCCATGTTTCGCATACGGGGGTACATGATCACGCTTTCAATAATATCTCGACGTATGGGAACCTGCTGCGCCTGATGAAGGAGGGGAAGCTGGCCCAATCCGAGCCGGAGCAGGCTTTTTACGAACTGGCGCTCAAGGTTTCTGGAGCGGTGCAGGCCGCGCGCTGGACAGGACTGCCGGATGGACTCGGCTACATTTATTCATTCAACGGACCCCATTCGCTCTTCATCGATACCCTGCGATCACTCCGGTCCTTGGGGGTGGCCCACCTGTTGGGGCACGTTTTAATGGGGGAACGGGATGCCAGGATATCCTTGCTGGAGCGATTGGTGGCACACGCCAAAACCACGGCCCAGTTCGCGGTTTATTATGGCGAAGGACGGGATATTTATGACCTTCGCGGGCGCACCGCGCACGAAAGCGTTTTCAATATCAATGACGGCTCCTACCGCTGCCCCAGCTCGCAGCAAGGCTATTCTCCGTTCACCACCTGGACCCGCGGCCTGGCCTGGGCCATCTGTGGCTTCGCCGAACAATTGGAATTCCTCGACCGGCTGCCAGCGGCGGAATTTGCGACCCTGGGTGGACGGCGAAAGACGTGCGAGCCATTCTTAAAAGCAGCCACGGCCACGGCCGATTTTTTCCTGGAAAACAGCCCGGTCTGCGGGGTGCCCTATTGGGATACGGGCGCTCCTCATTTACATCGCTTGGGCAATTACCTGGACCGGCCGGCTGATCCTTTCAATGCGTGGGAACCGGTGGATAGCTCGGCGGCGGCCATCGCCGCCCAAGGGCTCATCCGCTTGGGGACGGTTTTGGCCCCCACGAATGCCAGCCAGGGATCGCGCTATCGGCAGGCCGGATTAACGGTCGCCCAAACTTTGTTGAACGAGCCCTATCTCTCCCTCAACGCGAGGCACCAGGGCTTGCTGTTGCATTCGGTCTATCATCGCCCCAATGGCTGGGATCATCTGGCCAAGGGGCAAAAGGTGCCCAATGGCGAAAGCTCCATGTGGGGGGATTACCACTTGCGGGAGCTGGCGCTGCTGCTGCTGCGCCAATCCCGGGGGGAATCGTGGCTCACTTTTTTCCGCTGTGCACAGGCGCCCAGAAGCGCCAGCCGCAAAATTTCCTGACACTGGGGGGATGATGCGCTGGGGTTCCGGCCAGGAATCATCCCACCATTCTGCAGCCAAACTTCATGGCTGCGCCACCAATTCCTGGCTGGCGGCCAGCACGGCGGCACCGAGCGCTCCAGTGAAACAAGGCCGCTCAACGGTGCGGATCGGCTGGCCAAGAATTTCGCTCAAAGCGCTGGCCATGCGGGGAATCAGCGCGACCCCGCCGGTGAAATATATCGGGGAGTCCACATGGCGGCCGGCCATGGCCGCCACGCGGGTGGCGACCGCGGAATGAATGCCCGCCACAATGTCCTCCGGGGGCGTTCCACCAGCCAATAGACCGATGATTTCCGTCTCGGCAAAAACCACGCACATGCTGCTGATGGCCGCGGGTTTCCGGCTTTTTTCGGCCAAGGCGGATAAATCGGCCAGCGGTATCTGCAGGCGGTTGGCCACCACCTCCAGAAAGCGGCCCGTGCCCGCCGCGCAGCGGTCGTTCATGGCAAAATCCCGCACGGCGCCCGAGGCCGTCAGCCGGATTAGTTTGCTATCCTGACCGCCGATTTCGATGATGGTACGGACGTCCGGAGCCAGGCAGCGCACACCGCGGGCATGGCAGGTGATTTCGGTAATGGTGGTGGTGGCAAAGTCAACGAGGTTGCGCCCGTAGCCGGTGGCCACCACCCGCGCCACGCGGGATGGATCAACGGCGGCGGTTTGGAGCAAATTTTGATAGATATCCCGCGCCAGTTCCGCCTGCGCAACGCCTTGATCGATGATGGCCGTGGCCAGCAGGCGCCCGGTTTCGGATTCCCAAAGCACGGCTTTGATGGCCCGGGAGCCCGCGTCGATGCCGGCAGTAATCATAAAGTCCTCCTGCTGATAATGGTTTCCACCAAGGCCTCGAGGCGGGAACGCAGGCTGGATTGGAAGGCATCGGCAACGGGCGGAACTTCAAGTTCCACTACCGGCAAATCCAGCCGGTCATGAACCAAGTCTGCAATGATTTGCCCTTCCCAAGCACAATGGCTGGCGCCGGGAATGCGCGAAATGACCAGGCCTTCGCAGCGCCATGCCTGCATTTCCTGGCAAATCCGCCCCGCACGTTCCGCGGCTGAACCGACCATGGGATCCATCAATGCCATGCCGGCCAAGGCATCCAAAGGGGGAAGGTTCTCCGGAATCAGGTCCAAGGCATGGCAAAACATGTTATCCGTGCCACACAACCGGGCCCCGCAGTCTTCCAAGAGGTTCATCACCCGCAGGTCGGAAACCGGATTGACCCAGTAAATGCGGGCCGCGGAAGAGGAACCAAAGCCCTGGCCACTTTCGACCCTGGCCCGCACTTGAACCAGGAGTTCCTCCAGCGCCTGGGCCGCTTGCTCCTGGTCCGAGCAAAAATGGATGGCCATCATTTCGGCAATCAGGAGTTCCAAAGCAGGCAAAGGCGATTGATCCGCCATAAATACCCGCCGGCGAAGTTCCTCCAGGCAGCGGCGCACGCGGTTGGCCCGGCGGATGCCGGCGGCCAGCATGGTTTCAGCCAGCCTTTCACCAGCCAGTTCTTCCATGGCGCTTTGAATCCTGGCCAGCTCGGATTTGACCAAACCGACCTGGGCCATGGGCAAAGTCATCCCCCCAGGCATCAGGAAATCCGCTTCCCCGGATTCAGCCGGGCGGCGGTGGGGTATCTCCCACCAGAGAATGGGAAATCCCAATCCATTCAAGCGCTGGGCGATGCAGGAGAAATCGTCACAGGTGGCGCCCACGCTGCAGACCAGCAAATCCGGCCGCGGGAAATGCGCCTCGGTCAGAAAGGCTCCCAGCATAGCCCGCACCGGGCAAAACGAATCGTCAATGCCCAGGGAATCGGCTATCCGCAGCAAGCCATCGCTGAATTCCATGACACAAGGAATCCACCAAGCGCCATCAGGATAAAAAGCGGTCAAATTGGGGAAGGCATAGGCCATGACTGGCACCGTACCCAGATCCTTCATGGTGCCTACCAATTTACGGCCCTGGCGGCGACATTCACGCAGGCGATCCTCTTCAGTCAGCAGTAAATTCCAAAGGCGCAAGGAAGCGGCTGAATTATCAAAGCGCAAGGTGCGCAGGCGGAGATCGTGCCCCTCCTCGAAGTGGCGTCGCAGGGGACCCCCATAAGCGGGTTCCACCAGGCCGGAGGCGTGCAATTCCCGGTAACGATCATCCCACTCATCGAGTGAAATCTGGCGGGGAGCAGCGCTCATTGGAGCATCTCGACTAGCGACTGCAACCGAGCCAGCGTATGACCGGTCAATTGGGTCTCCTCGCCGGTCTCCAAGGATACTACGGGCCAGGAGGACCACTCTTTCAATCGTTGGGCTTCGGAATGCCAGGTATCGCACCAGACATAGTGGCGGAACAAAATGCCGCGCACGCCCCGCTCCAGGCCTTTTTCGCGAAACCAGGTGTAAAGCTGGTCATTGGGGCGCCGGAATGCGTCTGGAATGGTTCCGAAATAAGCATTCACGAGGCACTGCAGTGGATCCTCCCGAATAGCCTGGCGGTCCATCAAACCAGGCAACCCCAGTTCGCCAGTCGTGGTACCGTCCAGCACGATGCGTCCCCCCAATTTTTCCAAACTATCAAACAGAAAGTAATGGTGGCTCATCAGGGGGCTGCCAAAGAGTGCGACGGGTATCTTTTTCCGGGCAAGTGCGGCGGGCGGAGCGGCGTCAAACACCTTGCGAATATCCACCATGCAGCCTGGATCTCCAGCTTGGTTGAACCTGGCGATGAATTCGGAAAACTGGCGGGCGGTGGCGACTGATCGGAGTTCGACCAATTGGCGGCGCGCGCCATCAAAGGCCAGCAAAACTTCTGAAAGTTTGGAGTTGGACGGAGCGTGCCCGCCCAGACTGACCAGGAACCGGCTCAGCCGTAAAAGCTCCTCCCGGTAGAAGGCTGAAGCTTCCGGTTGCTCCCAAGTCTTCGGAACGTGCAAAACAAACACGGGTTTCGCGGTCTGGGCGATGGTCACCTCACAGCCCCGCCGCATCTGGTCGCAAGTGGTGGTATAGACGATGGCGTCGCCGGGATAATGGAAAAAGGCGGCCAGACAAGCCCGGGCATAGGGACAAGTGCCGTCCTCGGAGCCGAGGCTCAGAATGGCACCGGCGGCGGGTGGTTGGACACGGCTGGGACGCAAACCGTGGGCCGCTATCCACTCCGCAGGGATAAAGGGGCATTCATATATGACGGTTTTCAAAACGAGTTCAATCTAATGGCAATCCGGATGGATTCAACCGGGAAAGTAAGCAACCGCCAGCTCCCCCACCGGGATCGGGAATGGATTCCGCCTTTGGATAAATGGTTTTGACTCGCTTCCCGGGAAGCAGTTAATAATCCACCCGGCCAGAATTCAATGCGAACCAACGGAATTCAACTGCCTGCGCGGCCTGAAGGGCACGGAGTTTATCCGGCATTTCAGGGGCGTGCGGTTTTTACCCGCTTTTCCGGCCCGTAGAAGGTTCTGCATGGTATTCAACTCCCTCACATTCCTGGTATTTCTGGCGATTGTCCTGCTGCTTTATTATCGGTTAGGCCACTTGGGACAGAACCGGATGTTGCTGGTGGCCAGTTACGTTTTTTATGGGTGGTGGGATTGGCGTTTCCTGAGCCTGTTGTTGTTTTCAACCTTTTTTGATTACTATTGCGCCCTGTGGATTGAGCCTGAACACAACCGGGCACGGCGAAAGCTATATCTGGCTGGCAGCATGGTCATCAACATGGGTTTTTTGGGGATCTTCAAGTATTTCAACTTTTTCGCCGATAGCCTGCAAAGCTTGCTGGCCGTCCTCGGCATGCATGCCAGCCTGCCCACCCTGCAGGTGGTTTTGCCCGTGGGCATTTCCTTCTACACTTTCCTGTCCATGAGCTACACCATCGATGTGTACCGGGGCGAGTTAAAAGCCACCCGTGATCCACTGAATTTCATGCTCTACGTGGCGTTTTTCCCGCACTTGGTGGCGGGTCCCATTGTGCGGGCATCATTCCTGTTGCCGCAATGCGAGGCCCCCCGGGTGGTCAAGCGGGACGAAGTGGTGAACGGAGTCTGGTTGATCCTGATGGGATTGGTGAAGAAGGTGGTCATTGCGGACCGTCTCGCCCCAGTGGTGGACTGGGGATTTTCCGGTTCTGCCCCGCCCTTTGAAGGCTTGAACGCCTGGCTGATCATTTATGCCTTCGCCTTTCAAATCTACGGTGACTTTTCGGGTTACTCGGACATCGCGCGGGGGCTTTCAAAGCTCATGGGATTTGAGCTGACCGTAAATTTCCAGGCACCATACCTGGTCACCAATCCATCCCGGTTTTGGCAAAACTGGCACATCAGCCTATCCACCTGGCTGCGCGATTACCTTTATATTCCTCTGGGCGGCAACCGCTACGGTTTGGGCAAAACTTATCGCAACCTGATGCTGACGATGCTCCTGGGAGGACTTTGGCATGGGGCGGGGGCCGCGTACATCCTGTGGGGATTATACCATGGGCTTTTGCTGGCTGGACACCGTTGGTGGCAATCCTGGACCGGCGCCGACCAACCCCGACCAGCGCAACCTGCCGGTTCGCCATCCGGCTGGCTTCCGCGGTTAAAAGGAGCGGTTATGATATTTCTTTTCTTTCACATCACCTGCATTGGGTGGTTGATCTTCCGGGCTGGCTCGCTTCCGCCCCGGCTGAACCAACTCCTGACCGTCGAAAACTACCTCCGCGCCATGTTTAATTTGGGCAGCTGGGGCAGCCCTCACCCGCTGGTTTTGGGGCTGGCCGTCCTGGGCGGCGTGAGTTTTCTGTTCCAATGGAAGCAAGCGGCTATGAACCGATTTTATTATTGGCCGGGTTATTGGCAAACGCTGGCGGTCATCTCCTCCCTGGCGGCGATTACCTTTCTGGGAGTATTTGAGGGAGCCCAATTCATATACTTCCAGTTCTGATAACATGAATATTTCCCGCTGGATGCAAATTGTGAGTGGGCTGCTGGCCGTTGCCTGGCTGGCGTTTGCCGGGCTCGGCCACGCTCTGGACGGCTGGCTGGCGGCCAGGCTGGGGCCCGCTTTAATCCGTCTCAGCGAAGGGAAAATTCCGGATCCCGGCACCTTTTTTAGGGGCCGATTCCAGGACGGTCTCTGGTGGCTCACTTGGGCGTGGTGCCTCCTGCTCGTCGGGATTGGCTTGAACCGCTGGCTCCGGTCCCGCTCCTGGTATGGCCAATACCACTGGGTTTTGAACTCCATCCTGGGTTTCGCCGGATTGAACCTCTGGCTCCTGGCTGCGGGCCACACTAATTTGTTTTGGGCTTTTATGTGGCAGGGATCCAGCACGCACAACCTGGCCCGTTTTTATTTCAAGGAAACGCTGCTGCCCGAAAATACCAAACCCTCCCAAGCCATCCTGATGGGCTCCAGCCAGACCCGGGCCCAGATCGAGGAAAACTTGTTGAACCAGCTGCTGGGCGAAAAATTGTGGACCACCGAACTGCATTACCCCGGCAGCCGGGGATATGACCTGCTGCTCACCTTGCGCCACCTGGATCCCGGCCGATATAAAAAAGTGATTTGTTACCTGAGCGAAAACTATTTTTTTCTGAGCACCTACTCGGAGGCATTTCCGTTATTTTTTGCCGCCCGGGATTGGCCTGAAGCCTTCCGCATGGGTTCGTTGAAATACACTTCGTGGCGGCCGGTTTTCTACGCCTTTTTAGGGCAAGCGATGCCTTTGTTCCGTTTTCGCGATGTCCTGGCGCAGCGGGTATTGGGATCCTCCATAACCCAGCTTGAGCAAACGGCCTATAACGCGCATTTGGAAAGCAGCCTGGAAAAGCGGGCTCAGGAAATCGCCCCCAGCTATCGCCGCGACGCGCACAGCCAGTTCCAAATGCGGGCTTTCGAGGAGTTTGTTAAAGAGTGCGAAAACCGCGGCTTGCAGGTGGTCATTTGCTGCGGACAGCTAAACCCGGTATTGAGCCGGCATTTGGATCCCTCCTTGCGGAATGAGATGCAAGGATGGTTGCGCGATCTACAGCGTCAACATCCGAAGCTGGCGCTTTGCTTCCAGGAGGATTTGCTGGTGCAAACCGAAAAGGATTATGCGGATTTAACGCACGCAACCCTCGAATGCCAGAATAAGTTCACCCACCAACTGGCTGTTTGGCTCGAAAAAATGGATGCCAAAACCAATTCCCAGCAGGCACCATTACCCCAAACCGCAGCTACCCACCCCCCGATTTATTGATCGTCCGGGAAAGCCATTAGAACGGCTTACCGAGCGTTTTTCGAAAAATTTGATAATGCTGCGACAAGCGGGAACAGTTAGTTGCATCGGCCACGGTCGTTTGAAACATTAACAATAAATCCGGCGCAAACTCCGACTGTCGGTTCAGCGGATCCAAGCTGCCTAAAGTTATTTCGCGGGGCGCATTGCGGTCAAAAGGCATTTTGCGCCGGTAAAAACCCGCCTTCTCCCATCCGAAATTGATGCTGGCCAGGATTCCCGGCTGGCCGTTGGCGATCACCTGAATAAAAGTACGGCGGCAGTCGCACGTAAGATCGTTGCAGTAAAATTCCATGAACGCATACTCTCCGGCAGGCAACCTGCCCACGGGGCTTAAAAGTTTCATAGAGCGCGTTTCCTGCTTTGCCAATTCCGGGCAAACGGTATGAAAAGGGATCATCGACATATACTATATTCCTCGGTTTACCTGCATGGACACCTAGAGTTTCTGAGCCAACGGCTCATCCACCACGTTTTCACTTTATGGACATCCAATTGGCAAATTCAAACCGTTTTACCGAATAAACACCCGTTTTGACCACCTGGCCCCCTTTTTCGGCGGACCATTTCAAGGTCAACCGGTTTTGAATGCCCTTTTCATAGTCCCAGGAATCACCATCATCTTCCCACAAGATAAAATCCAAGGGGGTTTCACCAAAAACACGAACCGACACCTCAAAGCAAGTGCCATGGTCGATGAATTCAACTGGTTTAGCCATGGGCACCAGGGAGTTGGCTTTGACAAAAACCGGGATTTGATCCAGCGGCTTGGAGATTTCAATTTTGCGGCCACCTTGGAATTTTTCCTGGGTCCAGAAATCGAACCACTCGCCGCGAGGGAGATAGACGACACGTTGCTTTTGCCCGGTAAACAACGGGGCCACCAGCATGGATGGGCCAAAAAGGTATTGATCGTCGATAGACCAGGTATGGGGATCCTCGGGGAAATCCATGACCAAGGCGCGCACGGGAGGCAAACCTTTGGTTTGATAATCGCCGAAAGCACCATAAAGGTAGGGGATCAAACTCATTCGTAATTCCAATAACCGGCGGCAAACCGCCTCCACTTTTTCCCACTGATCCATAAACCTGCCGGAGTTGTTCAAATTCTTGTTGATTTGCTTCCAAACCGGGTTTTTCAAATACCAGCAGTCGATTTGGGTCAAGGGCGAGAAAACACAGGTCTCAAGCCGCCGGTAAAATTCCTCCAAGGAGGCCATATCCCTCACTTCCGGGCACCACAATACACCGGCAAAACCGGAGGTTGCCAGACCCCGCACATAATCCCGATGGTCGTAGGCATCGCTGTAAACCACATATGGCAGAGGCGCCGCCAGCGCATGGGAGGCGCGCACCAGGCCAAAAGTCCGCTGGTTCCGCTGGCGAAAAGGAGCCAGCAAGGTCTGTTGATAAAGCGGACCCAGCAGCAAATGCATTTGTTCTCCATCAAGGCCGGAGGGGAATTGGGAGCACTCCGGGAAAGACCAGGGAGTGGCGCTCAGCGGTTGGTGGTCGCATTCATCGAGTTTAAACCCGGCCACTCCCTTATCGATCAACTGCCGTTCGTGGTGCTGGCGAAAAATCCGCCGGGCTTCGGAGGTCGCAAAATCGGGCACCAAACCAGACCAAACCTTATAGTCCCCACTGTAAGGCAACAAAGGTTGGTAAAGGGGGGAACTGGGATGAGTGAAAGCATGTTCCCAGAGGTTCAAGTGGTAATTGCCAGCCCGCGCTTGGGCCAGAAGTCCGTCCGGATCCGGATAAGCCTTGCTCCAGGAAAAAGAGCATGAATAAGCATGGGAATGCCAGCCTGGTTCCAAGCCAAAAACCGTGCAGGGAATGTGGCGCTCACGGAATTCTTGCAGGAAGCCCTGAACCTCCTTTTGCCCCAGCTCGGTGGAAGCCCGATACCAGCCTCCCAATCCCCAAAGCGGCGGCCGGCACCCGCCGCCCGAAAACAAGTTATAACGCTGAACGGCTTGACGCAGATCCGGGCCACCAAAAAAATACAGGTCGATACCCTGGGCGGCGGGTATATCAATTACCATTACTTTGCCGGTCGTGGGCCGGGGGCGATACAATTCTGCGGTTTCGGTTACGGCCCGCCCCTCTCCTGGGGCGGCTTGCCCGGCGGGAAACGATGGGGAAGATCGTTCCCTTACCGGATCCAGGTTGCCGAGGTAAAAACTCACATACCGTGCGCTATCGACATAAATGCCATAGCCCAGCGTCGAAACGTAAAAGGGAACCGGGGCATGGGAATCCCCCAGAACAGTGCCTTGATCGTCGCTGACGCGAATGGTCCGCCGGCCGTTCAACGGATCGAACACCTTTAAATTGAGACCCAAGCCATAAATTCGTTCACCCGGCTGCATCGGCAGCTCCAATACACAGCCGCGTGAATTGGTTTTAAAACCAATGGCAGCCGCCTGAACCGGCAGCCGCGAAACCGCATCCAACAACTGCATTTCATTGGTGCACACTGGATTTTCGCGGAAATAGCTGGGGGTAAAAGGCTCTGGTTTTCCCAACCGCAACCGCCACGTGCCAGGCGCCACCGGGGTCAGTTGAAAACCCCGTTGCAGTTGCAGGTTGGAGAGTTGGTTCCAGATTTGCGGAGAACGACGCTCCAGCGGAAACAAATGATCCAGGGAACCGGAAGCGATCAACTGGGCGTCCAACCAATCCGCATGATCAGAATCAATGCCATCCCCGCCATCGGTCACCCGCAGTTCCAATTCCTGGATTCCCGACAAATCGAGATCGATGAGTTTGGGCTGTTCACCGCCCTTGATAAGACCGCTTTGCCATAAAGGTTTGCCGTCACCCAACACCAAAAACTCCACGCTTCCGGGATTCGTTTTTGCCTCGTCGTCCACCCCCACCTGGGCGGAGAACCGCTTGGCTTGGCCGCGCAAGTCATATTTCAAGCTGCTGCGGGAATGAACACCCAATCCACGCCCATGGAGACAGCCCGCCACACAAAGGGTCTTGCCCATCACCGTTTGCCGGCTTTGAGGAGAGCCAAAATCCTGTTTAACCTGGCTTGGAGTCAGTTCGTCCAACCAAATAGTGACCTCCCCGGCCCAGCCACCAAAACCAGCCACAAAAAGGAGCGCCATGGAGCCAAACATTGGGCCCAAAAATCTGGGATAAAATCTCATGCGATGGATTATGGACAGTCAACCGCGGAAATCACCCCTAAAGCGAAGCCCCTGCCAAGCTGCAAAATTTTCCTGGTGGAAGGGATCGACTTATTGGCTGGGAAAAAATTTCCAGCCGCGCCCCCCACAGTATTTTTTAAAATGGCAGATTCGATGGCAAATGGATAGCCTTGAGGCGTATTACCGTCCCGAAGAATCAAGTTTTTCCAGAACCTAAAATACTGTGGTTAAGGATGATACACAATATTCTCCAATTTGTTCCACCGTGATGAAAAACCTTCTACGCAACCCCGGCACGCCTCTTGCTCCAGTGAGGAGAGGATTTATAGATCAGAAGGAAGAGCATGGATTCAAAGGCGCAACAGAATTGGCAGAAAGTGGTGGCACAATACCAACAATTTTGCCTGCTCAAGCGGCAAGGCAATGCGGAGGATGCTGACCAGGTTCTGCAAAAGGAATTGCCCAAGAAAATTGCCGCCTGGTCGCACTCGGCAGAAAAGGAACCGGGCGAGAAAAAGAC
>CAIMWS010000322.1 GCA_903845125.1 uncultured Verrucomicrobiota bacterium
ATCGGAAAAATTTACCTCAATATGCAACCCAATCCCCAGCCCTCGGTTTAACCCTCGTGAAAAAAGATTTTACAGAAAAAAGTTTGCGCGGCCAAGAGAAATATATGTCCGAGTAAAAATATTGGTTGCATCGAATATATTGGATTATCATCTTATTAAGCCCAAGTAGCTTGAAATTACGAACGTGCGCTTGGCGCCCCGGATTATGTGGTCGATGCCCTCCAGAAAACAAACCATTATGTTTATGATTCCCTGGGCCAGGTGAAATCGGGAAAGAAATATTGGGCGGATGGGACGCCGGTGGCGGGCCAGCAGTTCGAGTATGGGCATGACGATATCGGCAACCGGTCGGATGCCAAGTCGGGTGGCGATGAGCGTGGGGCAAGCCTCCGGCCGGCCTCTTACTCGGCCAACACCCTCAACCAATACTCGAGCCGGACGAATCCCGGTGCGGTGGATGTGCTGGGCCAGGCTTTGGTTTCGGCCACGGTCACCGTAAACGGCAACGCCACGTATCGGAAAAACGATTATTTCCATTATCCGCTGGCGGCGGCCAATTCCGGGGGACCGCTCGCACAATCCATCACCGTGGAGGCCACGTTAAATGGGACCAACGCCACGTCCGGGACGGGATATGTGCTGGTGCCCCAAGCCCAGGAAACGTTCCAATACGACGCGGACGGCAACCTGTCGAACGATTCGCTTTGGTCATATACCTAGGACGCGGAGAACCGGTTGCTTGCGATGGAGGCCAAATTGGCGTCGCTGCCCAGCACGAACCTGGCCAAACGGGTGGAATTTTCCTACGACTGGCAAGGGCGGCGCATCCGGAAACTGGTGAAGAACTCCAGCCTGCAGGTTCTTTCGGACACGCGGTTTATTTACGACGGGTGGAATCTGGTGGCCGAACTGAATTCCGACCTCAGCCTCAAGACCTCCTACGCCTGGGGCTTGGACCTGAGCGGGAGCATACAAGGGGCGGGCGGAGTTGGCGGCTTGCTGTTCGCCGTTTACAATTCGCCATCCACCGAAGTGTATTTCCCGGCCTACGACGGCAACGGCAACATCATGGTGCTGTGCAAAGGAAGTGACGCCACCTGGGCGGCCCAATACGAATACGGCCCCTTCGGAGAGGTCATCCGCGCCACCGGTCCCATGGCCAAGGCCAATCCGTTCCGATTCTCCACCAAATACCTGGACGATGAGACCGACCTGCTTTACTACGGATATCGGTATTACAACGCAGCCACGGGAAGGTGGCTCAGTAGAGACCCAATCGCCGAACGCGGCGGGTTGAATCTCTACGGGTTCGTTCACAACAATCCCCAATCCTACGTGGACAGCGATGGACGTTTCTTCAACCCGGTTGGAGGTTTGATTTCAATCGGCATGGGATGGGGAATCGCGGCGCTTACCGGCGACGATTACTCGGTTGGTGAAGCGGTGTTGGACTTCACAGTGGGCTCACTTGGGCCTGGTTTAATTAAAAAGGGATTCGACCTCTACAAGACCTGCAAGAAAGTTCGAGTCCAAGCGAAGCTAGCTACAACAGCAGTAAAAAGACTGCGTTCGGTCATCGATCCCGCCGATGTCGCGAATACGAGAGAATTTGTGGATAAGGCCATTCGAGCAGAATGGTCGCTTCGTGTCGGCATGGAGAATCAAGTGTTTGAGGCGGCAGGGATCGCGGCGTGGCAGGGTGTAAAGGCAATTGCCAAATCCGAAATTAAGAACCACACCGATACAGTGGACCGGCTAAACGTTACAATTGACCAAACGATTCACTCCGATGGCAGAACAGACACGAAGATTGATATTCAAACCACCCAACAAGACTTTCCGCCGGATTTTCCGTGGCCGCCCATAGAAACGCCTGGGCCTTTTCCCCCAATTGAACTGCCGAGAAACTAGGTTCTTGAATGAAGCCGTTCACAATTGTCGCTGTCATCGCTGTCGGAATATGTATCTATTGGGGTCTTACGTTTTGGATTTCTCGCGGAAAAACAGGCGTCCAGATGTTGACAAGAGAATGCCTGACTTTCGGTGGCTTTTTAGCCCTTTTCGCAGGCGGCTATTTTCTAGGTGGCCGGAAACATGACGGGCTGATCGTTGCATTATTGATTACGGTCTTGCTGATTGTGTGGCGCACTATTCAAATTGTTCGGCTACTTAGGATGAAGAAGTAGCACAAACTGACTGCATCAGAGAATGAAGTTGGGAACAAGCGCTGCCGGCTAAAATGCTCACAGTGTAGCTCTTTTCGGGTGCCGCTCACGGTGCAGGAAATCCTGGACGAGCAACTGGCCCGGAAGCTGGCATAATCCCGGTCGCCAGACATGCCGGCTTTCGCTTCCCCTTAAAAGAGCTACGCCGCGAAACACGGCAAGACTGGCTCCCCCCCGTGGGTTCATCCTCGATGAGCTTTCTGAGCGCCGTCACTACGCTACGCTTTTTGCCCTAGCCGCCGATCCGCGCCCCCTTTCCCCCAGCGCGGGCGGCCAGGGCAAACGCTTCCGCTCTGCTCCCGGCTTCCAGAAACTCCCGAGCGAGCCAAAGACAAAGTTAGCTCGCGTGTTCCGGCCTTGGGGAGAAAAACGAATGAAGTCCCAGCAGGTTTTTGCCCAGGCCGCCAAGCGAGCCCCAAGGAGCCGCCTGATCGAGGTGAATGATCTTTCCAGCTCCCGACCGGTTGACAAGCCTCTTTTCCGGCCCTTGGAAAAGGCGGGCCAGGGAAGTCAGAGCCTGGTCCCTGACAGTTCCATGATCAATTTGAAATGGGCCTCCGAGAGGGGACAGACGGACAAGCGCGATTGCTTCACAAAGGCCATGGTGGCCAGTTCGGGATCGGCCTTCATTTGCGCCAGGGGCAGCGGCCTGGACAACGGTTTGAGCGCCTGGACTTCCACGGCGGACCAATCCCCTTCCGCCGCGGTGGGATCCGGGAAGGCCTCCCGCCGGACGCAGGTGAGGCCCACCAATTGTTTCTCCTCCCCGCTGTGGTAAAAAAGGGCGTAATCGCCTTTTTTCATGGCCCGCAGATGGTTGCGCGCCTGGAAATTACGGACGCCGGTCCATGGGGTGGTTTTTTCGCGGACCAAAGTGTCCCAGGAATAGGCCGCCGGTTCCTGCTTGATGATCCAATATGGCATGGCGGTTCCTTACCTCCGGATGGAACGCAAGGCTTGCTTGATGTTCCAATCGTTTTGCTCGAGCGCACGGCGGGCCTGCTCATAATCACAGCCAGCCAGTTGGAGGACAATGCGGGCGGCCCGGTCCTGCAGTTTCACATTGGTGGGCCGCAGGTCGATCATCAGGTTGCTGATCACCTTGCCGGTGCGGACCATGGCCAGCGTGGTGAACATGTTCAGAATCAGCTTGGTGGCCGTGCCCGCCTTCAAACGGGTGGAGCCGGTCAGGACTTCCGGCCCCAGGTTGGGGGCGATCACCAAATCGGGGCGGAAATCGCGGGGCAGCAGCAGCGAGGGGTTGAAAGCCAGGAGCACCGTGCGGGCGCCGAGCCGCGCCGCCTCCCGCAGGGCGCCCCAGACAAACGGGGTGCGCCCACTGGCGGCGATGCCCACCACCACGTCTCCCGCGCGCACCCGGCGGCTGCGGATGGCCTGCGATCCGCCATCGGCGTCATCCTCCGCCCCTTCGATGGAATTCCACAAAGCCTGGAAACCGCCCGCCATGATGCCCTGGACCAGGTCCGGATCGCTGCCGAAGGTGGGCGGACACTCGCTGGCATCCAGGACTCCCAGGCGGCCGCTGGTGCCCGCACCCGCATAAAAAAGCCGCCCGCCTTGTTTGAAGGCGTGGGCTATCCAGCCAATCGCGCGCACGATCTTGCGCTTTTCCCGGCCGATGGAGGTGGTGATGGAGGCGTCTTCAGACAGCATCAATTCCACCGCGCTGGCGATGGACATGCGGTCCAGCCGCAGCGACCGGGGATTGCGCTGCTCGGTGGGCGATTGGGTGAGGCCCAAGCCCGGCGTCACCGCCGCCGCTTTTGGGGAACCGCCTGGCACCGGCGGGGCTTCCCGGGCTGGCGTTGGGCCTTGGCCGTTGCCCAGCAGGGTTTCGGCCAGGACCGCCGCTCCCCAGGCCCCTTCTTTTTCCAGCCGCAGGAAACGCGCCCCGGGCCATGCCTTGCGGATCTGGCGCTGGACGAGCTGATCAAAGGCCGGCTGCTTCAACAAAACCGCTCCCGCGGAGACGAACAGCACGGGCCGCTTCTGGCGCGCGCAGAGGTGGCCGGCGCAGGCCATGGCATCCGCTGCCAGGCGACCGGCGGCCGCCTGGATGATGGAGCGGGCCAAGCGGTCCCCCGCGCTCCAGGCGGAAAAAATACCGGGAGCCAAAGCGGCGATCTCCGCCTTGCTGGCGGTTTGCACCCAGGCGATGAGATCCTCCGGCTGATTCAGCAGCAACATCCGCAAAAGAGTTGCTCCCAAGGCGGGCCATTGTCGTTGGTGGTCGAAAAAGTCAATCACCGAGCGCAGGCCGGAGATGCCGATATCGTAGCCGCTGCCGCGGTCCCCCAGCAAGTGGCCCCAGCCACCCACTTTGATCCCTGCCTCACCCCCGGCCTGGCCAAAGCAACAGGATCCCGTGCCGCTCAGGATGAGCACCTTCCGGGAGGCCGGGACCGGGCCATCCACGGCGGCCAGGGCGATCTCCAGGTCGTTCGTCGCGAGGCAGGGGATGCCCGGCCAGATTTGCGCGGCGGTTTGGCGGACCAGCTGGCGGTCCCCTTCGGTGCGGACGCCCGCCAGCCCGATCCCCACCGCCGCCGGCCGGGGACTCCCCCGGGCGATGTTCCTGAACAAGGCCGCCAGCCCGGCTTCCGTCAGCAGGCGCAAATTGCCGGGACCCAGCTCCCGCCGCTCCCGGACGGAACCTTGCGTGTCAAGAAAAAGAGCGGTGGTACGTGTACCACCGCCCTCAATGCCTAGCAGAATTTTTTCAGCCATGGCTGTAAAGGATGATCAACCACCACCGCCCGGAGGAGGAGGAGGCTCGGGCGCCAGCACGATGCGGATGCCGATATCCGCGTAGGCTTCGTCGGGCGACACAAAATTGCGGACCGCGGAGCGGCAATCGCCACCCGGGCTGTTATAGCTTCCGCCGCGGAACACCCGCAGGGTGCCGGTCTGCGGCCCCCGGGGATTATTCATCGCGCCGCCGGGATAGGTGCCGTACCAATCCATGCACCATTCCCAGACGTTGCCATACATGTCGTTGATGTTCCAGGCATTGGGCTGCTTGGAGGCCACCGGGTGGGTGGTATCGGCGCCGTTGACGGAAAACCACCCATAGCTGGCCAGGAGGCTGTAGTTCGGGTCATCGCCAAAGCTGAAGCGCGTGGTGGTCCCAGCGCGGGCGGCGTATTCCCATTCGGCTTCCGTGGGCAGGCGGTAGGCAAAACCGCGCGGCAGGGAGCGGTCAGCCCGCCCCAGTTCGTTCAGCTTGGCGCAATAATTCGTCGCGTCATGCCAACTGACTTGCTCCACCGGATTGTTGGCATTGTTTTTGTACCAGCTTGGGTTGTTCCCCATCGTTGCCTGATATTCCGCCTGGGTGACCTCTTTTTTGGCGATCCAGAAACCGTTGGTGATGCTCACCTGGGTGATCGGGCTCTCATCGTCGTAACGATCCGCCTCGGAGTTCGGGCTGCCCATGACGAAGTTGCCGGCCGGAATCCAAATCCACTTGTTGGGATCCAGGTCGATGGGGGCGCCGGGATTGTTGGTCACCATGGTGACGCTTAACACCGCCACCCGGCTGGTGATATAGCCGAAGGCATTGGAAATCACCGCCTGGTAACCGCCCGCGTCAAACAGTTGGACCCCGCTGATCGTCAGGGTGCTGGTGCCCGAGCCGGAGATCCGGCTGTCGTCCACCAGGTTTCTTCCCGCGAACCGCCAATTGTAGGTCATCGGCGAGGTGCCGGTGGCGGTAACCGCGAAAGTGGCCGCCTCGCCAGCCTTCACGCCGACATCGGTGGGCTGCACCGTGATGGCCGGCGCCGTGCCGCTCGGGGGTTTCACCAAAGCCCGGTAAACCCGGTTGCCGGAGGCGGGAACCGGATCCGACACCACCTGGGAATTGCCGGAAATCAACAGGTTGGTAAGGGTCTGCCACTGGATGGGGGCGGCCAGGCTGGGGGCGTATTGCACCTCGCAGTTGCCGCTGGCGCCCGGCGTGTTCACCGTCACCTTGGCGGTTTTGCCGGCCGAGCGGTCCAATTGGATTTGGACGGTGGGCGCGGTTTGCCCTTGCACCCGGGCCGCGTTGCCCAACAGGCCAATCAGGCATGCCACAGCCAGGCCCATTCCCAGCCCCCCGGCTGGATGGCGAACATTTCGTATCTTTTTCACAATCAATGCCACGTTCATATATGATGGTTTATCGTCGGCTCAGCTTAACTGCCACTAACCGGGATGGAACTCTCCTCCGCAGGTGGGTGCCGGGTTAACCGGCTGATAAGCACTCGCTTCCGACTCATCTTAATTAAGCCCTATTCAGCACGCCGTCAATTGGCTTTCATAACTTCGGCGGATCGGCCGTGGTGCCATGGCCAAAGAGGCAAGCCACGAAAGGGGGAGGGAACCACCCGGAAAAAAGTGGGGCCGGGCCGCGCCCGGGCCAAAAAAAAAGGGAGGCAGCACGGATCCCCCCGATGATGCGGGAAAAGAAAAATATTTCCTGGCGCTGGTGCGGGCAGGCTCCCAGCCTCCCCTCATGGCGGTTCCAAAACTTGGGCAGGCTCGGAGGCCCATTGCAGGATGGTCTTCTCAGGACAGCCATGATTTCCAACGGGCGGGAGCCGGGCGTTGGAGTAAACCCAAACGCGGCCAGGCAATTTTTTCCTACGCAGGAAATACGCAGTGGCATCATTTGTCGCCTCCCGCCATGCCGGGTTATCATAATGGACGGTAAAAGAGTATTTTACCGAACCTTGTTAAATGGAGTGTCCCCCCTGGTGGATTTTGTTCCGTCCACCGGGGGGGAATAAGTCATGAAGGCGATGGCCAGTCAGAACCATCGGACGTCAGGCGCTCGAAAAAGAACCTTGGCCAGATTGCCCACGTTTAACCTGTGATCAGCAAGCGAAACCCGGAACAAACTCCAATATCGATCCCCAATGCAAACCCTGCGCATGAAACAGTTGACGAGCCTGGTCGCCACCGCTCTGGGCATCCTGTGGTCCTGCCCGGCAAGCGGCCAGGAGCCGCTGAATGAAAACCTCAAACCGCTGGCCTGGCTGGTTGGCCAATGGGAAGCCAGGATGGAGGACGGAAATGGCAACCCCCTCCGTTGGACGGTTGAAGCCAAGCCGTATCTGAAAGGAACGGCGCTCGACCTGCACTATTCGGGCCAAGCCCAGAATGGTTATGAATTCGGAGCCGGTGAAATCATCTACTATTGGCAGCCGGAAACCCGCACTATCGCCAACTTCAGACTGGATACGATGGGTGGCCATGCCGCGGACACGCTGGCCCGCCAGGGAAACAACCAATGGACCTGGATGGGGCCTTGGTATGATGGCCAGGGAAGATACTCGGTAGGATCCACTGAAATCACCAAGCTGAACGAAAACACCTGCACGGTCTTGATGCGGAGCCTCCAATCCACCGCCGAAACGGCCATGCCCGATCTCAAACTGACCTTCTCGCGGGCGGGGCGCTCCGCCGATGAGCAGGAGTTGCTCCGGCTTGAAAGCCAGTGGAATGACGCCTTGATCAAAGTGGACGCCCGGTTCCTGGACCGGATATTTGCCGATGAGTTTATGATGACGGATTCCGACGGCGGAGTTCTGGACAAAAAGCAGACGATCGCCCTGGCGACCTCGGGCGATGAGGTCGTAAAAACCGCCGTCAGCGATGAGTTCAAGATCCAGTTCCATGGGGACACCGCCATCTTGAATCTTCGTTTCACGTCCCAGGAGACCTACAAGGGCCAGGACGCGAGCGGATCCTACCGCTGCACGGACATCTGGCGGAAGCAGGCCGGGACGTGGCGCTGCGTGGCCAGCCATGGCACGCGGATCAAACCCAGCAGCGTGAATGCCGAAGCCGAGCTGATCCAGCTGGAAAACGAATGGAATGACGCCCTGGTGAAGGCGGACGTGCAGAAGCTGGATCAGATCTACGCCGGGGAGTTTATTTTGACCAACGCCGACGGGGAGGTTTGGGATAAGGCAAAATGCCTGGCCTCGGTGAAGTCTGGCGAGGATATTTTCAGCTCCGCCACGACGGACCAGATCAAAGTGAGCTTGCACGGGGAAATGGCGGTGGTCACCGGCCGTATGACGGCGAAAGAAACTTTGAAAGGCAAGGATGTGAGTGGAACCATCCGTTTCACTGATACCTGGTGCAGGAAAGGCGCCGCCTGGCGCTGCGTGGCCAGCCATGGCACGAAGATCAAGGATTGATCCCCGGCTCCGGCGGCTTGATTGCTTCGAGGCGGGTGGGCGGGACACCGTCTGCCCGCCTCACGCTTTCCCCTCGCCAACCGGCCGGCTCCCGCCCGCCCGCCGGTGGCGCCGAACACGCCGCTTGAATTTTTCCCGGAACCGCTCCACACTGGCCGCATGCAATCGGTTATTAGTGGACCTGTTTTTGTGGTCCGGGATAACATCGACACGGATCAGATCATCCCGGCCCAGTTTTTGAATCTCATTCCGACCATCAAGGAGGAATACGAGAAACTGGGGAGCTATGCCCTTTGGGGGCTGCCGGAGCAGCTTTATCCCACGCGGTTTGTGAAAGAAGGCCAGCTGGACACTGAATTCCCCATCGTGGTGGGCGGGCGCAACTTCGGTTGCGGCAGTTCCCGCGAGCACGCCCCCATCGCGTTGGGATCCGCCAATTGCCGGGTGGTCATCGCCGAAAGCTTCGCGCGCATTTTCTTCCGCAACTGCGTGGCCACCGGGGAGGTTTATCCCTGTGAATGCGCCGAGCGGCTGTGCGAAACCTTGAAAACCGGGGACCGGATCACAGTGGACCTGGATGCCGCCCGCATCACCGTGACCGCCACCGGCAAGGTTTTCAACCTGAAACCCCTGGGGGATGTGCGGCCGGTGGTCGATGCCGGGGGCATCTTCAACTACGCCCGCCAGACGGGCATGATTTCCAAGTAACCTGGCCGCCGGCCTGGCCGGCGCCCGCCGGATTCATTCCGCCAGGCGGGCCCGGAAAAAGAGCCGGGCGGCGCCGTTCGTCCGGGGATCGCCAATGCTCCAGGTGTTGGTGGCCAGCCGGTTCGTGGCGTAAGCTTGCCAGGAAACCGGGCCTTTCAAGCCATCCGTGAAGTCCACGATATAAGTGTTCCCAGCCGACCCCGACAGCACCATGCCGGTGCGGGGTGTCCAACTCAAGGCGGGAACCTGGCCAAAAATGGCGTTCACGGCCAGGTTCCTGACCAGGGTGACATCCACCCGGGCATCGGATCCCTGGAGGTCACCCGACCACTTCACAAAAACCGATCCGGTCGCCGGGGTGGCGCTCAAACGGACGGAAGTGCCGGCCTCGTACCATGGCCCCGGAGGATTGACCTCCACCGTGCCATTGACGGGGGTTTGCACCGTCAACTGAACCATCACGGTCAGGGTGGCCACGGAACTCGTGACGGATCCCGCCTGGTTGGTGACCACCACCCAGTAAGAACCCGCACTGGCCGCATCCACATTGGCCAGGCTGAGCGAAGTGCCACTGGCGGCGGGGATGGCCTGGGTTTTGAAGAACCACTGGTAATGCAGCGGCTCCGAGCCGGTGGCGGCCACACTGAACAAAGCGGTGGCGCCGGCGGTTTTGACCAAACTGGCCGGTTGGGCGGTGATGGCCGGAGCTCCCAAAACCGTAAGCACCGCCACCAGGTTGGAATAAACACCCGCCGGGTTGGAAACCACCAGGCCATAGCCACCCGCCTGGGCGGCCTGGAGATTGGCCAGGGCCAGGGAACCATTGGTGGCGCCGGCCAGGGGCGCCCCATTGAACCACCATTGGTAGGCCAGGGGCGCCGTTCCGGTGGCGTTCACAGAAAACGCGACCGCCGTGCCAGCCATGTTGGTCTGGCGGATCAGCGGGTTGCTGAAGGAAGGCGGAACCTGAATGGCCAGCGTGGCCACCTGGCTGGTGGCGGATCCCGCCACGTTGGTGACCACCACCCAGTAAGAACCCGCACTGGCCGCATCCACATTGGTCAGGCTGAGCGAAATGCCATTGGCGGCGGGGATGGCCTGGGAGTTGAAAAACCACTGGTAATGCAGCGGCTCCGAGCCGGCGGCGGACACACTGAACAAGGCGTTGGAGCCGGAGGTTTTGACCAAACTGGCCGGTTGGGCGGTGATGGCCGGGGGCGCGAGCAGGCTGAGCACTCCCAACCCGCTGGCCACCTGCCCCACGGCGCTGGTCACTGACACCCAGTACTCGCCCTCGTCCTTCAATTGGGCATTGGTGATGGCCAAAGTGTCATTGGTGGCGCCGGGCACCAGCAGGGATTGGAAGTGCCATTGGTAGGTCACCGGGAGGGCGCTTTCCGCCACCACCCGGAACACTACATTGCTGCCGGGCCGCACGCTCCAGTTCAACGGCTGCTGGATGATCCGCGGCAAGGCATACACCGCCAGCGAGGCCTGGCGGCTGGTGGCCACCCCGGCCAGGTTGCTCAAGGTCACCGAATATTGCCCGGCGTCCTCCAGGCGGGCGCTGGGAATCACCAGCGTGGCACTGGTGGCGCCCGGCAGCGGGCTGGTGTTGCGATACCATTGCCAGGAGATCGGCAGCACGCTGGAGCCCTGGGCCGCGAAAGTGGCCGGGGCGCCCGCCGCCACCATCAAATCCGACGGTTGTTGGAGGATCGCCGGCGGCTCCCAAACCGTGAGCACGGCCACCAGGTTGGAATAAACGCCGGCCAGGTTGGACACCACCAGCCCATAGCCACCCGCCTGGGCGGCCTGGAGATTGGCGAGGGCGAGGGAGGCATTGGTGGCGCCGGCCAGCGGCGTCCCATTGAACCACCACTGGTATGTGAGCGGCGGTGTCCCGGTGGCCTCCACGGAAAACGTGGCCGCCGTGCCGGCCATATTGGTCTGGCGCACCAAGGTATTGCTGAAGGACGGCGGGATCTGGATCGCCAGTGTGGCCACCTGGCTGGTGGCGGATCCGTTCTGGTTGGTGACCACCACCTGGTAGGCTCCGGCCTGGGCGGTGGCCAAATTGTTCAAAGCGAGCAGGTAATTGGTGGCGCCCGGCAGGGCCAGGCCGTTGAAGCTCCATTGGTAGCTTAACGGATCGGCGCCCACGGCGGTCACCGAAAAAACGGCCGTGCCGCCGGCCGTTCGCACCAGGCTGGCGGGCTGGGTGACAATCTCCGGGGCCTCATTGGTCGAGGCGATGGTTATTTCCAGGCCCCAGGATACCAGCCGGGTGATGGCGGTCAGGTTCTCATTGTCAAAAACCGTCAGCACCCACTCGCCATCGGCGGTGGAGCCGATGAACGAACTGAGCAGCGCGGTGCGCGGGCTCCCGGCCTGGACCAGGGCCGGATCGGCCGTCCGTCCATCCGGCGCCCAGGCGCCGGTCAAAACTTTCCCACCAGGATCCGCGGCCTCCCGGTAGAAGTGGATGTCGCCGTTGGGCGCGTGGTCATCGAAGACCACCGACACCCCCGCGTCCCAATAACCGACGGAATTGGTGGCCGAGCGGCCCACGCGGTTCATGAGCACGGCATAATTGGTCCCGTGGGTCAGGGACACATAAAGATCCCCATTGAACATCGGCGATTCCGGGCTGAGGCTGTCCAGGTCGAGCCGGACATTCACATCCTTGATTTTGCGTTCGCCCAGGCTGGCCTGCTGGCTGTCCGCCAGCAGCACGGCCACCCGGCGGTTCAGGTTGGTGTAGTTGAAGTAAAAAGTTTCCGCCGGCGCGCAGGCGCAGCAAGCGCCCCAAACCGCCAGCCCAAGGGCCCAGGAGTTAAGTTTCATCAGGCCAGTTCCAAAACCGCCTGGACGAGTTTGTTGATGCCGGCCTCGGCTTCAATGATGCGGGAAGCCAGCATGTAGGCCGGGGTGGTGACTATTTTCAAGCGGCGGTCGATGACCACGTTGTGCGTGGTGCAGGCGACATGTTTGGCGCCGGTTTTCTGCAGGCGCGCGGCGGTGCCCGCATCGTTGCCGATGGTGATCTCCACCTGGTCCACGCCCAGCAGTTGAGCCGCGATCACCGGGGCGATGCAGATAAAACCGAGCGGCTTGCCCGCCCGGTGCGCCGCCTGGAGCAGTTGGGAGAGGCTGGGGTCCACCTTGCAGGCGGCCTCCGTCAAGGCAAAATCGCACAGATTGTTCGCCGCGCCGAAACCGCCCGGCAGGATGATGGCGTCCACTTCCTCCAGTTGCAATTGGTTCAAGGGGACAATGTTGCCGCGGGCGATCCGGGCCGATTCCACCAGCACGTTGCGGCTTTCACCGGCGGCCGGCTGCCGGGTGAGGTGATTGGTGACATGGTGTTGAGGGATATCCGGCGCGGCGCAGATCACCCGGGCGCCAGCCCGGTCCAAAGCCAGCAAAACCAGGACTGATTCATGGATTTCACTGCCATCGAAAACCCCGCACCCGGAAAGTATTACGGCAACTTTTTTCATCGCACCCACTATAGCAATTCCCCACCCACTATGCAAGCGGTGGTCCGCCGCCGGGGTCACGGGGCCGGCTCGCGCTGCAGTTCCTGGGCGAAGCCTTTGATCCCGTTGTTTTCCAGCCGGATGTTCCGGGTATCCCGCCCCAAACGAATGGCCACCCGGCGGCCGGGTTGGCGGGTTTCAATCAGTTCGTTCTGGCGCAAAACCACCTCTTGGGTGGGTCCCTGGACATCGATGGCCACCCCATTTTCCCCGCCGCTGTTTTCCACCCGGTTGCTGAGGATGAGGTTGTGGTTCCCCGCAAAGGAGGCGTCCCGCTCCGGGCGGAACAGGATGCCGGTTTCACGGCTGTTGACGACCTGGTTGCCGGCCACGAGGTTGTCAGTATCGCGGTGGCCGATGGAGATGCCCACGCGGTTCCCCACCAGCTGGTTCTGCTCCGCCAGGCCGTATTTCACGCCCCAGCAGAAAAACAGGCCGATGTCGTTGTTCTCCGCCCGGCAATGGCGGATGACCGTCCGCTGCGAGCCGGAGCCGGGATGAAAGCCCAGGCCGGTGTGGCCGGTGGAAACACAGTGCTCCACCACCACCTCATGGCAAACCTGCCAGCTGAAGCCGTCCCCGTTGTAATTCCGGGCGGTGACCCCACGGATCACGACGCGGCTGCAATCCTGCAGCCAGATGCACCCGGCGTAATTGCCGTCCAAATTGGCGTTGTGCGCCTGGTTGCCATCCAAAACGAGGTTTTCGATTGCCACGTCCGCAACCCCCTCTCCGCTGAGGATGGGAAAGAGCGTGGCGGCGCTGGCCTCGCCCACTTGCCAGAGGTTTTCCCGCAGGGGACGGTCGAGTTTGAAGCGGCCGCCCTGCCGGGCCACCAGGGTGCGTTTGATCACGGTCTGGCCGTTGCTGTGGGGGTTTTTGGCGCGCAGGCAAACGCCATCCCCCACCTCGAAACCGGCGGGGCTGGCCAGCGTGATTTCCTGGTCATACCAATCGCTGTCGGCGGCCAGCGGGGAGGCAAGCGAATCCGCCTTGACCAGCACCGTTGCGGCGCCGGCCCCCACCAGGCGCACCCGGGAGGCGAGGAACACCGAGTTGCGCAAGCGATAGGTTCCCGGAAGAATGCGCACGGTTCCCCCGCCGAGCCGGGCCACATAATCCACCGCGGCCTGCAAAACGCGGTCGGAAGACCCGTTCAGGTCCGCCTTCTCCGGCCCCACGGTGATCGCCAGGCGCTCGGCCCAATCGGGCTCCACCGCGGTGTCACCGGAAGTGGCTCGCGGCTGGGAGACTGGCGGGCGTTCCGCGGCCCGGAGGGGGTGGGTGAATCCGCCGCCCAAGCCAGCCCAGAGGGCGGCCAGGCTGGTCCATACGCCGAGCCGGGTGATTCCATAAAGAGGAGGACAATGGGGTTTCATAATTCACGGTTTTTCCACATTCACAAAAAAGTCGAACAGCTGGCCCAGGCGGCGGCCGTCCCGCGTGACATCGATCGCCACCAGGTGGATGCCCGGGGTGGCCTTTTCCCCGATCCTCAGGCGCACGGGCAGGCGGGTGATGGAATTCGGCCCGGTGACTCCTTCCCACACCGGAGCCTCCACTGCGAGGTCCGGCAAGGCGCTCAAGACCAGCCGGTGGCGCTGGGGCCGGTCCTGGAAATTGTTAATCACCAGCGTCGTTTCCACCGCCTGGCCGGCCTTGGCGGAGAGGCGCAGCGGCTCGGCCCGGACCCAAAACGGATCGAAGCTGTAGCGGTAGTCAGCTTCGGCGCTGACCGCCTGGAAACCCGCGCGCATCTGGCGGGACCATTTGGCGAAACGCTCAATGAAGCCCCGCGGGTGGTTCATCACGTAGGAATGGCCGCCGACCAGCAGGTCCGGCTGGATCCGTTTCAACAAATCCGCGCCCAGGATGTATCCTTCCTCCAGGATGGCGCGGTTGTGGGCCACCACGGCTTCGTGGCCGGTCTGGGCCGGGTCCGCGGGATTGCCAAACAGGTTGTCCCCGGTGAACGCCACCCGCCGGCCATCAATGATCCCGTGCAAGCAGCAGCCGTAATAGGTCTGGCCGGGCATCCAATCCACTGTGAACGTGTAGCCTTCCCAGGTGAATCGTTCGCCGCTGGTGAACTCGCGGTCGCAGGCCAGGGAATCAAAGCCCGCGCCGTAGGCCTGGATGGGTGCTGCCAGGTCATACCGCTCGGGATGCCGGCACAGGCTGGCTACCTTGTCGAGCGTCCAGGCCTGGGCCCCGTATTTTTCCCGCAGGTAAGGCACATCCAGGAAGTGGTCGCCGTGCATGTGGG
>CAIMWS010000323.1 GCA_903845125.1 uncultured Verrucomicrobiota bacterium
CGAGGCGTTTCTGGCAGCCTGGAACGAGAATCCCCAACCGTTCATTTGGACGGCGACTGTGGGTGCGATCATCAAGAAGATTGAGCGTGCGCGGGCCAAGTTGGAAGCCATTAAACCTGGTTGCACACTACCCCGTCGGCGGCAAAAAGACGAAGCATGATATGTCTAGCTATTTGCGGGACACTACACTAGAGCGAACGTATCCCCACAGCCTGGGCGGCCAATCCGCATTCCCCCTCGCGAGGCGATCACGACCCCCTTCCTGATCTCCGACAGCACAAATAAAACCGGCCCTTTTTTGGGTGTTCGTGCTTTCCCATCAGAAACGAATTAATTCGTGGTCTTTAAGCCGCCGACCGGTAGACTCCCCCGGCCAAAAAGAGCATGGAAGCGACCGTAAAAACCGATACGGCAACGATTAGCCCGGCGCAAAAGGTTTGGCGCCACCGGATCTTTGCCATCACCTGGCTGGTTTACGCTGGATTCTACCTGTGCCGCAAGAATCTCAGCGTGGTGATGCCTTTGATGGCGAACGACCTCTCTTTATCCAACCTGCAACTGGCCGACGTGGTGTTCGGCTACAGCCTCTTTTATGCGGTGGGCCAATTCTTGTTCGGGACGCTGGCGGACCGCTTTGGCAGCCGGGCGATCATCCTGATGGGCTTGCTCGTGGCCGTGGGGTCCAACTTGCTTCTGGGGTCGGTTTCCTCGCTCTGGCTGATGACCCTGGCGGCCTGCTTGAATGGAATCGGTCAATCGACCGGCTGGCCGGGGCTGGTCAAGACGATGGCGGCCTGGTTCCGCCCCGCTGAACGCGGCGTGGTGATGGCCTGGTGGACCACGAATTATGTGGTTGGCGGATTTGCCGGCACCGTTTTTGCAACCTTTACCGTGACCAGCCCCTGGCTTTTCCCCAGGTGGGGATGGCAGCGCGGCCTTTGGATTCCGGCCTTCACCCTGCTGGGCATCACCGGCCTGTTCGCCTGGCTGGCCCGCAACCGGCCGGCCGATGCCCAGCTGCCGGAGATCGTCGATCCCGACGAGGCCGGCCTGGCAACCAGCTCACGGCCCGCATCTTCCGGCAGGTTTATGGATCGCCAGACGGTGAGGATTTATCTGCGCATGCTGGCCGATTGGGAGGTCTGGACGGCGGCGATGGGCGCCATGTTCTGCAAGATCACCCGCTATTCGTTCCTGTTCTGGCTGCCGCTGTATCTGACCCAGCGGCTTGGCTACCAGGAGCGTGCGGCGGGTTATACCTCAGCCATCTTTGAGCTGGCTGGCTTCGGCGGCGCCCTCCTGGGCGGGTATGCCTCGGATAAACTCATGCAGTCACGCCGGCTCCCGGTGGCCGCCGTGATGATGTGGGGATTGGCGCTCGTCTGTTGGGTGCATCCCTGGCTTTCAGCTCTTGGCCCCTGGGGCGTCGCTTTCGGCATCGCCCTGATCGGAATTATGAACTATGGCCCCGACTCCATCCTCCAAGGCGCGGCCGCGCAGGACATCGGCAAACGGTGGGGAGTCGGCAAGACTTCCGGCTTTATCAACGGGATCAGCTCCATCGGCCAGTTGTTCAGCGCCTTCCTCGTGGGCACCGTCTCGCAGCTTTACGGTTGGGATGCCCTGTTCTCCATCTTCACCGTGCTGGCCCTGGTCGGGGGAGGGGTGCTCGCCACCCGCTGGCGCCACGCCAACCACCTCTGATCCCGGGCTGGAGTGAAAGCCCCGGTCCCGCCCTCAACTGTGCAACATTTTCCAAGCCACCCAGGCCCAAAAAGCGAGCAGTCCGCCTGAGAATAACGCTGCCCGGAGCAAGCGGGCATCCCGGGCACGAGCGGCAAACCAGGCGGCGACCCCGCTGCCGATCAACGCGGCCATGAAACCGACCCCGCCCGCCAGCCCGCGGAGGGCGGAAATCCGCCGGCCCTCCAATAAAAAAGCCAGAGCCGCCAAAGTGCTCCCGGCGAGGCAGCCCAAGACCAACCGCCGGATCTGCTCCAGGCTTATGGTCCGCGTTTTCATGGCGCCGGGCAGGCTGCCGTCAGGCAAGGCAGCACGGTGTGGAGCGCAAATTCCACATCGCCCGGGAAATCCAGCTCAGTCCAGGCCAGGCCCGAGACATCCTCAAACCCGAAATGCCCCGCCAGTACCAGGTCACGGATTATTTCATCGTAGGATTCCTGCCGCCGCTCGCCAATGGCCCGCCGGAGCGTGGCCTGTTCGAGGGCGGGCAGGTCCGCCGGGTCCACCTTGAAAAAGCCGATGGACTCGCCCACCAGGCCTGCCTGCCCCGTCCAACGCTTGCGGAAATCGAACGGCCGGCCGTCCCGCACGGGCACCAGCACCGGGTCGTCGTCAGTGGTGGAATACTGGCGATCGATCAGAAGGGCGGTGCGGTGCGGCGAATGGATGAGGCGCAACAGGAATTCCGCTGGGTAAAGGACATCGCCATCCATGAGCAGGGCGGGTTGGGATTCCCGCCGCAGCCAGGGCAGGGAGGCCTGCATGCTGATCACGCTCCCCTCGTTGAAATCCGGATTGAGGATGGGCTCGATCTGGATGGCATGCCGGGTGGCCAAGTCCGCCAGTGCCCGGCAAATGTCCTCCGCCTGGTAGCCGATGATGAGCCGGACCTCGCTGATCCCGGCCTCGAGCAACCGGATCACATGCCACTCCAGCAGGCTGCGCCCCCCGATTTCCAGCAGGATCTTGGCCAGGTTTTGATAAGCCGCACCGAGCCGCTGTCCCCGGCCGGCCGCATAGATATACGCATTCATGATGATGGCATCTGGTTTTCCTTAACCCGGAATTTGAGCCGCCGGAAGCTGTGCTCTTCCATCCAGAGCAACCCGAGGCCCGCGAGCGCGTAAACCAGCTCCCGCGCCCGGCGGACCAGAGCGTAGGCCATGGCTTCGCTGGAGGTCAATCCGAATGCCCGGAAAAGCAGAACCACGCCGGATTCCTGCACGCCGAGCGAGGCCGGCACGAAGGTCCCCAAGGCTTTGGCGACCCCGATGAAGGCCTCGATCACGACTGCCTGCGTCCAGGGGATTCCCCAGCCCAGCCAGGCGCCCACCACCCAAATCTCTATGGTATCCCCCAGCCAGCCCAGGAAATAAGCGGTGGCGCTGAGCGCGAAGGCGCGGGGTTCGCGCAGATAGAAGGCGCCCACCGCGGCATCCACCTGGCGCAGCCTGGCCTCGTTACGGGCCAGCCAGGGTCGCACCGGCCGCCACCAGGCCGCCAGGCGGCCCAGCACGCGGAACAGGCCGCAGTATTGCACCCCCAGGAGGAGCCCCAGCACGCCCAAGGCCGAGCCCGCGGTCAGCCACATCGCCCGACTCACCGGCGAACCGCCGGGGAGGTGCATGGCGCCCAGGCCGGCCCCCAGCCCGATAAACAACACCTGGGCCAGAACCTGGATGGTTTTGCTGACGACCACACTGGTGGTGGCGGCCACCCCCGGCACCCCGGCCCGGTGCAGCAAGTAAGCCTTGACCCCTTCGCCGCCCAGGTAGCCGGAGGGCACCAGGTTGTTCACCGCTTCCCCCGCCCAGCGGATGCGGACCAACCGGCGCCAGGACAGCCCGGGTGGCCAGGACTGGCCGAAAGCCAGGCGCCAGCCAAGGGTGTCCAGCACATATACCAGCCCATAGGGCAACAACAGCATGGGTGCCCATGGCCCCAGGGATCTTACCAGGGTCCAGATCTGGACCGGATCGGAGAGCCAGATCAACCCGCCGGCCAGGCCAGCCCCGAGCAGCAAAACCAAGCCTTTAATGAAGCGGGACATGGCAGCCAAGGTTCCGGCGCTCTTGAATCTGCAGCGCCCAAGCCAGGATCCAGAAAACATGGGATCCGATCGCCGCCAGCCACAGGAACCAGTCCAGCACGCCGGTGGCAGCGAACAAAATCAGGAGGACCGAGAAATCGCGGTTGGTGGTGGCGTCGATGAGCTTCTGCAGCCGGTTTTGGCCGCGCAGCGCCGGGCGCAACATGGTTTGCAGGATCACGGCAAAGGAAAGGACCACCCCCGCCGCCGCCACGCACCCCAGCACGATCACCGGCGCGGCCGATCCGGACCGCGACAGCCCGATGCCCAATCCGAGAAACACCCCGATATGCACCACCTGGTCCCCCACAATGTCCAGCCATTTGCCCAGCGGGGATTGCTTGAAAAGGGCACGGGCCACATCCCCATCCACGCAATCCACGATGGCGGACAGCTGTAAAACCAGCGCTCCGGCCAGCGCCGTCCCGGCGGTGCCCATGGCGAACAGCGCCGCCGCCACCAGCCCGGCCAGCGTGGCCACCATCGATACTTGATTGGGGGTCGCGGAAGTATGCACCAACCACCGGGAAAGCAGGCGCCCCGCCGGCCGGTTGAAATAGCGATCCACCAGGCCGTCCGAATGGCTCGTCAAAGACGCCCAAAAAACCCGCTCCGCCCGGCGGGCCGACTCGCGGTCGATCACGCGCGCCGCCGGGCCGTCGGCAAGGACCGCCGGGGCTTGCTCCAGGTCCGCCTGCCAGCCCGCGGAAAGTCGATGGACCGTGCCCAAAGGCAGTTTCTCGCCGCCCCGGGTTGTCAAACGGCCCCCGCTCTCCCGCACCCGGCGGAGGTCTTCCGCCACCGCCAGCACATCATCCGTGGCGGCCACCACCGGCTCCTGAACGGCGGGAATCTGTGGGGCGCTCTCCACTTTGATGCCCAAGGCCATCGTGCGCGGCAGCCCGGGCAGCCCGGGTGCCACCAGGACAATTCGCTGGAACCCGGCACGATGGAATGAAATGACCAGGCGATCGAGGACGTCCAAGCCCGCGATTTTGCTGGTGGCATCCCGGAATCCCACCTCAATGACGGCCGTGCCCGGGCACTGAAAGGAGTGTGACATGGGTGACTATACTGGCTTGGTCAACATCCTGGTTTTCCGGCTGCCGCGGTATTCATCCGCATCCCGACAAGCTGGGGGGATCCCGGCCGAGCCAGTGGGTGGAGTCACCAAACTTACCCTAAAAAGCCTGCCGTTATTAACTGCCCGGGGCAAGAAAAATCCCTGAAATGCGGGGGTATTCCGCTGGGATTGGCTGAGGATTGGGATCATGAATCCCCACGGCCTCTGGCCCCATCACCTGCCGATTTAGCCCTCCGGCCAGCCATTTTCGGGAAGCCCTGGGCCTGCCTCCTCACGCTGGCGGTTACCCACCACCGGTTTGCTTTTGCGGCGGGATGGATCCTCCATCCACCCTCCGGTTTATTCCACCAGCGTGTGCTGGTTTTGCCGCGCCTGGTCGAAGGCCCCGAAAAAGCTCCACCAGTTGCGCAGTTTGCGCCCTTCGCTGCTCAGGCCATGGTTTTCGCCCGGCAGGTTCTGCATCCAATATATGAACCACTGGAGGCTGTTCCCGTTCCAGCGCCGGCTATCCAGGAGGATTTTTTTGCCAGTCCCATCCGGCCGCCAATCCTCGATGTCGGTTTCGACAGCGCGCGGATTGGCCCAATCGTAATCCCGCTCGGCGTTGGGGGGATAGTGCGCCCATCCGCAGCCCGGTTTTACGATTTTGTGCGTGTGGTCGCTGCCGACGAATTTGCCCCAGAACAATAATTCCCGCCAACGCGAAGGCGGCGTCCGGTCCCGGCCGTCGATGAAGTTCAGCACCGCCTCGATCTGGTGCAGGTGGTCCTCCACCGCCTCGGAAGCCCCCCGCTGGTAATTATAGTGGTAAACGGTGTAAGTGTGTTTCAAAACCGGCAGGTCGGCGGGGTCGCGGTCGCTGTTGCTGACATCTCCGAAGGGACCGGCCATGTTGGATTCCCACAAGTCCACCTTGCCACCGTGGTAGCCCCAGATCCACACTTCGCGCACGCCCTGTTTTTCCACCCAGTCCTGGATGCCCATTTCCCGCAGGATGGCATTATAATCCGTCATGGGGGTACGGTGGCCGGGTTTTTTCCATACCGGAAGCGGTTTAAATAGTTCGATGGTTTTCAATACCCGGTATTGGAGGCTGGGCCGGGCGTTGGTGTCCTGGTAACCATGATAGCGCGAGCCCTCCTCCAAGGCGGCCTGGACCTCCCGGGTCAGGCGCCGGGTTTTGGCGAGCGTGGCCTCCACTGGTGCGCCCCAGTCACCGGTTACCCGAATATCGATGCGATCCTGGTTGGTGGGATAGTAGCCAACCACCAATACAGGAATAATAAAGGGCGGACGGGATTCTTCCACCGCGTGGGCGAGCGCCGCGGCGGCCAGCCAGGCCAGGCAGGATCCCGGGAAAGCCAATAAACGCCAAAATATGCTCATAAGTGAACAACCTATTCCGCTGCCGGGCAAAACGACAGCCGATTTTTTCGAGCCGCCAAGGGCCACCCTGGCGGTTTGGCGGCCCCTCCCCGCGGGCACCCGGAAGGCTGGCCAATCCAGGCAGTTCCGGGTGTAATCCGGCGCCGGAATGGTGATTTTTGTAACCGGGAGGCGGTTTTTCAGGTCGTTAGGGATGTTCGGGGGTGTTGGCAGTGGAGCGCGTTGCGGTGGCGGCCAGAACTCCACCGGGTTGGCGAATGGGAAAAACGCGCCGGGCACGCCCTTTGATTTTCCTAGCGGATCGGGAAACCCAAACTATAATGAGGTCCACGTAAATTTATTATGGCAGGCAAAAAGCGAACGAATTGGCTGGGATGGTTCATCCTGTTGCTCTTGTTAGGTGGCGGCGGTTGGGGTGCCGCGGTTTACTTCCAAAAGCCTAAAGAACCGGAGATCAGCTACCGCACCGGTGTCATTTCGCGGGGCACCGTGGTCCAATCGGTGACTGCCAACGGCCAGTTGAACGCGGTCAAATGCGTTCAGGTGGGCAGCCAGATTTCCGGCATCATCAAGGAGATCAAGGTCGATTTCAATTCCCAGGTGAAGGAAGGCGACATCATCGCGCAGATCGATCCTTCCACGCCCCAGCTGAATGTCACCCAGGCCGAAGCGGAACTGGCGAACTCCAAGGCCGGGGCCGAACTGGCCGCGGTCAACGCCAAGCGCGCCGAGGATTTGCGCAAAAACGAGCTGATTTCCGTCTCGGAATATGAAAAGGCCATGGCCGATCTGCACCAGGCGGAAGCCTCGGTGAAAATGCGCGAGGCCTCCCTCAAGCGGGCCCAGGTGGATGTGGAGCGCACCACGATCTTTGCCCCGGTCAGTGGCGTGGTGATCGCCCGCAACGTGGATGTGGGCCAGACCGTGGCCGCCAGTTTCAATACGCCCACGCTGTTCCTCATCGCCAATGACCTGCGCAAGATGCAGATCGATCTCATGGTTTCCGAAGCCGACGTGGGCGGGGTGGAGGTGGACCAGGAGGTGTCCTTCCTGGTGGACGCCTTTATGGGCCGCCAGTTCCGAGGCCGGGTGCAGCAGGTGCGGTTCGCCCCCACCACCAACCAGAACGTGGTGACCTACGACACCATCATCGAGGTGGCCAACAACGACTTGAAACTGCGCCCCGGCATGACCGCCAATGCCACCATCATCACCGCCAAAAAGGACGACGTCTTGAAATTGCCCAATGCGGCCCTGCGGTTCCGGCCCGCGACCAGCACGAATTCACCCGGCGCCAAAACCACCGCCGGGGCGGGGGCGCCGGCGGGCAAGGGCGGCGGCAGCAACACCGTCCAGGTGGCCAAGGCGGACTCCAATGCGGGAGCGGGCGGCGGGGATCGTCCGGATGCTGAGGAGCGGCGGCGGCGGATGGAGAGCATGACCCCGGAACAGCGCGAAGCTTTCCGCCAGCGTATGCGCGAAGGCGGTGGCGGCGGGATGTTCGGCGGCGGGGGTGGCGCTGGCCGCGGCAACCGCGGAACCGATACCACCACCAAGACGGTCTATCTCCTGGCCAAGGATGAGAGCGGCAAGCCGGTGCCCAAGCCGGTGACGATCAAAACCGGGATCAGCGACGGTTCTTTCACCGAGATCTTGGAAGGCTTGAAGGAAAACGACGAGATCATTATCGGCGTGAATACGCCGTTGACCGCGGCGGGCGGGCGGCCTCCCGGGCCAGGCGGATCCCCGTTTGGCGGCCCCTTTGGCGGCGGTATGCGGCCTCGCTAACACCTCAATCCCAGGATGAAAGCGGAAGCAAACGGCCATCCAGTCATCCAGCTGGACGAGAT
The DNA here is from genome assembly GCA_903845125.1 of uncultured Verrucomicrobiota bacterium. Lineage (GTDB taxonomy): Bacteria > Verrucomicrobiota > Verrucomicrobiia > Limisphaerales > UBA1319 > CAIMWS01. The sequence continues at coordinate 8,153 of CAIMWS010000323.1, forward strand.
GAGCAAAACCTATCACACGGGGGAAGTGGATGTCCACGCCGTGCGCGGGGTGTCGCTCACGGTGAAGCCTGGCGAATTCCTGGCCATCATGGGGGCCAGCGGTTCGGGCAAATCCACCATGATGAACATCATCGGCTGCCTGGACCGGCCCACCGGCGGGCGCTACCTGCTCGACGGCGTGGATGTGAACGACCTCAACCGCGATGAGCTGGCCTTGTTGCGCAACCAAAAGCTCGGTTTCGTGTTCCAGGGCTTCAACCTGCTCTCCCGCACCTCCGCCCTGGAGAATGTGGAGCTGCCCATGCTCTACAACCGGGATGGCATGTCCAGCCGCGAACAGCGCGAACGGGGGCTCAAAGCCTTGGAGATGGTGGGCCTGAGCGACCGCGCCGATCACCACCCCAACCAGCTTTCCGGCGGCCAGCAGCAGCGGGTGGCCATCGCCCGTTCCCTGGTCAATGAGCCAAAATTGCTCCTGGCCGACGAGCCTACCGGCAACCTTGACAGCCATACCAGCATCGAAATCATGGGCATTTTCCAGAAACTCAACCGCCAGGGCATGACGGTGGTCATGGTGACGCACGAGCTGGACATCGCCCGCTACACCATGCGCAATGTCGTCATGCGCGATGGGCGCGTGGTGAGCGATGTGCCCGTGGCCAACCGGTTGGATGCCGCCGATGAACTCGAGAAACTGCGCGCCGAACAACAAGCCATCCAACTTGCGCCATGATCATTTTCGCCACCCTCAGAATGTCCATTCGCGCTTTGCGGCGCAATACGTTGCGCACCCTGCTCACCATGCTCGGCATCATCATCGGGGTGGGGGCGGTGATCGCCATGGTCAGCATCGGCAACGGCGCCAAAGCCCAGGTCGAAGCCCAAATCGCCAGCTTGGGGCAGAATGTCATCCTGGTCATGTCCGGCAATTTCTCCCGGGGCGGCTTTGCCATGGGGTTCGGCAGCATGCCCACCCTGACCAAGGAGGATTACGAATCGATCCGGCGGGAGGTCAGCGGCGTTGCGGCGAGCAGTCCCGAAGTGCGCACCGCCGCCCAGATCGCCGTGGGCAGCCAGAATATCAACTCCTCCATCCTTGGCGTGGGCGATGAATACCCCGATGTGCGCTCCTGGCCGATCGCCAGTGGAGCCATTTTCACCGAGCAGGATGTGCGCGGCGCGAACAAAGTGGCCGTGATCGGCAAAACCACCGCCACGACCTTGTTTGGCGAAGGCGACCCGGTCGGGCAGATCATCCGCATCAAAAATGCCCCGTTTGTGGTCACCGGCCTCCTCTCCTCCAAAGGCATGTCCATGATGGGCCAGGATCAGGATGACATCGTCCTGGTGCCTTATACCAGCGCCATGAAGCGGTTGAGCGGGGTCACCACCTTCCGTTCCTTCCAGATCAAATCCGTCTCCTCCGAGGCGGTGACCGAGGTGCAGCAGCAAATCACCGATCTGCTCCGCCAGCGGCACAAGATCGAACCCGGCAAGGATGATGACTTCCTCGTCCGCACCCAGCAGGAAATCACCCAGACCGCCACCGAGGCCTCGCGGGTGATGACTCTGCTCCTGGGATCCATCGCCAGTGTATCCTTGCTGGTGGGTGGCATCGGCATCATGAACATCATGCTGGTGAGCGTGACCGAGCGCACCCGGGAAATCGGCATTCGCCTCGCCGTCGGCGCCCGCAGCCGCGATATTTTGCTCCAATTCCTGATCGAGGCCATCGCTTTGAGCCTGGTGGGGGGGATTCTGGGCATATTCCTGGGCATGGGGGGGTCCACCCTGGTCTCCTCGAAAATGGGCTGGGCCACACTGATTTCCATGGATTCCATCGTGATTTCTTTCCTCTTCAGCGGTGCGATCGGTATTTTCTTCGGCTTTTACCCTGCGCGCAAAGCCGCCCAGTTGGACCCGATCGACGCGCTGCGCTACGAATAGCGCATGGAGGCCTCCGCGCGCATCATTCTCGCTGGCAATCTGCCGGCTGCTTACATTCCGCTGTTGGTGGCTGGCATCGTGGCTTACTGGCTCGCCCTGGTTTTTTTGATTTCCCTGCTGACTGGCTGGCGCAAACTGGCCCGCCTGCACCCGGCCGACCGGCGCCCCTCGGGGCATGACGTCCGGGGCTGCGGCATGCAATGCGGCTGGGGGATGAATTATTCGGGCTGCCTGAATGTGACCTTTTCCCCTTGCGGGATCTACCTGGTGCCGATGTGGTTTTTTCGCATGGGGCACCAGCCACTGCTGATCCCCTGGGACCAGGTGGGCGGTCTCACCACCCGGCGTTTCTGGCGCTTTGAAAGCCTGCTGCTGCCCATTCTGGCCACCCATCGCCGCGTGGTATTGCATGTCCCGGCGGCCGCCCGCCCTTGGATCGAGCAATACCAGCGTCCAGCCAATCCCCCCGGGAAAGCCTGATCCCCCGACCCGGCGACTCCCTCCCGTGCGCGGGCTGGAAAATTGCTTTGTGCTGCGGGGGAACTCTGGATAAGTTCAGGCTGTGTCGTTTGCCGCGTTTTCAGATCAGCAACATATTGTCCAACTGCTCCAACGCAGCCTGGAAAAAGGCCGCCTGGCCCACGGTTATCTTTTCACCGGATCCGATCCCGGGGTGCTGGAAGCCATGGCCCAGACCGTGGCCAAGACCCTCAATTGCACCCAACCGCCCCGGCTCGGCGGCGGCCTGGCCTTGGATTGCTGCGATCACTGCCTGAATTGCCAGCGCATTGGCCACGAAAACCATCCGGATGTCCAATGGATCCGGCCCGAATCCAAATCGCGTGCGATCACCATCGACCAGATCCGGGACTTGATGCAAACCATCAACCTCAAGCCGATGGAGGCCAATTTCAAGGTCATGGTGATCGTGGCCGCTGACCGCTTGAATACGCAGGCCGCCAATGCCTTCCTGAAAACTTTGGAGGAGCCTCCCGCCCGCTCGGTTTTGATCCTCCTCACCAGTGAGCCGGGCCGTGTTTTGGAAACGGTGATGTCCCGCTGCTTGCGGCTCAATTTCAGCGGCGAGGCCGGGTTCCGGGTGGCGGGCCAGCACTTGGAGTGGCTCAAAACCTTAAGTGAGCTCGTCAAAAACCAGGGCAAAACCTTGCTGGATCGTTATCGCTGGCTGGGCAGTCTGGCGGCCAAACTAAATGCCCTCAAATCTGAGATCGAGACCCATCTCACCCAGCGCTCCCCTTTGGAACGCTACGCGGACGCGGATTCCAAGCTCCGCGATAAATGGGAAACGGAGCTGGCGGCCGCGATCGAAGCCGAATACCGCCGCCAGCGCACCGAACTGATCGCCGGCATTCAGGCTTGGTTGCGCGATGTCTGGTTGGTAACCCAAGCTTTGCCATTGGATCAACTCTGCCTGGCTGGTTTGGCCGGTGCCACGCAGGCAGTCGCCGCCCGGATCAATCCGGAGCAAGCCATGGAAAACCTGGGGGTGGTCGAAGATTTACAGCGCATATTGGAATCCAACGTCCAGGAAGCCTTGGCGCTCGAAGTCAGTTTCTTAAAACTGCAGCTGTGAACCGATTCGTTCCCGATGAGTAAGGTCATCCCCACCAAATTTCCCTGGTCGAAACTGTTTGCCTTGCTCTGGGGATTGTTCCTGGGGCTGGCTTTGGTTAAATTTGGCAATCCCGTGATTTTGGATCATTTGGTGGCCCAAAGCGCTGATTGGCAGGGGAATCCACTGCTCAAATTGACCCAAAGTGCCGCTGTTTCCCAACCGGAGAATGCCGCCCCCGATCTGGCCGAACGTTTCTTTGAACCGTGGTCGATGTATCGAGCCTTTTATCTGTTTATCCCTTTGGCGGTCCTCGGTTTGTTTCTGATCAGGAAGTTCGATCTGGGTCATGGGAAATGGGTCGTTTTACCATTAGGAATCTGGTTTTTCTGGCAGTTTATCGCTTCAATTGGGACGGTTAACGTTAATCTTACCCGTAATACGATGCTGCATTTTTCGGTTTGTTGCGCCTGTTTCCTGTTGGCTCGCCTGTTATTGCGAAAGCCCCATGAATTCCTCTGGATCTGGCCGGGGGTCCTGCTCGGTTTAACCCTCGTTTTTTGGCGCGGATTCAACCAGCATTACGGTGGCTTGGAGGCGCTTCAGCGGTTCATCTACGAACAGCCCAACTGGCAATCTTTGCCTCCAGAATTACTCCAAAGAATTCAAAAACAGCGCGTTTTTTCCACCTTGGTTTATCCCAATGCACTGGCGGGAGTGATCCTTTTATTGGTTCCGGCAGCGCTCGTTTCCCTTTGGCGGTTGACGCTTCCCATGCCGAAAATATTGAGTGAAGTGCTGGTGGGTTTGTTCGCTTACTGTTCCTTGGCTTGTCTTTATTGGTCTGGCTCCAAAGCGGGTTGGTTGATTGTTATTATGCTGCTGTTTTTGCTGATCCACCGGCTCCTGCCCGTTAAAAAACTGAAGTGGGCACTCAGTATTTTGATGCTGGTTGGTGGTTTAACCGGCTTTATCGTTAAATTTTCCGCCTACTTTCAGAAAGGGGCCACCAGTGTCAGTGCCCGCATGGATTATTGGCGGGCGGCCTGGGTGACCGGTTTGGCAAACCCAATCTGCGGAACCGGTCCGGGAACTTTCTCGGTTCCTTACCAGAAAATCAAAGCCCCTGAATCGGAAATGGCCCGCCTGGTTCATAATGATTACCTGGAACAATTCACCGATTCCGGTTTAGTCGGTTTTTTCTCCTATCTTGGCTTCATTTTTGCGGCAATGATCACACTTTATCGTAAACTTAAAGCCAATCCTGAAGCCCTTTGGCAGGCGGCATGGTTGGGCCTCTTCGGTTGGGTGTGTCAGAGCGCCGTCGAGTTTGGGCTTTATATCCCGGCCATTGCCTGGCCCGCATTCACCTTGTTGGGGGCAACGCTGGGCGCAGTCAGTTTGGAGGGTCAATCTGAGGTTGATACAACCAATCAAAGTTAACGTTATATGAATAAAATCCTCTTCATTAATGGCCCGAATTTGAATTTATTGAGCCTGAGAGAGCCAAATGTTTACGGATCTCACACTTTAAAAGACATTGAATTGAAGGTGAAAGAGCAGGCGGCTCTGGCGCAAGTGACAGTCGATTTTCGCCAATCGAACTCGGAAGGAGACTTGGTTACGTGGATTCAAAATGCCCGAAACGAGTTCCAAGTGCTGGTGATTAATGCGGCGGCCTACACGCATACCAGCATTGCCATCCGTGACGCCATCGCGGCGGTTGGCATTCCGGCCATTGAGATCCATTTATCGAACGTCCACGCCCGGGAAGAATTCCGCCATCGGTCTATGATGGCGGCCGTGTGCAAGGGGGTAATCTCAGGTTTTGGACCTCATTCGTATCTTTTGGGACTTCAAGCAGCTATATCGTTAATCAATAAATCTTGATTATCGTTTTCCGCCCATAATCCGGCTTTTTTAAGCCATTTCGCCGGGCTGGAATTTTCAATGCTTGACGCCCCATACCCCTCCCTTTATTATCCTGAGCATTATATAACGGTTGCGGTCAAGCAGTGCCGATTTTTGTGCTACTGCTTTTTTTTAAATACATGAATTTGGTGGAAGGCAAAGCATCAGGAGAGCGCTGTGGATATTAAAGACATCAAAGCCATCATCGACTTGATGAAGAAAAATGCCATCTCGGAGTTTGAGCTGGAGCGGGATGATTTCAAAATCAAGCTGCGTCGCAATACCAATGGCGGTGGCTCGGGGTCGGATGAAGTTCCCTCGATTTCCTATGCGGCTCCAGCGCCGATGACCTTGGTGGCGGCCCCGGCGGCGGTGGCGGCCAGCCCAGCCGTAGTGGTTTCCAACGATCAGGAGATCAAATCACCCATGGTCGGGACTTTCTATCGAGCTCCATCGCCGGAGGCCGCTCCTTATGTGGACGTGGGAACCCAGATCACGCCCGATACCGTGGTATGCATCATCGAGGCCATGAAAGTGATGAACGAAATCAAGGCCGAGACCTCGGGGGTGATCACCCAAGTGTTGTGCCAAAACAGCCAGCCAGTGGAATATGGGCAACCGTTGTTCAAGATTCGTCCGCTTTAACTTTCCCCAATCGCCGAGCCTTTTTTAATACATGTTCGAGAAGATACTGGTTGCCAACCGCGGCGAAATTGCGGTCCGCATCATTCGCGCCTGCAAGGATCTCAATATCCGGACCGTGGCGGTTTACTCCGAGGTGGACGCCAACTCCATGCATGTGCAACTGGCTGATGAGGCCATCTGCATCGGCAAAGGCCCCAGCTCGGAGAGCTATTTGCGCATCGAGCGCATCATCAGCGCTGCCGAGTTGACGGATGTGGATGCCATCCACCCGGGCTACGGATTTTTGGCCGAAAACCCCCATTTCGCCGACGTTTGCGAGAATTGCAACATCCGCTTCATCGGCCCGAGTTCGCGGGCGATGAACGCCATGGAAAACAAGGCAGTCAGCCGCGTGCTCGCCAAAAAGGCCGGAGTACCCACGCCGCCCGGCTCGGATGGGGTGGTGGATAACGAACCGGATGCCCTGGCCATTGCCAAGCGGGTGGGATATCCCGTAATGATCAAGGCCATCGCCGGCGGCGGCGGGCGCGGCATGCGGGTGGCCCACAACGACATCTCCCTGCTCAAAGGCTACCACTCCGCCCGCACGGAAGCGGAAAAATCGTTCGGCAACGCGGGCGTCTATATTGAGAAATTCATCGAGAATTCGCACCACATCGAATTCCAGATCCTGGGGGACAACAAGGGGAACATCATCCACTTGGGCGAGCGGGATTGCTCCGTGCAGCGGCGCAACCAGAAAGTGGTGGAGGAAACCCCCTCGCCGCTGATCGAGATGCGGTTCAAGGCCCTCCGCAAACAAATGGGAAAGGCCGCCATCCGCATCGCCGAGGAGGCGAACTATACCAATGCCGGCACGGTGGAATTCATCGTCGATGAAAAGGGCGGTTTTTATTTCCTCGAGATGAACAAGCGCATCCAGGTGGAGCACGCCATCACTGAGGAGGTCACCGGCATCGACCTGGTCCGCCAGCAGATCCTGATCGCCCATGGCGAGCCGCTGAAGATTTCCCAAGGGGACATCCAATTCAAGGGCCACGCCATCGAATGCCGGATCAACGCCGAGGATCCCTGCGACGGGTTCCGGCCCAGCCCCGGGCGCATCGAGATGTATTACCAGCCGGGGGGGGGCGGGGTGCGGGTGGATAGCCATGCTTATGCCGGCTATGTCATCCCGCCCCATTACGATTCCATGATCGGCAAGCTGGTGACTTATGGCAAGGACCGCCGGGAAGCCATGGACCGCATGAGCCGGGCCTTGGGCGAGTTCATGATCACCGGCATCAAAACCACCATCCAATTCGAGCAGCTCATCCTGCAGGATCCCAATTTCCGCCGCGGCGTCTATTCCACCAATTTCGTGGAGCAGTTGCTCAGCGGCAGCCGCCGGGAAATGATCCAGGACCGGGCCTGATCCTGGTTGCCACCGGCCTCTTTACCGGGCAACAAAAAACCCCCGGCGGACTGGCCACCGGGGATTGCCGAATGTTATTTGGATCCGCGAGGACTTCCAATGCCTGCGGATCGTTTCCCTCGATTACTTTGCGCTGCCATCCCGTTGATCCAGGCGTTGGCGGAGCGCCTTCAGGTTTTGCTGCAACTCCTGGATCTGCGCCTGCAGTTGCTCCATGCGCTCCTTGACCATGCCCATGGGGTTCATGCCCGGGCCTGGCCCGGCGCCTGGCCCTGGACCACGCCGCAGGCCGGGACCCGCCGGCTGCCCCATCGGAGGCTGGCCGCCTTGCCTCATATTACCAATCATTTGCTGGAGGCGGTCGGCGGCGGGATTCATCCCGACGGCCCGCAAATTATCAATGGCGACCCGCAGGTGCTGCAGCCGCCGTTCCCGCTCATCGGGATTGCCGGGCGGCTGCATTCCGGGCGGCTGCATATCCGGGTTGCGTCGGGCGGAGCCGAACCCGCCCCGTTTTCCGCCGTGCCCTTTTTTGCGCAATTCCTTGATCTCCTGTTTGAGCACCCGAATACGCTCCTCGGGATCCTGCCGGGGTTGAACCTGGACTTGCGGACGGCCCGGCGGGCGGGCTTGGCGCTCCAGATCGGCGATTTCCTTCCTTAGAACGGCGGCATCGTCCATTTGCTGGGCGGCTTCCAAGGCGCGCAATTTCTGCCGCATGAGCTCCAGTTTTTGGCGCAGTTCCACCATCGGACGAACCACTGGCCGATCCTGGGGTGGGCCGGCCATCGGCCGGCTGCGTTCCGGCGCCTCCTGAGCGGTGGCGGACACCAAGGAACCCGCCAGCATTCCCAGCACCACAATATTGATCCATTTCATAGTCATAAGCTTTCCTTTGTTTCACCAAATTAGACGGGTGAAATCCCAGCGCGGTTACAGGTACATCGGATCGCGGGCGGGAATGGCCTGCCTTCCCGGCACGTGCCGCCCGGGACTATTCTTTTTCCGCCCGGGCGCGCAGTTCGTCGGCGATCCGCCGCAGCTCAGCCAGCTGGCTCTCCGCCACCAATTGCTTCAAACGGTCGATTTCCTGGTTCAATTGTGCCGCCAGCGCTGCCAGGCCGGGGGGAGGGGTGGAGGCGGGCAAAGGTTTGGGCGCCGGCTTGGGCGCAGCTTCGGAGGCGCCCCGGTTGAACACATACTGGGCCAGGCGCGCCAGGGCGGCCTGGTTGTCGAGGTTCTCGATGTAACGATCCAGGAAACAGAGGTCCTTGGCCAGCGGCAGGCACAGGACCGTCAAAAAACCCGGGCCCACCTCCTGCCGGATGGCGGTGACATGGGAGAGCCCCGTGGGTTCGTCGATCATCCGCGCCGCCACCTGTTTTTCATCCCGGGGGATGATCGCATTGTAGATGCAGCTGTTTAGCTCGTTTTCGCCGAACCCCACCACCAGCTTGTTCCACGCCGGGCAAAGCGCCTGGCCATTATAGGCCTTCAGATCCACATTGTAGAATTTCCGGTCGATCATGAAATTCCAGCGCATTCCGGTCTGGTCGTTGAACTTGTCCAGCAGGGCGGCGCGCTTGGACAACAGCAGCGCGCAATTGCCGCCGCGCAGCATCAAGCCGTCGATCTGTGGAATCACCTCCAGCGAGTCCTCCTCGTCCCGGTCGATCACGAAGAGGCTGGAGCCGGCCGGCAGCAGCGCGATCTCCTCCAGGGTGACATATTGCACCCGGATGCCCTGGGCAAACAAAACCACTTTGGCTTTGGTATAATTGGTCGAGACCGGCGGGTACCAATACAAAACTTTGGGCGGTTCCTCCGCCTGGCTGGCAGCCAGTCCCCCCAGCCACCACATCGCCAACAGGATTTTCAGCAATTGATTCGTTATCATACCACACTTTCGCAGATTCCTACTATTCGCATCCGTTCCCAACCCGGCACCCGCCAGGGCTGCCCGTTACTTGTTCCCGTTTTCCACCAGGAACTCGATTTCGGCCAGCGACGCATACGGTTTGCTGGCATCGAAGGAAGAAACCGCCGTCAGCTTGAGGAACCGGGCCGGCTTTGGTACGGAAAAATTGAGGTTGTGCGTGCTGGCACCCGCCCGGAGCGCGCCTTTGGCCACGGGTTCCCCCCAATTGGTGCCATCGAGGCTCAAGTGGATCATGTAATCTTTGATCATGCCGTTGGGGTTCCTATCCTGGCGGGGTGTCAAACGCACCCCTTTAAGCGTGGCCGATTGGTCCCAGCCCAGCACGAGTTCATGGGGGAAATTGGGCGCACCGTCGTCCCAGGCGGTATGCCAGAGGGTGGCGGGATCCCCGTCGATGGCCTGGGCCGGAGGGAATCCTTGGGCCTGGCTGTCGGTTTTCACCACCCGGACGCCCAATTTTTCCGTGGCCGTCAGCTCCCGGAACAGGCCGCGCACGGTTTCGGGCACCACGCTGGTCTTGGGTTGGAACCGGTTCCCGGCGGTGTAGGCCAGGAGGCTCTGGCGCAGCTGGCGGGCCGCGGGCCGGGTGGCCAGGTCTTTTTCCAGGTCGATGGAGCAGACCAGCAGGCTGCCGGCGCCCACCTTGGCCTCAAAGACCAGGCCCAGCTTGCGGCAGGTGTTCCAGTCGTCGATCACCTGGACAATGGGCCGCAGGTCCGCCGGGAGGCTGTCCAGGACCATCGGCTTGGCTTGGTTGTGCGGATCCTGCCATTGCCAGTCGCTATGAGAGGCCGTGGGGAATTGGGCCAGCGCGGGGTGTTTGGGGTCCATCAGCAGGCCGAGCGTGTGCTGGGGCTGGGTGGGGAACCACATCTTGTTCCAGAAAATCGGGTCGAACCGCCCCACGGTCTTGCCGGTCACGCTGGCGGGCCGCGCCAGCAAAACCACCTTCCGGCCGGTCGCCAGCGCCGTGAGCGCCTCCTCCACCTGGCTGGTCACGAGCACCTCGTGCGCGGGGGCTTCCTCCATTTTGGCGGGGTAAACCCAGAGGTTCCAATCATTGGCAAAGCGGGCGCCCTCGAAGCGGACCTCCAGGTTCAGCGCCCCGGCGCGCCGGGCATAGGCGGTGAGCGGAAAACGAACCTCGCCCAAGGGCGAAAGCTTGCCGGTGGGCAGGTCGCGCGGCTCAAACTTGCCCCACGCCACAAAGGACGCGTTCCGCGCATCCCGGACGCGCCAGGAAACGACGGCTCGGGGCAGATCCCGGGCGCCGAAGTGGGCCACCTCCACCGCGGCGATAACGGTTTCATCGCTGGTGAAAATGCGCTTGGGCAGCCGTGCCAGCGGCACCGTTTCGTCGCAGAAACGGCGGTATTCGGACGGTTTCACATAGCCTTTGCCCTCCCAGAAGGGATCCAGCACCCCTACCAGCGCCGTTCCCTGGCCGGGGAAATCGTGCAGGTCCAGCAATTGGAATCCGCCCCATCCGGCCGTGCGGAGGCAGGCCTCGATCTCATCCTTGTAGAACAGAGTCTGGAAGCGGCCCGAGGCGAGCAGAAAATCCCGCGCCTGGGAGCGCAGGCCGTGCTGGCTCAGGAAATCGCTTACGATCTCGAAATTCCGCGCCCGCAGCCAGCCCCGGTATTTGGGGATTTCGTCCAGGTTCGGGAACACGCAATACTGGCCGATCTCATGGCTCAGGACCGGCACCTTCTGTTTCTGGAGGAACCCGGAATAATCCCCCTTCGTCTCCCCCAGCCGGGCATGGACCGGGAAAGCCCGGGCATCGGGGGTGACGTGCACCTGGTTCTCCGGCAGCCGGGGCCAGCCGGCGGCGCACGTGTAAAGCCGCCGCGGATCCCGGCCTTTCCAGTAATTCACCAGGTCCCCCAGCCAGCGGTTCATGTTCCGGCCCGCCGGTTCGTTGCCGTAGGACATCAGGATGAAGGACGGGTGGTTGCCGAGCGTCTTCAGGATGCGGTCCCCTTCCTGGTAGATCCATGCGTCCACCGGCGCGCCATCCCCCACCGTGGCGCCCTGGTTGGCCCAGGTGGGGCACTCCACGTAGCAGTAGATCCCCAACTCATCGGCCGCGTCCAGCGCCGCCTCCGGCGGGGTCCAGGAATGGAACCGGAAATGGTTCAGGCCGTGGGCCTGGGCTGCCTTGTAAACTTTCTTCCAGCTGTCCACGTCGGTGGGGGGATACCCGGTGAGCGGAAAAATGCAGCACTCCAGCGTCCCCCGCAGGAACACCGGGCGGCCGTTGATGGTGATCTGGCTGTCCGCCACTCCTACCTCGCGCAGGCCAAAGGCCGTTTGCCGGCTGTCGAGCCGGGCCGCGCCGGAATGGAGCGTGGTGGTGAGCCGGTAAAAGGCCGGATTGAACTCGTCCCACAGCGGGGCCTGGGCGCCCAGTTCATAATCCCATTCCCCACGTCCGCCCTCTTTCGTCCATTGCACCGGAAATTCCCGGACGGCAAGGTGGACGGATTTGGCCCCGTTCACCCCCTGGACCGCCAGGGCCACGGTGCCCTGGCCGCTCTCGCCACTCGCATTGCGGATCTCCACCTGCACCTTGATGGCGCGCTTGGCCACGGAGGGGTAAACCTGCACATTGTCGATCCACGCCAGGCCGCTGGCCGCCAGGTACAGCCGCCCCGCGATGCCGTTCCAGTTGCCTTGGGTTTGGTCCGACACGGAATGGGAATTGGCTCCCACACCCAGCAGGTAGCGGTTATCCACCCGGATCGTCAGCCGGTGTTTGCCCGGGGACATCAGGGTGGTCAGCTCATACTCATGGGGCGCGGCCAGGCTCACGTTGGTGCTGATCAGCTGGGTGTCCACCCATACCGTGGTCTGCCAGTGGGGGCGCTCCAGCTGCAGGACCACCCGTTTGCCCTGCCATCCCGCGGGGATCACCACCTCCCGCTGGTACCAGGCCGCCCCGCTGTAATGCCGCGTGGGCGTAAGCCAGTAAGGGAATTTGAAATTGGCCGTCTCCCGGTAGGGGGCATACTTGGGATCGGTGAAAAAAGTGCGGTCATTCAGGTCGCCTATCCATGCCGTATTGGTTGACGGCAGGTCGCCGAATCCCTGCTCCTGGAGCGAGCCGGGCAGGTTCAGCTTGTCCGCCAGCTGGCGGTCGAACCAGCGTTCGGTGATGCCTTTATCCTCCCGGTCCAGGGCAAAATTCCAGGCGCCATTGAGCGGCAGGACGTCCTGGGCTTTGATTTGTGACCCGAGGCCCAAGGCCACCCAGCTCATGGCCAGGCCAATGATTGTTTGCATTAATTTCATGTGAGGTCCTTAAAATTCAATTTTTCCAGGTTAAACGTGTCCCTAATTTAACATCCCGGGCCGGCCGTGTCAGCAGGATTGCGTGCCCGGCGGCAATTCCGAATTACCCCCCCGTCAACCGCCACGGGGCACTCCAGGATCAATTTTCAATTGGGTCGTGTGAAAGAGGACAAAGCGGTGAGGCCAGACCCGATGGGGCTGGTGGCGAAAATTAAGA
>CAIMWS010000324.1 GCA_903845125.1 uncultured Verrucomicrobiota bacterium
ACAAGTGACTTACGACATCAAGGATCAGCTGATCCCCGTTTGGCATCCTAAATGCTTAAGGCCGAAGAGTCGGGTCTGGAACTTTGGTATTTTTAAATCGTAACAGAATTATGAAAAAAATCGAAGCGATCAACAAGCCATTCAAGCTTGAGGAAGTAAAGGACGCCTTGGGAGATATGGGCATCGAGGGAATGACGGTTTCCGAGGTGAAGGGATTTGGAAGGCAGAAAGGCCATACCGAAATTTACCGCGGCAGTGAATATACAGTCGATTTTCTGCCCAAAATCAAACTGGAAATTGTGCTGGGAGACAATCAATGGGAACCCGCGGTGGCAGCGATCATCAAGGCGGCTAAAACGGGCAAGATCGGTGATGGAAAAGTGTTTGTTTACTCCATCGAACAAGCCATCCGGATCCGGACCGAGGAAAAAGGTGATCAAGCGGTGTAGGCTTTGACATTCCTGAAAACGAATTTTGCAGCTGAATAATTTATGAAAAGATTAATTTGTGTAATTGGCATATGCCTGGCCGCGGTGGGGCCGGTTTGGAACTTGGCCGCCGCCGATGCCCCCGCCTCACCAACGACCGCCGTAAACGCGGTGGTGGCGGCAGTGACCAATGCGACCGCCCAAGCAGCGGCGGTGACCACAACCAATACTGAACCCACCATGGAGGAGCGGTTGGCGGATTTGGAAGCCTATGTAAACAACGGTGCCCGCGCCACCGATGCTGCCAAGAAATCAAGCAAAGTTTCCGGGGCCGGCCCGGGGCACAATGGCTGGATGATGACCTCCTCCGCGCTGGTGCTATTCATGACGCTGCCCGGCCTGGCGCTGTTTTACGGCGGCCTGGTGAGGCGGAAAAATGTGCTATCCGTGCTGGCCCAATGCCTGGGTTTAGCCGGTTTGGTGACCATCCTGTGGTGGGCGGTGGGCTACAGCTTTGTTTTTGCCAAAGGCAGCCCGTTCCTGGGCGGGACGACGTTCGCCTTCCTGAAAGGAGTGGATTCGAATCCCAACACGGATTACGCCGCATGGGTCTCGCACAATGTGTTTTCGATGTATCAGCTGATGTTTGCGATCATCACCCCGGCACTGATCATCGGCGCGATCGCGGAGCGCATGAAGTTCTCGGCTATCCTGCTCTTTATGACGCTATGGATGTTCCTGGTTTACTTTCCGCTGGCCCACATGGTGTGGGGCATCGACGGTTTCATGAATGGCGTCTGGAATGGCGACGCCAAGATCAAAGCGATCGATTTCGCAGGGGGCACCGTAGTGCACATGTCCTCGGGATGGTCCGCCCTGATTTTATGTCTTATCCTGGGTAAACGGTTGGGATTCCCGAAAGAACCCATGCCTCCGCACAGCATGGTGCTATGTATGGTGGGCACCGGCATGCTGTGGGTGGGCTGGTATGGGTTCAACGCGGGCAGCGCAGTGGCCGCGGATGGCATAGCCGCCAACGCATTCATGACCACAACGCTGGCGACAGCGGTGGCCTCCTTTGTGTGGGCCATGGCTGAGTACTTGCTGAAAGGCAAGCCCAGCATCCTGGGATTCTGCTCTGGCGCCGTGGCGGGTCTGGTGGTTGTGACTCCTGCCACCGGGTTCATAGATCCGTCCGGCGCTATAATTATCGGTATCGCGGCAGGCTTGGTGCCATTCTTCGCTTGCTACAAGCTGAAAGGCTGGCTGGGCTATGACGATGCGCTGGACACATTCGGTGTCCACGCAGTGGGCGGTTCGCTGGGGGCATTCCTCACGGGCGTGCTGGCCAATGCGTCCGTCAACTCCAATCTGTCCGGGGCGGCCGGAACACCGAGCGCAGCCAATGGTCTGGGCAAGCTGGTGGGGCACGGCCTCTGGCTGGAACAGTTGAAGGCCATGGTCATCACGGTGACCCTGGCGGTGGTAATGACGGTCATCATCGCCTTCATTGTCAAAACAATAATTGGATTGCGCCCCTCCGAGGAAGTTGAAACAATCGGCCTCGATCTGGCGGAACACGGTGAGGAAGGATATCACGGCTAGGAGCCAATTTTAACCAAAACAATCAAGCGTCGCCCCTGCCGGGCGGATCTGGAAAACCGGAACGGCAGGCGGCGACGCGGCACATAAAAGAACAAACAATGAGTACACCCAAAAGCGTATTAGAACTGGCCCGTAAAAACGAGGCCAAAATGGTGGACATCAAATTCGTGGACACCTTCGGGATCTGGCAGCATTTCAGCATGCCGATCGCAGAATTGACGGAAGACGCCTTCGCGGAAGGCTTGGGATTTGACGGATCCTCCATCCGGGGCTGGAAGAGCATCGAAGCCTCGGACATGCTGGCCATGCCAGATCCGGCCACAGCCTTCATGGATCCGTTCTGCGCAGTGCCCACTTTGAGCCTGACCTGCACGATCGCCGAGACCGGCACCAAGGAAGCCTACAACCGCGACCCGCGGGGCATCGCGCAGCGCGCCGAGAAATACCTGTTGAGCACGGGGCTGGCCGACACCTGTTACATGGGGCCGGAAGCCGAGTTCTTCATCTTCGACAACGTGCAATACGATGCCAAGACCAACGGCTGCTTCTACTCGGTGGATTCCAACGAAGGCATCTGGAACTCCGGCAATGACGAGATGCCGAACCTGGGTTACAAGATCCGCTACAAAGAAGGCTATTTCCCCGTGGCGCCCGCGGACACCCAGCAGGACATCCGCACGGAAATGGTATTGGTGATGGAGCAACTCGGGGTCCCGATCGAGCGCCAGCACCACGAAGTGGCAACCGCCGGCCAGGCGGAAATCGATTACCGCTTTGATTCCCTCATGCGCGCGGCCGACAAGATGATGGTTTACCGCTATGTGGTGAAGAACGTGGCCCGCAAGCACAATA
Source organism: uncultured Verrucomicrobiota bacterium (assembly GCA_903845125.1). Classification (GTDB taxonomy): domain Bacteria; phylum Verrucomicrobiota; class Verrucomicrobiia; order Limisphaerales; family UBA1319; genus CAIMWS01. Next base: position 2,886 of record CAIMWS010000324.1, read on the forward strand.
AAACGGCCACCTTCATGCCCAAGCCGCTGTTCGGTGACAATGGCTCCGGGATGCACGTGCATCAATCGCTGTGGAAAAAAGGCAAGCCGCTGTTCGCCGGCAATGAATACGCCGGTCTGAGCCAGATGGCCCTCTATTATATCGGCGGCATCCTGAAGCACGCACGGTCTCTCTGCGCCATCTGCAGCCCCACCACCAATTCCTTCAAGCGGCTGGTGCCTGGCTACGAAGCGCCAGTGAACCTGGCCTACAGTTCACGCAATCGCAGTGCGGCGGTCCGCATTCCGATGTATAGTGACAATCCCAAGGCCAAGCGGATCGAATATCGTCCGCCGGACCCATCCGCCAACCCTTACCTGACCTTCGCCGCCCTGATGCTGGCGGGCTTGGATGGCGTGCTGAACAAGATCGACCCAGGCGAACCCCTGGACAAGAACATCTATGAGCTGCCGCCGGAGGAACTGAAGAAGGTGCCTAGCGTGCCCGGCAGTCTGGGCGAAGCGCTGGATTGCCTGGAAGCGGACCACGAATACCTGCTCAAGGGCGACGTATTCAGCCGCGACTTCCTGGATATGTGGGTGAGCGCCAAGCGCAAGGAACACGACGCGCTACGGCTGCGCCCGCATCCGTATGAATTCTTCCTGTATTACGATGCCTAGACCGCAGTCTGGCATTTATTTGGGTTGAGGTGATACAGGTTTGGGAGACAGGTGGCGTGAAGCAATTCACGCCACTTTTTTTCCTCCATTCCCCGCATACCCGGCCGCGCCGGGACTTACAACTTTTCCGCGATCCCGGCAATCTCCTCGAATTTGCGCTCCACCAATAATTGGCCGTAAGGAGCCATCGGGGCGAGGTTCCGCCAGGCAGCCCAGGTGCTTTTCTCCCGGCCGGCCAGCAGCAACTGGCGCGCCACCAAGGCCGACTCGGCGTGCAAAAAACGCTCGCGCGTGGCGGCATCCCACTGGGGCATTTGGCTGGCCAGGGCGGCCAGGCGGCCAATGATAGTCTCAGCCAGGCGCCGACCATCGGCGGCGGTGGCGGTGGTTTTGGGATCCCGCCCATGAACACCCTTATGAGGCGCCTCGCCCAACTGGCCCAAATCCACGCTGGCAGGCTGGAGATGGAGCATCAGGGAAGTCTCCCCCCAGGCCGCATGGTCCCCAAGGTAGCCGGCATCCAAGGCCAGCCAATATTCAGGGGTGCCCAAAACCGGGACGGCCAGAATCCGGGTCAGACGCGCAGCCAGTTCGCGCACCACGATCTGCTGGGCGGCCCCGTAATGGCCCGTCAGGATGATCACCGCCCGGAATCCCTGGCGGACTGCCTCACGGCAAAGCCGTTCCACCCAAGGCCGGAGCAGGTTGGAAAACACATCGTCCTCCGGCTCCATGACGAAAGTATGCGGCTCATTCAGGCCACCGACACCACCGAACAGGGGCGGGGCCACGAGGCCGCCGCCGCGCTGGGCGGCCTGAATGCACAAAGCATGGGCTTTCACCGCGTCCAAACCCACCACATTTTGGTAGCCATGCCACTCGATGGTGCCCAGAGGCTGGAACAGCACCGGGCATTGTTTCATGGCCGCCTCGATCTGCCGGGGCCGCAACCATTCCAACCGCACTTCGGTGGACTTGGCCGACGCATCAGCGGCCGGAGTCGCCGCCGGCTCGCCAGCCGACACCGACGGGACCCAGGAAACGGCCGCCGAAGCGGCCCCAAACCGGCGCAGGAAAGTTCGGCGTTTCATAGGCATCGTGGCCTGACCGGGAGGGTGGCACCCTGCCACCGCGGCTCAAGCAAGGGTGGTTTTGGGTTTTTCGGGTGGTTTTTTGTAAGGGGAATGAAGGTTGAAATAGATGCCGCACAGCGGCCGCGGCCCTTCGGCCTGGCTGATGATGATGGTATGGAATTGATCCAAAGCAATGCCGTGCCTCAAATGTGGAGCACGGGTGGCATAAGCCTTGATGGCCTTGGTGGTCAGCGAAACGAGGGAGGCCCGGCAGTCATCCGGGGTTTTTTCAAGGCAAATGACGTATTTCTCGTAAGTCTTCAACGCCTCGGCCAATTCCCCTTCAAACATTTCCACCGTCAATTCCATATCTGTAAATTATGTTGTCCGCCAGTTCAAGTTGAGGCTGTCAATTCACAGGATGACCGGAAAAATCAACAATATCCCAATTTCCGCAGTTCCCGGCTCAAGCCTTGCTGGAAGGCGGCCATGTCCGCCGGATTCGGCCGGTAGCCAGGCTGGCTGGGCGCCAGGCCTGTACGACCCTGCTGATCAATCCGCCACACCGCGGTGACCCCATCGGAAAAGGTCACCTTCCCGCTGACCACCGTGCCTGGATACGCGAGCTGATCCACTGAGACGGAAACCGCCGAGGAGGAATCCGGCAGGTCTTTGGCTTCCAAGTCAGCATCCTCCGGCAGGTCGTCCTCCGGATCGGCCAGGGCGGATTCAGCCGGGGCCGCTTTGGCAGGCAATGGCTTGGGTGGCGGCGCCGGGGCGGGATCTTTGGGGGTCAAACTGAGCTCGGACAGCAGCAAACGCAACTCCATGTAACTGATCCGGATTTCCAGTTCCTTGAACATGCGATCCTGGATTTCCGAAACCTTGAGACCCTGCTGAATCCACTGGGAAACTTTGTTTTTCTGCGTGTCGTCCAAATTCATATCGGCCATTTCTAACAAAATCGCAGGGGGGATTTCAATGCGCAATAATGAACCGCTGCCAGCCTCCCCCGAAAGCAGTCGCATTCCCAGCCGATGTTTTTTTTGCTGCCGCGTGGTTGTGGGGTTTGACAACCGCCAGGAAATCGGCGAGGATGCCCCAACAAACTCAATTGATCTTATGCAAATTACAGCCAAGATAAGCTCCTTGGTGCGAAGGGCTTTCACCTTGATCGAACTCCTGGTCGTCATCGCGATCATTGCCATCCTTGCCGGCATGTTGCTTCCCGCGCTGGCCAAGGCCAAGGCCAAGGCACTCAAGACCCTCTGCGCTAGCAATCAGAAACAGTGGGGCGTCGCCTTGGCCATGTATGCGGCGGACTGTAACAACTCATTCCCTTACAACCCTAATGGATTTGATCTGAGCTGGATGATGCCCGATATGAGTAATTTCTGGAATAAATACCTGTTGAAGAACCAGCGCAGCACCAAGCAAATCAGCCGGACTAAAAACGACGTCCTGTTTTGCCCCACCGAAGTCTGGCACCGCGTCTTTGAAGCGGACAACATCACCGTGGATAACACGGCCCAACTCCTCGGCTATTTCTATTTACCCGGGCGCGCGAACAATTCCATGGGGGCGTGGGGAGTGCAAGGTTTGGGAACGGATCAATGGTTTTACCGGCAAAAGATGGGCATGGGAACCAACCGTCTGGCGCCTGTTCTGATCGACAAAAATCAGGCGCAAGGGCCGGCGGCCAAGGATCTCTCGGATTCGAGATTGCGTTGGTACACCAGTTACAACAATCGGGACGTCGCCTGCGGCACGCACCCGGGAAACAAAGCGGTGCCAGACGGCGGTAATTTCTTGTTCGAAGATGGACATGTGACTTGGTGGAACTCCGGGGGAATCACCCTCGGAGCCAGTTCAGGCGCCTCCGGGTGGCAATGCTATTTCAACATCCCGGTCGGCCGGCAATAACGGCCAGGCAAAGGTTTCTCGAATAGGGCCTGGGGTGCCTGCCCCCGGGCCAGGCTACTCAACAACCAGTAGCAGGCTCCCTGGGGAGGGGTTCCGGCAAACTATCAACCGTGGTTTGGCGAGTGCTTCAAACCGGGTTTTAAACCTTTAAAAACGGGGTTTAGTTTTGGTGTCTGCCTGATGCTGCCGGCCCGGTCATGCCTCCCAACTGCATGGGAAATGGATCTTAAAGCCCACGCCGAATCCCCCTAACTTCCGGCGGTTCCGAATTAGGAATTCTTCGGGTTGAGATTTGAGCGGTTTCCGGCCCTGCCGGCGGCCCTCTGGGCCATTTTGTCCCACCCCCCCTGAAATATTTTTCTTCGAACCGCCTTTTTTAGTTGCCTATTTCAATAAGTATATTACCTTATTGATGTGCGTGCGACTATTCCGTCTCCAAACCGGCATCACACCCGGCGCCAGGCCGCCCTGACCAAGCTCGGCCAGCTCGGCCCCATGCTCGAAGGCCACCTCAGCGCCTCCAAGCGCCCCGGCTGTGCCCGGCCCGGCTGGCACCTCACCT